>CADDZC010000058.1 GCA_902812365.1 Acidobacteriota bacterium | reverse complement strand
GGCTGCGCCGGCGATCGTTGGCAGGCAACACGTAGCGCAGAGTTTCGCCTTGCGGAGACGCTGCGGCTTTCTGTTTGGGACGCATACAAGCCGCAGAGTTAAATACAACGCTAGGCTACCTATCAGAAGGGCCTTGCAGAATCGCGAGCGGCCCAGGATGGCTAGCGGCTTGCCGTAGGCGAAGCTGCGGACGCGTTGCCGCCCTGTACCACGTTCTGGTCGGGAGCGTAGAACCCAGTAAGATCAGCGTGGCCGTCGAGACTGTCGACCTCCTGCCCCTGGATCAGAAACTTCACGCGCCGGACGCTCGGTCTATTTGCGGCAATCGAGTCGACCACCGACCGAAGAGCGAGAACCTCGCTTTCAATTCCAACCGGAAAGTCTTTCGTGATATCGCTCGAAAAATCGAGATACGCGCTGCCGTCGTTACCGAGAAATACGGCGCGGAGCATGGTTGACGAAGGCAGTGGCTGTACGACGTGCATTGACTATTCGCGCTGTGAATGCTAATCATTCATAATATGAATAACCATTATCTACCGCGCCTGCTCCAAAGCCCGCTTGCCGGCCATCTCCGGACGATGCCGGCCGTCGTCGTCACGGGTGCGAGACAAACCGGCAAGAGTACGCTGGTCCAGGCGCTTGTCAAGGGAGCGCGCCGGTTCCTCACCCTGGATGATCTGGATGTCGCCGGCTTAGCCCGCAGTGATCCTGAGGCGCTGGTGGGAGGTTCGGCTCCAGTGACGCTGGATGAGGTGCAGCGCGAGCCGGAGGTTTTGATCGGTGTCAAAAGGGCGATCGATCGCAAGCGTCGGCCCGGCCAATTTCTGCTGACGGGATCGGCGAATCTCTTACTGATGCGCCGAGTGTCTGAATCGCTGGCCGGGCGAGCGAGCTACTTGGCGCTTTGGCCGATGACCCGCCGAGAACAGGTAGGCCTGGGCCGATGCGGATTATGGGAGGAATTGATGGCAGCCGACGAGCGCAACTGGATTCGCGTGCTCCAGCAGGCGCAGAGCGAGCCGGAAGATTGGAAGAATTTCGCGCGGCGCGGCGGCTTTCCGGTGCCCGCCGTGCACCTGAAGTCGGCCTCCGATCGCACCGTGTGGTTCGAGGGTTATGTGAGAACGTATCTGGAACGCGATCTTCAGCAGCTCTCGTCGATTTCTTCGCTCCCGGACTTTCGCCGGCTCATGCGGGCGGCGGGGCTACGCCTGGGCCAGATGTTGAACCAGACGGAATTGGCGCGGGACGTCGCCATGCCGCAGCCAACGGTTCACCGGTATCTGAACCTGCTCGAAGTCTCGTTCCTGGTGATTCGGATCGCCGCGTACGCCGTGAGCCGGAGCAAGCGGTTGATTAAGACGCCGAAGCTTTATTGGGGTGACACGGGGCTGGCCTTGCATCTGGCTGGGGACGCCGAGCCCACGGGCTCCCACTTGGAAAACTTGGTGCTTCTCGACTTGGTCGCTTGGCGGGATGCGCGGCCGGAAAGGGCAGAAATTCTTTACTGGCGCACAACCGTGGGAGAAGAGGTTGATTTTGTGATTGAGGCAGGTCGGAGCTTGCTGCCGATTGAAGTGAAGGCGACCACGCGGCCGCGCCTGGGTGATGCTGCCGGTCTCCGCGCCTTCAGGCGGGAATACCCGAAGGCCGCGCGGCGCGGGCTACTCCTTCACGCCGGCCGTGATCTCGAATGGCTTGGTGATGACGCGCTGGCCGCGCCCTGGTGGATGGTGCTGTAAAGAATTTCCAAAATGGATCGAGAACTACAGGCTTCAAACGAGGTACGCAATGAATATCGAATGCCCGACATGCGGATCAACAGAATTCACGAAGCTCTCGCTGGTCTAGGCCGAAGGTTTCTCTGATTTGAATGCCAGCTCGCGCGGTTGGAACATTCTCGTCGGCAGCGGCGGAGCGGATCTGGGTTTCGGGAATGTCAGAACCAAGGGCCAGATTCAAACCCGGCTGTCGCAGAGAGCCTCGCCGCCGCGCAAATGGCCGTACCGGAAGATCGCCCTCGCAGGCTTGATCGGCATGCTGATTCTCGAATTCATCCTCGGGTATGTCGATACATTCCTTCGCACGGGAGGCAACTTCAACCACCAGCTCGCCTGGTTCGGTTACGCCTGGCTTGGCCTTGTCGTTTTGATTTTTTCCCTCGCCGTGCGCCACAACCTCGGACTTTATCCACGGCGACACCGGTTGTGGGATTGCTCGTTTATGTGCCGCGCGTGCGGTCATATCGTCCAACTCGACCGAACCAGCGATCCGCGCGGGCCGGCTTTTATTCGTGAAGTGCGGTCGTGATCGCCAACCGAAGGGAACCAAGGATGCCAAACCTGACGACTGCGATCTCCAAAGGTTACGATAGCTTCCTCACGGAGCTAAAGGACCGCATCCGCCATGCTCAGCTTCGCGCGGCACTCTCCGTCAACCGCGAGCTGGTCTTGTTGTACTGGAGCATCGGCAGGGACATTCTGGCTCGGCAAAAGGATCAAGGCTGGGGAGCCAAGGTCATCGATCGGCTGGCGGCGGACCCGCGCACGGCATTTCCCGAGATGACTGGCTTTTCGCCTCGCAATCTCAAATACATGCGAGCCTTTGCCGAGACCTGGCCCGACGAAGCGATTGTGCAGCAAGTTGCTGCACAAATACCTTGGTTCCATAATCGCGAATACGCGCTACGCCATCTTCGCAAGCCGATGGGCGTTTCCGAATACCGGCTAACCGAGTCTCTCCCCAAGCAATGGAAGGGCAGCCTGCCATCGATTGAAGAGCTCGAAGCTGAACTTAGACGCAAAGCTCACAAAGCCGCATCAGAACGGCCAATGCAACGCGAAATGGCCCCAACATTTTCAAGGAGGTCCAAGACCGATGATCCAAACAACCACCAATCTCGAGTCTCCAATTTCCACGCTCAATCCTTCGTCGATCGAGATTATCGATTCGAAGGAGTTGGCGAGCCGATGGCGCCTGCCCGAATCCTGGGTGCGCGACCATGTCCGAGCCCGCAGCAATGATCCACTTCCACACGTGAAAGCAGGACGCTACATACGGTTTGAATGGGGCAGCCCGGAACTTATAGAATGGTGGTCGCGACATAGAATTTCCAAACAGGGAAGGAACGGTGGCGGGTCCTGAAAGGAGGCTTAAGTGCCAACTCGTCACCAAAGAGGGTATGTGTATCCGAAGAAGAACCGCTGGTATGTGCGCTATTACGAAAACGTGCTGCGGCCCGATGGCACGGTCGAACGCGTTCAGAGGGCCAAAAGCATCGCGCCAATTTGCTATGAGTACCGGACGAAACGTTCCGTGATGCCTCTGGTCATGGAACTCCTCTCCACTGTCAACGACAACCCCGCTAGTCCTGAGGGCACGCTGAAGCTGGAGGAGTTTGTGAAGAAGAACTATCTGCCACACGTCGAGAGCCAAAAGCGTCCTTCGACGTACAGGGGCTATCGCAACATGTGGAAATGCTACCTGAAACCAGGGTGCGGCGACATGCGTTTGTGCGAGTTCTGCACTGCCCACGGCGAGCGATTGCTGGCCGAGGTCGCCAAGCATCACGATCTCAGCCGCACCTCGCTAAGACATATCAAAAACCTGATGAGCGGAGTTTTCAAACACGCCAAGCGGATCGGCGCCATCAACGGGGTCAATCCCATGCAGGATGTTTCGATTCCGAAGGCCCGACCGCGCGGTGAGACCTACGCTTATTCGCTGGAGGAAATCTTCCGGATGCTTTCCGCACTGCCCGAGCCGGCATCCACAATTATCGCAGCGGCCGCATTCACCGGCTTACGCAAAAGCGAGATCCGGGGACTGCTCTGGGAAAACTTCCACGATGATGCCCTCTGGGTCACACACTCCATTTGGGAGCGATTCGTGAATGAGCCGAAGACCACAGAAGGCAAGGCTCCGGTTCCGGTCATCGCACCGCTTGCCAAGCGCCTGGGGCGACACAGAGAGGCTCAGGGTGCGGCTCAAGCAGGGTATATGTTTGTCTGCCGGCGTTATGGCGGCAAGCTCGGCCCTGTGAATTTAAACTCGCTTCTCAAATGGCAGGTCAAGCCGGCGTTCAAGGAAGCAGGGATCGAATGGCACGGCTGGCACGCGTTTAGACGCGGACTTGCCACAAACCTTCATCGACTCGGGGTGCCGGACAAAACGATCCAGGCGATCCCCCGGCACTCGAATCTTTCAACCACCATGAACAGCTACGTGAAGTCCGTACCGAAAGATGCTTCCGCGGCGATGCGACAACTGGAAGCAATATGCACCTCAGTTGATCTAGGATCAAACACTATGTCGCGTAACTCGCAGAAACAGACAAGCAATTGGTAGGCCTGGGGAGATTCGAACTCCCGACCCACGGTTTAGGAAACCGTTGCTCTATCCATCTGAGCTACAGGCCCGGCAGACCTCTGGCCCAGTTTAGCGTGGCTCGCCACAACGAGTACACAATCTTTTGCGGCGTCTCGTCAAGATGGTTCAATACTCTCCCTCCGCGGCTTCGCCGGCGGGCAAGAAGAGGCTGGCGGCACCGAAAACTCCGACTTCTTTCTTCAGCTTGGCGGGCAACAGCGGGGTTTTTTTGGCCAGTGACGGATTGAGGGTATACTTCAGGATAGTGGCACGAATCTTTTGAAAGAGCGGCCTGCCGATTTGGGCGACGCCGCCGCCGATGACAATGGCCTCCGGGTCGAGCAGCGTAATCATGCCCGCCAGCCATACGCCGAGGTAAAGACCCGTCTCTTCCAGAGTCTGCTGGGCTATCCAGTCGCCGGCACGTGCGGCTTGCACAATCATCTGCGGAGTAATACGGCTCAGGTTGCCGCCGGTGCGCTGCCGGAGCAGGCTGGGCATGGCATGCTCCTGCTCCAACTTGACTCGCGCCCGTCGCGCCATGCCGGGCCCGGCGGCCAGGGCCTCAATACAGCCGAGCGAGCCACAGCTGCAGCGGTAGGGGCTGCGATAGTCAATGGTAACGTGTCCTCCTTCGCCGGCCGCGCCGTTCTTGCCGTGGTAGATTCGCTTATTGATGATGATACCGGTGCCGATGCCCGTGGAAACCGTCACGTAGAAGATATGCCGGTATCCCGCAGCGGCCCCAAATAGAACTTCAGCGAGTCCGGCGGCGTTCGCATCGTTTTCCAACTTGGTCGGCAATTGGAAGCGCTTCTCGAGTTTTTCGACCACCGGCACTTTGACCCAGCCGGGCAGGTTCGGGGCTTTCAGGATGATTCCACTTCTGATGTCAAGGGGGCCGGGAGCGCAAAGGCCGATGCCAAGCACGTTGCCCTTTCCCCCCGCCTCGTGAATAAGCCGCTCGATCAAGCGCAGGACCTGCCCGAAGCTCGCCCGGAACCCTTGGCTGGCTTGAGTCGGAATCACCAGCGACTTGACGAGTCGCCCCTTGGCATTCATCAGGCCCCCGGCCACCTTCGTGCCTCCGACGTCCACTCCAACAATAAGTTGCGGCATGTTTCCTCAGTCTCCACGAATCCCGATGACGCTGGGCGCTTCCGCCCGCCGTCGGCACGGCCGGCAGACCGGCCAGTATACTCTAACCGTCCCCGGTTGCGGGTCTTGCTTTTCGCTCCCGGCCGGGTTGAGCTATGCTGGTTGGCGCTTCGCCCGGCGAAGCCATCGATCACCTCCACGCGGGAGAGCGAATGGAGACTTTCGGCAGACTGGGGCTTCCGGGGCTTCTGGCTGTAACGCTGATCGCCACTTCCTGCGGCGGAGGTCAAGCATTGACGCCGCCTTCCTCCTCGCCCGATCAAATCACGATGACGCTCGCCGCGCCGAGCGTCATCGTGCCGCAGGACGGCACGGCGGCTTCGGTTGGCGCTACCGTGGCGCATGCCGGCGGCACTGCTCCCGTCACCTTGAGCGTCTCGGCGCTTCCCTCTGGCGTGAGTGTGACGATCAATTCGCCCGGCCCGACCAGTTCCGGCAACCTTACTTTCGCGGCTCACGATGCCACTCCGCCGGGAACTTTCGCCGTGACGGTGACGGCCAGCGACGGTATAGTGAGCGCCACGGCCGGCCTCTCACTCGTCGTGGCGGTGGTGGCCAAGATCGGCCCAGCGGCCCAGGGGCCGCTTTCCACGTTCATGTCCACTTCCTTTCAGCCCGCCAACTGGGATTATCAGTTTTTTGCGCTGAACCCCAACGCCCCGGCGACCCTGGCCCGGCTCCGCCCCCAGCATATTCGCCTCCAGGCGGTCGACGGCGGCGTGCCGCAAAAAGGGGCCAAAACATGGGACTTCACCGAACTCGACGCGGTGGTCAATCCGGTGTTGAGCGTCGGCGATCACAGCCCGGAATTCCAGATCGCCGTCGCGCCCAGCTTCATGGATGATGCCAATGGCCACCTGCTTTCCAGCCACTTCCAGGACTTTGCCAACTATTGCGCGAATCTGGTGAAGTACTACAACACCTCGACCGGCTTTACGGATGCGGCCGGTGTGACCCACGTGCACCAGCCATTCCAGCCGATCACGTGGTGGGGCATCTTTAACGAGCCCAACATCAACGGTCTCACGGCGAGTGACTACACCGCACTCTACAATTTGGTGGTGCCGGCGATGCAGTCAGCCGGCTCGGCCGTTCCCCTGAAGCTTGTAGCGCTCGAACTGGCGGATTTTGGCAATGAACCTGAAAAGTTTCTGCCCGCCTTTGTCTCGGGCGTGACGGCCGAGGTGGATGCCGTCGCCACCCATTACTATTCGTCCTGTAATCAATCCGACCCCGACACAGCGCTGCTCAGCCAAGTCAGCACAACTTTCGCGCCGCACGTGCGATACATCCGTTCGCAGTTACAGGTGAAGCCGGTCCTGGCGGGCGTGCCGGTCTGGATCACCGAGAATAACGTCAATGCTGACTTTGAAGGTGCGAACGGCATGAGTACGTGCAATCCCGGCCAGAGGTTCGTTGTCGACCCGCGCGGCACGAGCCCGTTCTTCGCCGGCTGGCGTCCCTACGTGTTTTCCCAACTGGCGCAAGCCGGTGCCGGAGCGCTGTATCATTGGGATTTCGACGCCGATACCCAGTACGGCGAAGTGGACTACAACACCGGCAAACCGTACCTGAGCTATTGGGTGGATCTGGCCCTGGAAAGCTTCTTTCCTTCTCCGCCCGGCGCTCAGATTCTTCAATTGGCGACGACCGACGCGAACGATGTCGAAACGCTCGCCGCGCGGAACCCGGATGGTTCGGTCGTCGTCATGATTGCCGACCACGCCGTCCAGGCACCCGCGGATAACAACGGCCCCGGCGCGGCGCGAACGGTCATCGTTGATGTTTCAGAACTCGGTTCTTTTTCGGCGGGCAGCCAACTAACAGTGGATTCGAACACCGATCTCGTCAACGGCCCGACCTCCACCAGCCTCGCTCCGGTGCCGCGAATCACCATCACGTTGAACGGTTACGGGGTCACGTTCCTGGTTCTGAAGCCCTAGCTGGCGGGGGGCGGTGCGGGCCGCCGGGCTAGCTGGGTCATGACCTCGGCCGCGAACTCTTCCGTTGTGCTCTTCCCGCCCAAGTCGGGAGTGCGCACCCGGCCTTCCGCTGTCACGGTCTTAAGCCCCGTCAAGATACGCGCGGCGGCCCCCGGCTCGCCCAGATGTTCCAGCATCATCGACGCCGCCCAGATGGCGGCGATAGGATTCGAGATGCCGCGCCCCGCGATATCGGGAGCGCTACCGTGAACCGGCTCAAACAGAGGTGGGCCCGAACGGTGCGCAGGATTGAAATTGGCGCTCGCCGCCAGTCCCAGGCTGCCCTGCAATGCGCCGCCGAGATCCGTCAAAATATCGGCGAACAGATTCGAGGCCACCACCACGTCGAGACTCTCCGGATGGGTGATCATGCGGGCCGCGAGCGCGTCAACGTGGTAATTGGCTACCGCCACGTCGGGATATTCCCGCACCAGGGCGCCCAGCACCTCATCCCAGAGCACCATGGTGTAATTCAAGGCGTTCGACTTGGTCGCGCTGGCCAGCCGCTTCCGGGGTCGCCGCCGGGCCAGCTCGAAGGCGTAACGCAGAATGCGCTCAACGCCCTTGCGGGTGAAGACCGATTGCTGGATCGCCACTTCATCCGGTGTTCCCGCCTTGAAACGCCCGCCCAGGCCGCAGTATTCCCCTTCGGTGTTTTCGCGGACGAAGATCATGCGGATGTCCTCCGCCGATTTCGTTCGCAGGGGAGAGGCGAGACCCGGAAGGATTTCGACCGGCCGCAGGTTCACGTAAAGGTCGAACCCGAAACGAATGCGCAGCAAGAGCTGCCGCAGCGAGATGTGATCGGGCACGGTCGGATGACCGATGGCACCGAGCAGGATGGCGTCAAAACCTTTCAGCCGTTCAAGCCCGTCTTCGGGCATCATGGTTCCCGTGCGCCGGTAGTATTCACAACCCCACTCAAAGGTTTGGAAGGAAAGCGCGAACTCCTGCGCCACGGCCTTCAACACCTCGACCGCTGCCGGAATCACCTCCTGGCCAATCCCATCCCCGGGGAGAAGAGCGATTCGATAAGTTCTCACTTCACCACCTTCCAGACCCGCTTGCGAAGCCGCCGGCGGGGTTCTATTGTACAATCGTGGCGCCGAATTGCCGAAGGGTCGCGGTTGATGAAGCGCGCCACTGTGCGAGCGATTGTGACTGATAGCCACTTCTGGTGGCCGGTAGCCGTGCTGGCCGCCGGCATCCTGCTGCTGGCCGCTCTACGCTGACGGGTCCGAACAGCTCCGGCCGCTCTTGACGACCAAGCATGAAGCCGGCTTCCCAACTCGAGATTCCGGCGCCCACGGCGCGCTCGCTTCACGGTCTCGGTGTTGTCTCCGGGCTCGCTGCCGGGGCGTGGCTGGGCGCCGCCGAAGCTCCGGCCAAGCTCGTAGCGACGGGCCTGTCGCCGTTTCTGGTCTCGTTCGTTATGGTGGCGGGTGTGTTCGTCGCGCGGTGGACGCTGCCCACGGTCGTCAAGGGTACGGGCTACGTATTAGCCGACCTCGGCGAAAAACCTCACCTGATCGTGTGGGCGATTCTGGCCGGAGCCCTGTGGGCCGTTGCCAACACGCTGACGGTGTTTGCCATTCGCGACGTCGGGATTTCGATCGCCTTCCCGTTGTGGAATACGAACAGTCTGGTGGGGGTGCTGTGGGGCTGGGCGTTCTTCGGCGAGTTGCGCCGCGGAGGAGCCAAGACCTGGACGAAGGTTTTGGGCGGAGCCATCGCCATTGCCGGGGGAGCCGTCCTTCTCGGCTATGCTTCGGCAAACGAGACAGTCTCGCCGTCTCACCGCGCGCTTTCCGGCATTATCACCGCCCTTGGTGCCGGCCTTCTGTGGGGCACCATGTACATTCCTTACCGCAAAGCTTACGTGAGCGGTATGAATCCGCTTTCCTTCGTCACGGTGTTTACGATCGGAGAGCTCGTGACGATGAGCGTCCTGGCCGTCACTTTTAGCGGCGGCGCAGGCCCTCTGCGAGCCGAGATTGGGCACGCTCGACCGGTGCTGTTCTGGCTTTTTTTGGGAGGGTTCTGCTGGGTCATCGGCGACATCTTCCAGCAGTACGCCGCCAAATATATCGGCATTGGACGCGGCATCCCGCTCTCGAACACTAACCAGCTCTGGGGATTGGCCTGGGGAGCTTTGGTCTTCGGGGAGCTAGCGGGCCGCACTCGCTTCGCGCAGACGCTGGTGGTTGCCGGGTCGCTGCTGATGATTCTGGGCGCGGTCGGGATCGCCAGCGCTGTGGCTCCTGAAGCCGAGCAGGCGTCATGGCATGACGCTGTAGTCCGTGAATGCCGCCGGTACGGGTTGGACCTTGGCCGCGCTGAATCCGCGCAGCGCGGCCAGGAAGCCAGGGAGACCGGCGCACCCGGCGGCCGCCGTTGGTGGGATGGTCTCATTGTGGCCGCCGCCGCCGCCATCTTTGCGGGCTTAGCACGGGGCACCCGCGTGCCCCGCATCCGCGTAGAACGCGGGTGGATGTTGGAACTGGTTGCCGCCATGCTCGCCTTGCTCTTCATCGCCGGCGCCGGGCTGTGGAAGCGGACGCGCTTTTCATAACGGCCGGGCCCAGACCAACGCTCGGATGGGCGACGACCGCGGTGATAATCAAGGAATGGCTCTGGGCGTACCCCGTCGCCGGCCTGCGCCCCGTCAGTTAGGCGACGATCCGGGAAACCGGTTCAACCTTGGCCAAAGGCTTCGAAAGCCGCCAGTTGAGCACCGGTTCCACGAGCCACCGAATAGCCTCGTAAACGGGCCGCCACGGAAACAGCACCGCGGTCTCGAGTAGAGCCAGTTTGTAGTATCCCAGGGTCCACAGGACCGTGGCCACGAGCACCTGGATGCCCAAGCGTACCTTTTCTTCGGTATTAATAATCGTCATCGACACCCTTTCCTTGTTGAGTGACTACGTCGCAGCCATCTCGGGCACGCCGTGTGCCAGACTCAATAGCCTTGCAACCCACTGGTTATAAAGGTAATTGGCCGTTGATACGGAGCGAGCGGACGGCGGAGCAGATACATGAGGAGGAGCGGAGCGCTTCCCACAAAGGACAAAATATTTCCCACTGTCGATTCCGACGGCACCGTTGACCGGTGGCGCGAAACGCCACAATCTCAGTATCTTATTGGAAATAAAGGCTAAAATTTATATGTCGCATGCAGTTTTAAGAGCCCGCGCGTACGAATGAACCAGCGTCTCCATCGCTCGACCATGCTATACCAAAAAGGGTAGCTCCTCTGAAGGAAGGAAAGTTCGCTTGCAATCGGGAGCGGCATGGTGACGGTGGCGGAGGCGCATACCGGTTTTAGGCGTCGCGAGGGGAGCCGTTATAGAATCAAAGCCGGTCGCGGGAGCGTGTGATCCCTGAAGGCTCTGAATCGTACGTGCCGCCGGCTCGGGGCGGGAACGGCCGACGGGCGCGCCGGCCCGGATGGCGGCGGGCAGCGGACGACTCGCAGTTCAAGCACGGTTTCCCCGACGACCGTGTACAGCAGGTGATGGTCCGGAGGGGCGACGACGCTCCGCCGTTACAGCGAGGGATTCATGTCGGAGATTCGAGTTCGGTTTGCGCCGTCGCCGACCGGTTTCCTCCACGTTGGAGGCGCACGGACGGCTCTGTACAACTGGCTCTTCGCCCGTCATCACGGCGGCGTGTTCGTGCTCAGGATCGAAGACACGGACGCCGACCGGTCCAAGCCGGAGCTCGTGACCGCCATCCTCGAGAGTCTGCAGTGGCTCGGACTTGACTGGGACGAGGGGCCTTACTATCAGTCGGCGCGACTGGACCGCTACCGGCGGCTAGCGATCGAGCTCGAGCGGCGCGACTGGGCCTATCCCTGCTTCTGCACGCCGGACGAACTGCAAGCCAAGCGGGCGCGCTCCGAAGCCGAGCGGCGGCCATGGAAATATGACGGCACTTGCCGTAACTTGAGCGCCGTCGAGCGCCAAGCTCGGCGCCACCGGCCCCTGGCGTTGCGGTTTCGGGTCCCGGATACCGGCGAGACAAGCTTTGACGACAAGGTGTTTGGGCACATCACGGTCGAAAACCGCGACCTGGAAGATTTCGTCCTCCTGCGCTCCGACGGTCAGCCAACTTATCACCTGGGCGTCGTCGCCGACGACCTCGACATGCGGATCACCCATGTCATTCGGGGCGCCGATCATCTCTCGAACACTCCCAAGCAAGTCTTGATGTATCAAGCGATCGAGGCGCCGCCGCCGACCTTTGCCCACCTTCCCCTGATCTTAGGCCCCGACCGCCAGCGTCTCAGCAAGCGGCACGGCGCAACCTCTGTCGGCGCCTACCGCGAACAGGGCATCTTGCCGGAAGCGCTGCTCAATTTTCTGGCGCTCCTGGGTTGGACGCCGCCCAAGGGCCCGGACGGCCGGGAACGGGAGATTCTGTCTCGCGACGAGATGGTGCTGGCCTTCTCCCTTGAAGCCGTCTCGAAGTCGAACGCCGTTTTCGATTTCGAAAAGCTGGCCTGGATGAATAGCGAGTACCTGCGGCACTTGCCGCGCGAGCGTTTGATGGCCGTCGTCGAGCAGGAGCTCAAAAGCGCGGGGATTTGGCCGGAACGCCCCAATGCTGATGAGCGCCAACGCTTGCAAGCCGCGGCTCTTCTGCTCCAGAGTCGCGCGCGCAACCTCAGAGATTTTTCGTGCGCCGGCCGCGCCCTCTTCACCGATGAGTTTGACTACGATCCGCAAGCCGTCGGCAGGTTCTGGAAAGAAGGCTCACTCGCCGAGCTGCTCGAAGAGCTGGCCCAGCGGCTCGCCCGCCTGGAGCCTTTTGATCTGACGGAAACCGAGAGGTGCTTGCGAGCCTTGGCCGAAGAGCGTGGCGTGAAGGCGGGAGTCCTGATCAACGCGGCGCGAGTCGCGCTTACGGGCCAGGCCGTCGCCCCGGGGTTGTTCGAGGTCATGCTCGTTCTAGGGCGCGAGCGGGTCGCGCAACGGTTGCGGCGCGCCGCCGATTACCTGCGAAGAAACAGCCGCCCGAGTTGACTGGACGGTTCGGAGAGCCACGACGAACCGTGGCGCGTTCAGAGCGGGCCGAGGGCGACGTGGGGCCCCGGTCACGATCGGATCGTCGGCGGCCGGCGGATTCCATCGCGCCGATCGCGACCGGGCATGCTTCAAAACCATCCCGCGGCAGCGCGTATCACGATTCACTGAAGTCGATCATGGCCGGCGGGGTCCGAAAGCCGCGAGTACTGATGGCGAGGTAACCGAGGCCGGCCGCAAACCAGATACCCCCGACAACCTTGGCCGGGGTGCCCAAGCCCCACCAGATCCACAGGCAGAAGAGAAAACCGGTAATCGGGATGACGGCGTCGCCGAGAAGATTCCGCCGGTGGCCTCCCTTGCCCATAACCATGAATTGCCAGAAGGTCGCGAAGTTGACTCCCATAAAGGAAAGGAAGGCACCAAAGTTAATCAGCTCGGCGGATTTCTCGTAGTCGAGCACCAAGGCACCGCCGAAGGCGGCAGCGCCGATCAGGATGATATTGAGCGCCGGAGTTTGGCGCTGGTCGAGACGGGCAAAGATTTTCTTCGGCAACACATTATCCCTTCCCATGCCGAAGAGCAGCCGAGCGGCACCGAGATGGCCGTTCAACCCGCTGCCGAGGGCGGCGACCAGCAGGATTAATCCCATCCCCTGAAATAGAGCGGCCCCGCCAACACGCCGGCAGACATCCATAAAAGCCGACTCGAGATTGGGGAAAGTATGCCAGTCGGGCCAAACCCGTTGTCCCAGGTAGACTTCCAGGCCCCCGAAGACTCCCGTGAACAGGCACACGGCCACCGTCGCCAGCAACACATTACGCTTGGGGTTTTCAACGTCTTCGGCCAGAGTCGTCACACCGTCGAAGCCGATATAGGTGAGGGCCGCAAACGAGGTTGCCCGGCGGATGGTGGCAAAGTCGAAGGTCTTCGGATCATAAAACGGCTCGATGGAAAATATCCCATGCCACCCCTGGGAATGGACAAGGTAGCGCAGCGCCAGCACGATGAATGCCCCGATGACCGCAAACATAATGGCCAGCATCACTTTGTTGGCGCGCGCCGAGGTCTTGATGCCGCGCAGATTCATCCCGGTCATGGCTCCGGCGACGAGCGCCGCCGTCAAGGCATACGGAACTGGCGGCAGGTATCGGGCGTGGAGCACCGTCGCGATCCACACAATGTTGATGAGGGGAAGCAGGAGATAGTCGAGAAACATCGCCCAGCCCGCCAAGAAACCCAGATAAGGGTTGAGGCCGCGACCGACGTAAGTGTAGGCCGAGCCGGCCGACGGGTACAGCGTGGCCATGCGACCGTAGCTGAAGGCCGTAATCATCATGGCCAGCATGGCGATGAGGATCGTCGTGACAAAATAGCCGTTCGAAAGCTTTTGCGCGATGCCAAAAAGCGGCACCGGGGCGATGGGCTGGATCAGAACGATGCCGTAAAAGATAAGGTCCCACAACCCGAGCACGCGCCGAAGGCGCGGGGCACTGCTCATCGGCACGTCTGTTCGCACTTCCGCCATCGCCAACACCGGCCGCTCGAAGCCGAGCGGTGCGCCAGTATCGCATGGCCAGGCTTAGCCGCGAAAGCGGAAATGCCGTCACGCCGCACCTCATGCTTTGGACTGCCGGTGTGCTGGTTCGGCGGAGTGCCAACGATGATTCTGAACGAGCCCGTGGCGCTGAGGCGGATCGCCTTTGTGCATGGCGGGGCGCCGCCGTGCCGGCTCCGTCCGCCCCAGCCCGGGGCCGCCGGCGTTTGACCGCCAGCGGCATCTCTGTTATTTTTCTAAGGACGATTCGGGGCGGCGCCCGGGGGCGGCAGCAACCGCTCTGGCCGCCCGTCAAGCGGCGTGATCGAAGGCGCTGCGGAAAGGTACCTTTCAACCGTTGCAGACGGTAGCGCGTCCGAGGAATGCCAAACATTCAGATCACCTTTCCTGACGGAAGCGTCAGAGAATTCCCCCAGGGCATCACGGCGCTCGAGGTCGCCCGCTCCATCGGACCGCGCCTCGCCTCCGAAGCCTTGGTGGCGAAACTCGACGGCGAGCTGGTGGATTTGTCG
Organism: Acidobacteriota bacterium; assembly: GCA_902812365.1. Lineage (GTDB taxonomy): Bacteria > Acidobacteriota > Terriglobia > UBA7540 > UBA7540 > CADDZC01. Next base: position 9,121 of record CADDZC010000058.1, on the reverse strand, counting down.
CGCCCGATCGAAACCAGTACCTCGATCCAGTTCATCACCCCCACCTCGCCGTTTCCCGAGGGCTTGCAGGTCTACCGGCATTCGTCCGCGCATCTGCTTGCGGCCGCCGTGCTCGAGCTGTTTCCCGACGCCCGCCCGGGCGTCGGACCGCCGACCGAGACCGGCTTCTATTACGATTTCTATCGGGAACGGCCGTTCACCGAAGAAGACTTGGCGCGCCTGGAAGAGAAGATGAGAGAGCTCGTCAAAGCCGACCTTCCGTTTGAGCGCGTCGACTACGCCAAGGAGGAGGGCCTCAAGCTCTTCGAAGAGAAGGGGGAGTTTCTCAAGTGCGAGCTGATCAGAGAAAAGGCCGAGCCGGTATTCTCGGCGTACAAGACAGGCAAGTTTCTCGACTTCTGCCGCGGGCCGCATGTCCCTTCCACCGGGCATATCAAGGCCTTCAAGCTTCTGAGCGTGGCGGGGGCTCACTGGAAGGGCGACGAACGTTCCCATCCGATGCAGCGCATTTACGGCACGGCGTTTTTTACGCAAAAGGAGCTGGATGCGTTTCTGGCGCAACTGGAGGAGGCCAAGCGGCGCGATCATCGCCGGCTGGGAAAGGAACTGGACCTGTTCAGCATCCAGGACGAGGCGGGGCCCGGCCTGATCTTCTGGCATCCGAAGGGCGGGATCATCCGCAAGGAGATTGAAGATTTTTTGCGCGATGAACTGCTGCGGCAAGGCTATCAACTGGTATACACCCCCCATGTGGCCCGCGTCGATCTGTGGAAGACGAGCGGCCACACCAATTTCTACCGCCAGAACATGTTTACGGCGATGCGATTGGAGGACGCCGAATACCAGTTGAAGCCCATGAATTGCCCCTTCCATATTTTGATTTACAAGGATCAACGGCGCAGCTACCGCGAGCTGCCCCTGCGCCTGGCGGAGTTTGGGACCGTCTACCGGTACGAGCGCTCGGGAGTGATGCACGGGCTGCTGCGGGTGCGCGGATTCACCCAGGATGACGCCCACATCTTCGCCACCCCCGAGACCATCGAGGCCGAGGTGGGCGCCTGTATCGATTTGGCGATGCTGGTGCTGCGCACGTTCGGCTTTGACAAATTCGAGGTCGAGTTGTCCACCTGGGACCCGGAGCGCCGCGACCAGTATTTTGGCGAGCCGGAGCAGTGGCAAGCGGCGGAAGCCAGTCTCGAATCGGCCCTGAAGACCCGCCGCATTCCTTACCGGCGCATCCCGGGCGAGGCCGCCTTTTACGGGCCCAAGATCGACATCAAACTGCTCGACGCGCTGAACCGGCCCTGGCAACTGACCACCGTGCAGTTTGATTCTTGGCTTCCCGCCCGCTTTGAGTTGGAATACGTCGGCGCCGACGGGCAAACCCACCGGCCGATCATGGTGCATCGGGCGCTGCTCGGCTCGCTCGAGCGATTTTTCGGCGTGCTGATCGAGCATTACGCCGGAGCCTTCCCGCTCTGGCTAGCTCCGGTGCAGACCGTCGTGCTGCCCATCAGCGAAAAGCACCACAGCTACGCCCAGGACGTCACCGAGCAGCTCAAGAAGGCCCGGATTCGCGCCCAGCTCGACCACCGCAACGAGAAGCTGAACGCCCGCATCCGCGACGCTCAGCTGCAGAAGGTACCGTTTATGCTGGTGGTGGGCGACCGCGAGAGCGCCGCGCGGGGGGTGGCGGTCCGGCGTCGCGACACGGGCGATGCCGGGTTTCAGTTGATCGGCGACTTCATCCGTCAGGTTCGGGAGCTCATCGACAAGCGCGCCGTGAAATGGTAGATTAGGGAGCAGGAGACAGGGGCAGGGTCGGGGTGTTGCCCTGGAATCTTCTCCGTGATCGTTCACAACCTTGGAAAGCACAGGCTGAGCTAAAACCGACCGGAGGGAGGCCAGGGGGCGTGGCCGCTGATCTGGCGGTGTTTCCGGCTCTCGGGTCGGCTGAGCTCGAGACGATGACCGGTAAGTGAGCAGAGCGGCCCCGAGGGGCCGGGAGGGAAGGCGTATCGCACATCCGACACGATCGTTTGTCCGCGTGAACGAGAGAATCCGCGCGCGCGAAATCCGCGTGGTGGATGACGAAGGCAAGCAACTGGGCATCATGCCGCCGTTCGAAGCCCTCAAGATCGCGCGCGAACGGGGGCTCGATTTGGTGGAAGTTTCGCCAACGGCGAAGCCTCCCGTCTGCCGGATCATCAATTACGGCAAGTTCCTCTATCAGCAGAGCAAGCGGCAGCACGAAGCCCGCAAGCACCAGCGCTCGACCGGGCTCAAGGAAGTGAAGTTCAGTCCCCGCACCGGAGAGCATGATCTAGAGGTCAAGCGCAACCAGATGCTGCGTTTCCTGCGCGAGGGCGCCAAGGTGAAGGCGACGGTGGAGTTTCGCGGGCGCGAAATGGCCCATCGGGACCTCGGCTGGAAGATGCTGGATCGCCTGGTGCAAGAGATCGAGGAGGCAGGGCAGGTGGAAGCGCGGCCGCGCCAGGAGGGTCGCAACCTGTTCATGATCATTGCTCCCAAGAAGGCCGCTGGCAAGGGCGGGGCGAAGTCGCCCTCGAAGCGGATGGAGGCCCCGGGGGCGGAAGCGGCCGGGGCTCTGAGCAGCCCCGCCGCCGGGGGCGGCGCCGTGCCGCCGGTCCCAGCGGCTCCGCCGCAGCCGTCGGAAACCGAAGGCCGGTAGAGGGGGAGGTTGGTTTTGGCGAAGGCAAAAAGTGTCAAATTGAAGTTGAAGACGCACAAAGGAGCCGCCAAGCGGTTCAGGATCACGGCGGGCGGCAAGGTCGTGCGGGGTCACGCCTACGCGCGCCATATTCTGACGTCGAAGCCCAGCCGGCGAAAGCGGAGGCTGGGCCAGAGAACGCTCGTGGACAAGGCGGACCTCCACCACGTACGAGCCATGCTGCCCTACGGCGGGTGAGCCGCTTCGCCGCGCTAGCCAGTCGACAGGATGGAGCCGGGGATCGGGGCCGCGGCCGCGGACCCGATCTGCCGGATCGGTTTGAGCCGCGCTTTTCGCGGCTCAACGAGAGCGGGAAGGCCAAGGGCTGGGTGCCTTCGGGCGGTTCGCCAGGCAAGTCGCGACGAGCGCCCTGACCGCCTCGCAACTTAATAAAAAGAAAGGAGAAACCCATGCCGAGAGTGAAGCGCGGCACCGTTCGCCGCGCCGCCAGAAAGAAGCTTGCCAAGCTCACCAAGGGTTACTTCCTTAACAAAAGCAGGTTGTATCGCTTCATGAAAGAAGCGGCCGACCGCGCGGGGCGCTTCGCGTATCGCGATCGGCGCCGCCGTAAGCGTGATTTCCGGCGGCTGTGGATTATCCGCATTGGAGCCGCCAGCCGGATGCATGACCTGACCTACAGCCAATTCATGAATGGATTGAAAAAGCTGAACATAGCCTTGGACCGCAAAATGCTAGCGGAGCTGGCCGTCAGCGATGCGCCCGGCTTTGCTCAACTCGCCGCCCAGGTGAAGGAAGCCTTGGCGATCGCTCAACCGCCGCCGCCCGCGTAGCCCCAGGCCTTTGCGGCCTGGCATGGTCAGCCTGCCGCTGGTTGAGGCGCACACCGGGGTGACCCAGTCGTTTCGTGCCGGCCTCACAACTCCGCCGGGCAGAGCCAACTTGCCCGGATTCTGAACGATCGAGCCGTTCTTGATGTCCATCGAGGAAAAAGTTGCCAAGACGCTAGAGGAGCTGGGGGCGACTGATCCGCCTCAGATTCACGCGCTTTTTGCCGAGCTGGGGCGCGCGCTGGAATCGGAGAGGCAGAAGGTTATCGAGGCGGGAGCGGGCAGCGAGGCGGAGCGGGAAAAGATTGCTAAGTCATTGCGAGACCGATGGTTAGCCAGAAAAAGCGGGATTCTGGCCCGGGTCGATGAGCATTGGCTTAAAGCTGCTCCCCCTGGGTTGAAGCCAGTGGTGGGGCGCGAGTTTAACCAACTGCGGCAAGCGGCTGGGCCGATAGCGCTGGATGAGCTTGTTAAGTCCATACCTGTCAAGAAGTTAGCCGCAGCAGAGGAGCCGCGCGAGGGGGGCGCGCCCCAGCAGACCGCCCCGGCTCCGAGGCCAGCCGACCTCACCTTGCCCGGCTACCGCCGGCCGCTCGGATCGCTCCATCCCATCACCCAGGTCCAGCGCGAGATTGAAGAAATCTTCCTGCGTCTCGGATTCTCCATCGAGACCGGCCCCGAGATTGAGTCGGTGTACTATAACTTCGACGCCTTAAATATCCCGGAAACCCACCCCTCGCGCGACGACTTTGACACGATCTACATCGACGCCAGCACCTTGCTCCGCACCCATACTTCTCCGGTGCAAATCCGCGCCATGGAGCGTCACGTCCGCGAGAAGCGACCCGGCGGGCTGTACATCATTACCCCGGGGAAGTGCTACCGGAACGACAATCCCGACGCCACGCACTCGCCCATGTTCCACCAATGCGAGGGCCTGGCCGTGGACCGCGACATCAGCTTCGCCGACCTCAAAGGCACCCTGGATTTCTTCGCCAAAAAGTTCTTCGGCGAACGGGTCCGCACCAGCTTTCGTCCCAGCTTCTTTCCCTTCACCGAGCCGAGCGGCGAGGTGGCCGTGAGTTGCCACGTCTGTGAGGGCGCAGGCTGCCGCACCTGCAAGGAGAGCGGTTGGCTCGAGGTGATGGGCTGCGGCATGGTTCACCCTCAGGTGTTGCGCAACGGCGGCTTCGATCCCGACGTTTACTCCGGCTGGGCCTTCGGCCTGGGTATCGATCGCTTGGCGATGATTAAATATGACATCCATGATATTCAGCTTTTCTTCCAGGGAGACGTAAGATTCCTGGCACAATTTTGAAAATCGGGCCCAGGGACCCGCTTCCGCCAGCCGGCCGCCTCCTGGACCCTGAGCTCTGAATCCGGACGATGAAGGTTTCCCTGAACTGGCTTCGTGAATTTGTGGATGTACCCCCCGACCCGCGCCAGCTCAAGACGGCTTTGACCGGCGTGGGTTTGGGCGTGGAGTCGTTCGCGCCGTTTGACGATGACACCGTGTTCGAGGTGGAGATCACCACCAACCGGCCCGACTGTTTAAGTCATTACGGCGTGGCCCGAGAGCTGGCCGCCCTCTACCGCCGGCCGCTTCGCCGGCCCCAGATTTCCGTCAAGGAGGCTGGCGACCCGGTCGGCAGCGCAGCGGCGGTGGAAATCAGCGAGCCGCAACTCTGCGCCCGGTACTGTGCCCGCGTCGTCCGGAACGTCCAGGTGCGGCCGTCGCCGGCGTGGCTGGCGCGGCGCCTGGAATCGGTCGGCATTCGGGCCATCAACAATGTCGCCGACGTCACCAACTACGTTTTGATGGAACTCGGCCATCCCCTGCACGCCTTTGATCTGGCGCGGCTGCGGCAGCGGAAAATTATTGTGCGGCGCGCGCGACCCGGCGAAAGACTCCGCACTCTGGACGGCGTGGATCGCCTCCTTGGCCCCGAACACCTGGTAATTGCCGACGGCGAGCGAGCTGTAGCCCTGGCGGGCGTGATGGGCGGCGAGGACTCGGAAATCTCTTCGGCGACGCAGGCAGTCCTGCTCGAGAGCGCCTGGTTTGAGCCGACTTCCATCCGGCGCACGGCGCGGGCTCACGGCTTGCATACCGAAGCGTCTCACCGCTTCGAGCGCGGAACCGACGTCGCCATGGCCCCGGTGGCCCTGGATCGCGCCGCTCAGTTGATCGCCGAATTGGCCGATGGCGAGGTCCTCGCCGGCCGGCTCGATGAGTACCCGCGCCCGCAACCCCGGGAGCCTGTGGTTCTGCGCCGAAGTGCGATCCAGCGAATTCTCGGCACGGAAGTACCGGGCGACGAAGTCGCCCGCATTTTGACCGCGCTCGGCTTCGAGGTGAGTGGTGGTTTGCCGGACGCTTGGCGGGTGTTGCCGCCCACCTTCCGGCTCGACGTGGCGCGGGAAGTGGATCTGATCGAAGAAATCGCGCGGCAATCCGGCTACGATCGGCTTCCGGCCCGTTTGCGGCCGGCCCCGCCGCGCCTCGAGCGCGACACCCGGCGCGAGAAGGAGCTCCTTGTCTCGCAAATTCTCGTCAGCCTCGGATATCGCGAGATCATTACGAACTCGATGATCGACCCCGGCGAAAACGCGCGCTTCACCCGCCAGCCACCGGTCATTCTGGCCAACCCGCTCAGCCAGGAAGCCTCCACCCTGCGATCGAGCGCGGTTCCGAGTCTGTTGCGGACCCTGCGCTGGAACCTGGATCGAGGCCAAGATGATCTGCGGCTTTTCGAAATCGGCAAAATCTACACGGCCATTCCTCAGGCCGGCTCTGCCCGGCCCGAGGAACGGCCCGTCCTGACCCTGGGACTTTCCGGGTATCGCCGCGCGGCCGGCCCGCACGACCGCCCCAAACCCGCCGACTTCTTCGACTTGAAGGGCGACCTCGAGACGCTGCTCGAAGCTTTCGACATTCCCGGGCTTCAATTTACCGCCGGCGATCGCTGCTATCACGAAAAAGGCTGGAGCGGCTGCTTCGCGGCCGGCGAAACCGAACTGGCAACGCTCGGCCAGATCGGTAGCGCCGTCGCCCGAGACTACAAGCTGCGCCAAACCGTCTGCCTGGCCGAAGTCGACCTTGAGCGCCTGATGTCCTTTCCGTTGCGCCCTCGCACCTTTCGGCCGTTTTCGAAGTTTCCCGCTGTCCGGCGCGATTTCTCGCTGTTGCTCCCGGCAAGCGTCAGTTACGCTCGCCTGCGCGCGGCTCTCGCCGCCCTGAGACTCCCGGAGCTGCAAGGGTTCGAGCCCGCCGACGTCTTTCAGGGCGGATCGCTTCCCCCCGGCACTTACAGCCTTTTGTTGCGCGTGACGTTCCAGAGCGATCTCCAGACCCTCACGGGCGAGCAGGTGGAGGAAGCCAGCCGGAGGCTCCTGGCGGCGCTCGAACCCCTGGGGGTGCGACTGCGAACCCCTGTGAACGGCGAGCAACCCGCGACGGGGTGACTGCGCGTAGGGGCGTCGCACAGGTCGCCGGACGGGGCGGGGGCATCCAAGGTTGGGATTGAGCTATGACCGAACATAACGAGTTATTTCAGAAGCTGGAACAGAAAATCGCCAAGGTGGCTGATCTTTTCAGGCAGTCGCAGGCGGAAAAGCGCGCCCTCGAGCAGGAACTCGAAAAGACCCGTGCCGGAGCCAAAGAGCAGTCCAAGCTGTGGGAACTTCGCGAGCGCGAACTGCTCGCCTTGAAACGCGAGCGGGAAGAGGTGCGCGCCCGCGTCGAACGGCTGCTCGATCAGATCGACGCGTTGACAAAGGGTGATTCTGACCGATAATTGAAGTGGGCCAGCGGGCCCGCGCGCGGGCGAGGCTGCCCGTCTCACAGGGTGGCTTCGGAGTGGCGGACAAGCGCCCGTCACAACTCCCACTGCGCCCCGGGCAGCCAGGCTTAGCGAGCACGCCGTGGATTCGAACCGAGAAGCTGCAAAACCGGAAGACGCGATTCGCGTTGAGATTTACGATCAGTCTTACCTCATGCGGGGCAAGCTGGATCCCGAATACATCCGCCACCTCGCGCAGTTCGTGGACGCCAAGATGCGCTCCATTGCCGCCCGCAGCCAGAGCGTGGATTCCCTGCGGGTGGCGGTGCTGGCGGCACTGAACATCGCCGACGAGTGTTATCAATGGCGGGCCCGGTGCCAGGCCGCCGCCGAAGAGGTGGCCCAGATGGAACAGAGACTCAGCCGGTGCAGCACGGCGCTGGATGAACTGCTGGCGGCGGAAGAGTAGAAGCCCCGGCGTGAGCCTTTCCGAGGCTGGCGAGGTGAGGTCGTCCGGGAGCGATGGGGTGCGTAAGACCGAGGGCCCGTGACTCCCGTGATTTGAGTGGCGGGAAGGTGACGGAGGGTGGGACGGGTCGCCGAAGGCGCCATCGCTCGATCCCTGAATGTTCAAAATCCTTTTCATCGGCGACATTTACGGCCAGCCCGGCCGGCGCATCGTTAAAGAGCACCTTCCGGCGCTGACTGAGGAATATGCTCCGGATTTAGTGCTGGCCAACGGCGAAAACGCCGCCGCCGGCTTCGGCATTACTCCTCCCCTGGTTGAAGAGTTGCTCGGCCTCGGCATCGCGGTTTTGACCTCGGGCAATCACATCTGGGACAAAAAGGAGATTCTCCCCTACTTGGCCGAGCATGCCGACGGCCGCCTGCTGCGGCCGGCGAACTATCCGGGCGATTCCCCCGGCCACGGAATTTATCTGGGCAAAACGCGCGCCCAGGTTCCTTACGCGGTCATGAACCTGCAAGGCCGGGTGTTTATGCCGGCGATCGATTGTCCTTTCCGGACAACGGACCTACTGCTCGAGCGAATTCCTCCCGAAGTGAAGATTCGCATTCTCGATTTTCACGCCGAAGCCACCTCGGAGAAGATGGCTCTCGGCTGGTACCTGGACGGGCGCGTGACGGCCGTCGTGGGGACGCACACCCACGTGCCGACGGCGGACGAGCGGGTGCTGCCGGGGGGCACGGCCTACATCACCGACCTCGGCATGAGCGGCCCCTATGATTCGGTCATCGGCGTCGAGAAGCGGTCGGTGATCGAAAAGTTTTTGACCCAGATTCCGGTGCGCTTCGACGTGGCCAAAGGAGACGTGCGGCTGTCGGCGGTGTTGATCGAAGCCGATGCCGGGGACGGGCGGGCGCGATCGATCCAGCGCCTCATGCGCCGCTGAAGCGGGGCGACAGCCCGCTGGCGCGGTGGCCCGCCCGGGGACGGGCGTTCCGAACCGGGGCGCGCTATAATGGCCCGAACTGGGCACCGGGGCACGACGACGAGGTCTCGATGAGCGACTACCCACCGCGCCTGGGCGATCTGATTGACGATTTCTGTCCCCGCTGCAAGCTTTTGTTGAATCACGCCATCGCCAGTATGATGGAAGGCCAGGTGGTGAAGGTCATTTGCCAGACCTGTTTCACCGAGCATGCCTACCGCCGTGGCGAAGGCGGTAAGAAAAAACTGGCGAATCCGCGCGCCACGCTGTTTGACCAAGTCCTCGCCAAGGTCGAACCGGCGGCGGCCGACGCTTCCCCGCCGCCGGCCTCGGGCCGTCCCAAGCGGCCCCAGCCGCCGGCGGCGGGGA
>CADDZC010000057.1 GCA_902812365.1 Acidobacteriota bacterium | reverse complement strand
GGGTAATAGGGGAGGTCCGGCGGGTGGAGGAGGACGGGGAGGCGGTAATACTGGCGGTACGGCCGGCCGCGGGGGCGGAGGCCCGGCCAGCGGAGGCGGAGCGCGAGGGGGCGGCAGCTATTATGGCAACCCCTATACTAACGGCCTGTATAACAACCCCAATCTGCGGCCGGGCGCGAATATTCCACAGTTTCCCGAGAGCGCAACCACCAATCAGCAAGTTCTCTATGCCTTGGCCGATGGCACCGGCGGCTTTCCCCTATTCAACACCAATGACTTTCTGGCCGGCCTTAACAAGATCGCCCGCGAACTGGACGAGTATTACGTGCTCGGTTACATTCCTCCTGACCGGATCCACGACGGCAGCTATCACCGGATACAGGTGAAGCTGGAACGCCGCGGATTACAGGTGCGGGCGCGCAACGGCTATTACGACTTGAAAGGGTCGGACGTCCTCGCCGGTTGGCCGGTCGAGCGGACGCTGGAAGCGCGCGCCGCCAGCGCGCAGCCCGGAACCATTCCCCTGACGCTGAGAGCTCCGGTTTTCTACCCGGCGGCCGACGAAGCGCGGGTGAATGTGGCGCTGGCTCTACCGGGTGATAAGCTCGATTTCGAGAAGGAGAAAAGAACATTTCATTGCGACCTCAACATTTTGGGAATCGCCTACCGCCCGGATGGCTCCGTGGCGGCCCGCTTCAGCGATATGAGGAAGCTCGCCCTCGACAAGAAGGAGCTGAAGGAGTTTCGGAGAAAGCCGCTCGTCTATCGAAACGCCTTCGATATCGCCCCCGGCAGTTACACTCTGAAGGTGGTCGTCGGTACTGGCAGTGGCACCTTTGGGAAGTATGAGCTTCCTCTAACCATCGAAGCGTTTAGCGGAAAACAGTTTGGCCTCAGTGACATCGTGTTAAGTGATGACCTCCATCCTGTATCGCAGGCCGCGATCAGCCTGGACGAAGCGTTACTCGAGGAACGTACACCTTTGATTGCCCAGGGCTTCGAACTTCTTCCCTCAGCAGACAACCGTTTCCACAAAGCCGAAAGGGTCGGGCTGTACGTGGAGATTTACGAACCTATGGCCGTCAATCCCAATCCGCCGCGCGTCGGAATTGATTACGAAATCGTGGATCGCAAAACAAGTCAGACTGTTTATCGCTCGAACACGATTCTGGTGAACGACTTCATTCAGAAAGGTAATCCAGTTGTTCCGGTGGGGATTCCAGTACAGATCGGCCCACTGCAGCCGGGCGACTATCGGCTCGAAATTCGGGCCCGGGATGAGATGGGCAATGCCTCACCCGTCCGCAGCACGGATTTCGAGGTGAAGTGACACCACCGAAGAGCGGCCAACGGAGGCCTTCAGTTCGCGAAGACTGAGCGGCCCAATCTCATCCGACTGCGGGCCTAACGTATTAAGGGCTATACGGTACGGCCACGCCCTAGCGGTTCTCCGCGCTCTCCTGCCATCGGGCGCCTAACCTCGTCGAGCATCGCTAAGGCGCTCAAGGAGCGTCGAAAGATAGGAAAGGGGCTCATGTCTTAGGGTACTCTAAGGCTGGGAGTGATCTTAAACTCAGGGCGCTGACTTGCGAAGCTCGTTGCCCAGCCACCTAAAGGCGCTTAGGATTTGTCTCGCCACGGTGGGCGTTTGTATGGTTGGTCTGCAGGGACGCGCACTAGACCCGCCCGATCTCTGGGGACGCATTGTAGCCGATATCCGTCTTGATCCCGCACTGCACATGAGTCTCCGCGACTTTGCCGGCAAGATTACGCAAAGAATCGGGGAACCGCTCGATCCGTCAAAGGTCGCCGCGAGCCTGAAAAACCTGTATGCGACGGGCCGATTTGAGGAACTGCGTGCCGAGGCAAACCAGCAGGCCGGCGAGGTCATCCTCATCTTTCGCGGTCACCCGCAGTTTTTTGTGGGCTTGCTCCGCGTCACGAACGCACCGCGAGGTATTGATCCGAGCACGCTAGTGAGCGCCACACACCTCCGCCTCGGCCAGCCTATCTCTGAGGATGAGCGTGAAGCGGCGCGGCGCCGTATTTTGGCTATGCTCGCCGACGAGGCGTACTATCAGGCCCGGGTCAGCCTGGAAATCAATCGCAACCAGGATACGCACGAAGAAAATATCACCTTCCTGGTCGATGCAGGCCGCCCGGCACGGCTCGCTCGCGTGCAGTTCCAAGGCGCAGCGGGTTTTCCACCGGCTCGCCTTGCCAGCGTCACGCGCTGGAAGCCCGGCGTTCACCTGACGACCAACCGGCTCGACCGAGGACTCTCTCGCCTGCATCGCTTCTACGTTTCCCACCATCGCCTGGAGGCCACCAGCGCCGTCCAGAAGCGGCAATTCGATCCTCGAAGGAATGAGGAGACTCTGGTGGTTTCGGTCACGGCTGGACCGGAGGTGCGAGTGCGGGTACGCGGGGCGCGCCTCTCCTCGTCTGATCTTAAGCGCCTCTTACCCGTCTATCGCCGCGGCGCCATCGACGAACTTTCTCTGCGGGAGGGGGCCCACAACATCGAAAGCTATTTGCAACGGAAAGGTTATTGCGAAGCGCGGGCGACTGTTCAATCCTCGTCGCACCTAGCCCCGCCGCGGGTTGATATCACTTACATAATAAAACGCGGGCCGCACGAAGAGTTTGCGGGCTACGCTTTCCGAGGGAATTACGCGCTTCCCTCTTCGGACCTTGCAAGTGTGCTCTCGATTCAGCCTGCGGATTTTCCCCTTCAACTGCACGGTGTGTTTGACCAAGATATGCTCGACCATGACGTGAAGGCGATCACGGGTCTCTACCAAACCCGCGGTTTTCTCGATGCGCGAGTCTCCGCAGAGCTTAATCATCACTACGAGAATGATCCCCATCGGCTGTTTATAACCTTCAGGGTCGATGAAGGTCCGCTGACCAAGGTGCGCCACCTGACGCTTGAAGGTTTGGACCCCGAGCTCGCCACGCGCCTCCGCTCCTCTCTGCTGACGCGTCCCGGTCAAGCGTACTCACCGGCGCGAGCCCGCAGTGACCGCGACACGATTCTCGGCTATTTTGCCGATCGCGGCTACACCCAGGCCACTGTCAGCTGGTCGGCGACGCCACCTACCCCCTCCCACGAGGTTGACGTCGAATATCGGGTCGCGCCGGGGCCCAAGGCCGAAATTCAGCACGTTATCCTGATGGGCAACAACCACACGCGTGACGACGTCATTGACCGCCAACTTACCTTCCGGGAGCGAGAGCCTCTGAATGAGAGCCGGCTGCTCGAGTCGCAACAACAGCTTTATAACCTGGGCCTGTTCAATCAGGTGCAAGTGGCGACCCAGAACCCCACCGGTGCCGAGACCCAGAAGACGGTCCTGGTGGGCCTCGAGGAGGCCAAACGATGGACGGTCGGTTACGGCGGCGGTTTGGATGTCCAACGCCTCACCGGCCGTCAAGCGCAGGGCCAGTACAGCGTGAGTCCTCGGGTGGTGCTCGAACTCGACCGCATTAACGTCGGCGGCCGCCCCCAAACCTTTAGTTTGCACGGTCATTTTTCTAACCTTGAAAAGATCGGTTCCACCAGTTATGTCATTCCTGATTTCCTGGCCCATCGGAACTTCACTCTGCGCCTGGAAGGCCTGGTGGATCAAAGTCGCAACGTACTGACGTTCAACGCCAAGCGTCAGGAGGCCGGCATCAGCGTTCAGAAGGAATACAGCCAGCATTCGTCCGTGCTCGCCCATTACAGTTTCCGCCGCGTCGAGGTCTCGAATTTGCAAATTCAGCCCCAGGCCATTCCGCTGTTCAGCCAGCCGGTGCGCGTCGCAACGCTGGGCGGTAGCTACGTCAACGACCATCGGGACAACCCGGTGGACGCCACGCGCGGCTCGTATTCCTTTGTGGATGCGGGCATTGCCTGGAGCCGGCTGGGATCACAGGCGGATTTCTCGCGCTTTTCCGCCCAGAATTCCAGCTATTACAGCCTCCGCCCCTATCTGATTTTTGCGCGCAATACCCGCCTCGGCGTGGAAGGAGCGTACGGCTGTCCCAGCCAATTCGGGTCGGCCCTCACGCCCTGTACAGTTGCCGCGGTGCCGCTGCCTGAAAGGTTTTTTATGGGGGGCAGTGAGTCCCATCGCGGATTTTCGCTGAACCAAGCCGGACCGCGTGACCCGGTCACGGGATTTCCGATTGGAGGCAAGGCCCTTTTCCTCAACCAGCTCGAACTCCGCTTCCCGCTCGAAGAAAATCGACTCGGCTTGGTTCTTTTTAACGATGCCGGAAACGTGTTTTCCACCGTCCATCGGATGCGATTGCTCAAGTTCACGCAGGACTCTCCAACGGATTTCGATTACGACGTCGAGGCCTTAGGCATCGGCTTCCGCTATCAGACGCCCGTCGGGCCACTGCGTTTCGACATCGGATATGCCCTCAATCCCCCTCGGTTTCAGGAATTGCAAAACGGTCTACGGGAGGCGTTGCGATTGCCACGGTTCCAGTTCTTACTCAGCGTCGGCCAAAGCTTCTAGTCATCGGAGCTCTGGCCGGGACTATCGGTAGCGCAGGATGGGCACCGGCGGCCCAAACGCTTGACCGCGTCCTGGCCTCGGTCGGCCACACCGCCATCACCGAAAGTGATGTCGAGGCGGAGTACCGCTTCGAGTATTTTCTGGAACATCATCGCGCCCCCAGCGCCGGGCCCGACGCGGAGACAGCGCGGACGGTTCTGAACCACCTGATCGATCAGGAGGTGATGGTCGAGGAGGCGGATGCCGAAGGGGCGGGCCGAGTCGCAGCCTTGGGCCGAGCCTCCGAGCGCCTGGCCGCGATCCGCAGCAGCTTCGCCGATGAGGCGGCGTTTCGATCTGCCTTGGCTTCTTTGGGGATGACGGAGCGTCAGATGCTCGGACGGTTGGCCACCCAGGAGTACGCCTTGCTCCTCATTGACCAACAACTGCGCCCGCTCGCCACCGTCGAGCCGGCGGAGATCGAGAACTATTACCGCACCACGTTCGCTCCGCAGTTCGTGCGACTCAATCGGCGATCGCCGCCGCCCCTCGCCGAGGTCGAGGCTCAGATTCGAGAGATTCTCGTGCAGAAAAAAATCGACCAACTTCTGCCCGCCTGGCTGGAGAAGTTGAAGGCATCCCATACGGTGCGGATTCATAACCGCGGCGGCTAATCCGCCCCGAGGCCGAGCGGAGCGCTGACACCTCGGGCGGCAGTTTTGGAGCGCATCATGACAACCCACTCGCCTACAACTCGGGCTCGAAGACGCCGGTCGATCTCGCGGCCCGTCCGAGTTCTTGCCTGGAGTTTTGGAACCCTTCTCGCCCTGTATGTCGCGGTGGTCTCGGTGATGAGCACGGCGTGGTTTCACCATCTTTTAGTGCGCCGCGTGACCGTGCTGCTGGAACGCGTCACCGGGGCGCGCGTTGAGATGGGCGAGATGATCGTGCGTCCCTTCACGTTTCATGTCATCTTTCGGTACCTGGTCCTCCACGGCACCGAAGCTCCGGGGGGGCCGCCGCTCTTTTCCGCCCGCACCCTAGTCGTCGGCATCAATCCTTCCACCATCCTTGAACGCCGCCTCCGGCTCCTTTCGCTGGCGGGTCAGGGTATTGATATCCATATCGTCACTTATGCGGACGGGTCTACCAATCTGCCCGGACCGGTGGTTGCCCGCCCCCCTCAGACTGTGCTGGACGGTTTTCTTGACGTTGCGATCCGCCGACTGACCCTGATCGAAACCAACTTTTATTGGAACGACCGGCGCATCCCCCTGAACCTCAGCGCCCGCAACCTTGCCCTTTTGCTGGACCGGCATCCCGGTCCTCGATATCTCGGCGTCCTGTCCGTTTCGGACCTCGGACTAGCCGATTCGCGCTGGTCGTTGCCCCGCCTGACTCTGTCGACCCGGCTGGAAATGTCGCGAGGCCGGGTCGACCTCACTTCCATTGCCTGGCGCGCTCGCGGGGCGAGCGGCTCCGGGTCGATCCGCATCAATCCGATCACCCCGCTCTCCGTCCGATTCGCGCTCCGCGCCGACGGCGATATGCGTGAAGTGGCGCGGATCGCCAAGCTGCCACCGCTTCGCTCCGGCGCGTTCCATGCGGCCAGCACCGGCACCTATCAGGGTGCGGAGCTCACCGCAGACGGCCACTTGCGCCTCACCGAGCTTCGCCTGCGGCTTCCCTCGTTCGAGCCCGGTCCTCTTCGCTTCGCGGCGGATTACACCCTCGATCACCGGCAAGCGCGAATACCTCGATGGGAACTCGCCAGTTTTGGAGGCTCCGCCGCCGGGCAGGCCCAGGTAGATCTGGCCGGCCCGGCGCCGCGATTTCGACTTGACGCCCGCCTGCGCGACTGGGACCTGGCCCAAGCGCTGCGCTCGGTACCGGCCGGCAAGTCCGTCCTCAACATCGTGCCCCTGTCCGCCCGCCTGCGCGGTACGGCCACGGCGAATTGGACCGGGAATCTTCGGAACCTCCGATCACAGTTCGACCTCACCTTCGAGCCGTCTTCCGGCGGGCGGGCTGTGACGGGAACCGCCAGGGGCCAAGCCACGCTGATTCGCGGCGTGCCCGCCGTCGAGCTGAAGCTGGCCCAACTGCGCACGCCGCACTCTTCGATCGCCGCCCGCGGCGCGATCGCTCCCGCCGCTGTTCACCTCAACGTGCAGTTCGAGACTTCGGATTTTGAAGAATGGAGGGCCGCAGCCGAATCCTTTGCCGAAACCTCCCTGCCCCTCCGGCTGGCATCAACGCTGAAGTTTTCAGGCATCGCGGCGGGCACCCTGAGTCACCCGCAGATTCGGGGCGGGCTCAGCGTCGATCGTTTCCAGTATCGTCGCTGGCAGTGGAACCATTTTGAGGCGAATATCGACGCCAGCGCCGACCGCGTTACCATCTCTTCGGGAATCCTGCTGGGCGGTTCGAGCGCGTTCAACTTCGATTTTTCGGCCTCTCTCGATCACTGGAAGTTCTCCCCCAACAGCTCGGTGGAAATGACCGCCGCCGCCCGCCAAACCCCGCTTGAGGGACTCGAACAGGCCCTGGGGCTGAACTACCCTGTGTCCGGCCGGATCAGTGGACGGCTGAGCGTTTCCGGCAACCACCAGAATCTCGGGGGCAGCGGGCAGTTCCGCATTGAACCGGCCAACTTGGCCGGAGAGTCCTTTGACTGGGGTGCGGCTAAAGTGCGCGTGTCGCATTCGACGTGGCAGATCGAGGGAATTGAGCTGGCAAAAGGCCAGGGACGGCTGAGCGGGCGCGCGGTCATCAATCTTCCCCAGCGCTCGTTTTCAGCGGAGCTGCACGGAGCCGGTTTTTCTCTGGCTGACTTCCAGATGCTGCGCCGATCGGGACCTCGATCGGCGGGCCCCTCCGGCCGAACCGGACTGGGCGGCGATCTGAGCCTGGAGGTGAAGGGCGAGGGAACGTTGGACGAGCCCCGCCTCCAGTCTGCGCTCACCGTTCATCACCTGCGTGTCGGCACGGCGGTGCTCGGCGAGTTCACCGGGGAAGTCGACGGCGCCGAAAGGGTGTTACACGTCCAAGGTGTTCTGGCCGGGCCGGCGGGAACTCTGCACGTGCACGGAGACGTGAAGGCGCAAGGTGACTGGCCGGCCGACCTCAAGGCCGACTACACCAACGTGCGCCTGGAACCCTGGAGCCGCTACCTTGGGTTGGCCACGTTGGGTAGCCAAGTCACCCTCACCGGATCCGCGAGCCTGAACGGTCCTCTCCGCCGTCCGCGGGAGCTTCGTTTGGAGAGCCGGAACCCCGGATTGCAAGTCAGCCTCCCCGGCCTGGTTTGGCAGAATGACCGGCCGGTGGAGATCGCGCTCGACCACGCCACTCTGACCGTCCATCCGTTTGGCCTGAAGGGGCCCGCCACTGAGTTCCAAATTCAAGGCTCGATGCAGTTGGCCCCGCCCTCGGCGCTGAACCTGACCGCCCGGGGGCAGATCGACGCCACGCTGCTGACGGCGCTGGATCCCTCGCTGCTGACCGCCGGCCGCTTCGGCGTGGAACTGCGCGCAGCGGGAACCCCACAGGAGCCTCTGCTGTATGGAACCGTGCAGGTCGAAGGAGTCAGCCTGGGATATCCCGGCTTTCCGTTTCGGCTGGCCGGAATGGAAGGCCAGATTCGCCTCGATGGCGACCGCCTGACCATCAGCTCCTTGCGAGCCGTCAGCGGCCAGAGTTCGATCCAGGCCACGGGCTTTGCTGTGCTTTCCGGCACGCCTCATTATGACCTGAACATTAGTCTCGATCGCAGCCGCGTCGAGTATCCTCTCGACTTCACCTCGCTGCTGTCGGGGAACCTTCACTTGGCGGGTAGCACACAAGCGGGAGTGTTGGAGGGCGGCCTGGTTTTGCAGCGGATGTTCGTCAGCGAAAACTTTAATCTCCTCACTTGGCTGGGTAACCTGATGAACCAGCCCCCGGCGGTGGCCGCGCCGTCGTCCTCTTTGGCTTCTAGAATTCGCCTTGACGTCCAGGTCGCCACCCAGCCGCAAGTCAGCATCGAGTCCCCTGACTTCGCCCTGACCGCTGACGTCGACCTGTCGCTGCGCGGCACAGCGGCCGATCCGGTAGCCTTTGGCAGCGTTCATATCGAGCGGGGGCAGGTCAGACTGCGCAGCAATACCTACACCCTTACCCGCGGCGACATCATTCTGGCCAACCCCTTGCGGACCCAGCCCGTGCTGGATCTCGAGGCTCAAACCCGAGTCCAGCAATACGATCTCACCCTGAGCATCACTGGGCCGGCCGATCGTCCCCGGCTCGCCTATCGCTCCAGCCCGCCGCTTTCCACGCCCGATATTTTGGGTTTGCTGGCGCTCGGATACACGCGGCAGCAGGAAGAACTGAGCGCGACGGGCCGGTCAAACTTCAGCACGCTCGGAGCCAGCGCGTTGCTCTCCCAAGCCCTTTCCAGCCAAGTTTCCGGGAGACTCCAGCGGCTCTTCGGGCTCAGCCGTATCGCCATTGATCCCAACCCCAGCGGAGCCGGCGGGGCCCGAGTCACCGTGCAGGAGCAGCTGGCGCATGACTTTACGATCACGTACGTCAACACGACGGGAGGCTTGCAGCAGCGGATCATCCAGGTGGAGTGGGCGCTGAGCGACCGGGTTTCGATCGTTGGCATCCGTGATCAGAATGGCGTTTTCGGCCTCGAACTGGACCTGCGTCACCGCTTCCGGTGAGCGTCGCCGTCCTTTAACCTGTTATACTGGGCCGGGCTTTGGGAGAGGTGGCCGAGTGGCTGAAGGCGCACGCTTGGAAAGCGTGTTCACGGGAAACCGTGACGTGGGTTCGAATCCCACCCTCTCCGCCAGGCGATCGCTTTCGCGGGCGACTGAGTTGCTGCGTTTTCCGTTCCCCCTCGGTGCCCTGTCGGCTGCCCCGCAGGCCGGTTTAGACCGGCGAACATATCCGCCGCCAGCACCAGGCTCCTACCGAGCGCCGCGCGTCTAAACCAGAGGTTCGAGCGAGGCGGAGGCGGCCCGGGTTCGCCCGGAACGGTTTGACGCCGAGGGTATCGCGCGGTAGAGTAACGGTGGGCCCGCCACTGCGATGAACCGTCACTCCGAAGAAGTGAGAGTTGCTACCCCGGGCTTCCGCCCGCGGCGCCAAGCCCGGTTACCAACTGCGAACTTTTTGCGGCCATTCCCCGGGAGATGGCGCCCGGAGGAGGCCCAGACATCGCCTACCGTAACCGGCGAACTTTTTTGTGCGTCCATACATCCAAGGTGTAACCGCTCGGAAAGGACAGGAATCCTGGAAGTGGTTTTGGGAGACAAGCTTTGAACGAACGCTCGCGCGAGTGGGGACGGAACCGGTCGCGGGCGGCGTGCCGGCCGTACCGCAAGATGGTTGGGATAGCGGCAATCGTGGGGCTGATCGTACCGCTTTCAGCATGCTCTGATAAGAAAGCGGATGGCCAGAGCCAAGGGAACAGCTTCCAGGCCATGATGCGCATGGCGGTTCCGGTGACGGTAGCCTCCGTGATTGAGAAGTCGGTTCCGGTGGAGGTAACGACGATCGGCAACGGAGAGGCGTACACGACGGTCAACGTCAAATCGCAGGTCGACGGCATCCTCCAGCAGGCGTACTTTCACGAGGGGCAGGACGTGAAGAAGGGCGACGTCCTGTTCACAATTGACCCGCGGCCATTTCAGGCCACGCTCACTCAGTATCAGGCCAACTTGGCCAAAGATGAGGCGCAACTGAAGAATGCCCAGGAGCAACTTCAGCGCAACGAACAGCTTTACCGGGATGGGATCATCTCGAAAGATCAGTACGACACCTTCCGAACGAACGCCGCCACGCTTGAAGCCGTGGTTCAGGCGGACCGGGCGGCCATCGAGAACGCCCAAATTCAGCTCGGATACTGCACGATCCGGGCTCCGATCGACGGGCGAACCGGGGCGGTCATGGTCCAGCCGGGCAACCTCGTCAAAAACAACGACGTGACGCTGGTGACGATCAACCAGATCAGCCCTCTCTACGTCGTCTTTTCGGTTCCCGAGCAGTATCTGCCGGAAATCAAGAGGGAACAGGCGCAGCGCCCGCTGCGGGTCGAAGCCGTCATCCCGCAGGACCCGGGTCATCCGGAGTGGGGCGAGCTGACTTTTGTGAACAACACGGTGGATGCGGCCACCGGCACGATCCAGCTTAAAGGGGCGTTTCGGAATACTAGGAAGCGGTTGTGGCCCGGGCAATTCGTGAACGTCGTCCTGGTGCTGGCCAGCCAGCCCCACGCGATCGTGGTGCCGTCGCAGGCCGTCCAAACGGGTCAACAAGGTCATTATGTGTATGTTGTGAAAGAGGATAGGACGGTCCAGCTCGTCCCGGTCGTGCCTGGACCGACCTTGAACGGCGAGACGGTGATCGCCAAGGGGCTGGCTCCAGGCCAGACGGTGGTTACGGACGGCCAGCTCCGGCTTTTCCCAGGTGCTAAGATTGAGGTGAAAACTGGGCTGTGAGGGTGTCAGCAACCAGCGGTTGGCCGGGAGGAGAAATTGCGATTCCCAAAGGCGGACGAGGCGGGGTGAGAAGAAGGTGGAAGGGAGGGGCGGTCGCGAGGCCTTGGTTAGTTGGAAGCCCCGGTCGGTTTAGAAGCTGAATAGGAGACGGCATTATGCTCGTATGTTATTAAAAATGAATGTTGTTATCCACATCGCTGCCGTCCGTCCCGCAGACCCTTCTTGGCTGCCCATGGACGGCTGGCAGTTCAAGGATACCCTGGCTCCCTTGGGAAGCGGGGCCGGCGAACTCAATTTTATATGTTATTGATTATAAATAACTTATTACCATAGAATCGCGCCCACATCAGGCGAGATTCGAGCCCCGGGTGATCTCACGAAACCAATGAGGTCGGCCAAGCCAGCAACCAACGAAGCGAACAGAAGGTCCACAAGATGAACATTCCAGAGCTCTTTATCCGCCGCCCAATCATGACCACCCTGGTCATGTTCGCCATTCTTTTATTCGGAGTCATGGGATACCGCCTGTTGCCGGTCAGCGACCTGCCTAACGTGGACTACCCGACCATCCAGGTACAGGCCAGTTTGCCCGGTGCGAGCCCGGAAACGATGGCCTCATCAGTAGCCACGCCCTTGGAACGCCAGTTTTCGACCATCGCCGGCCTGGATTCGATGACCTCGATGAACACCTTGGGTGGGACGCAAATTACTCTACAGTTTGACCTTAGCCGCAATATTGACGCCGCCGCCCAAGACGTGCAGTCGATGATCACGCAGGCCGAGGGCCTGT
Source organism: Acidobacteriota bacterium (assembly GCA_902812365.1). Classification (GTDB taxonomy): domain Bacteria; phylum Acidobacteriota; class Terriglobia; order UBA7540; family UBA7540; genus CADDZC01. Next base: position 13,098 of record CADDZC010000057.1, on the reverse strand, counting down.
TGCCCCCGGGGATGCCCACCCCGCCCTCGTTTCGCAAAGTCAACCCGGCTGACCAGCCGATCCTCTACATGGCCGTCTATTCCAAGGAATTGCCGTTGTCGACCGTTAGCGAATACGCTGACACCACCATGGCGCAGCGCATCTCGATGGTGAGTGGAGTTTCGCAGGTTGCCGTCTATGGTATGCAAAAGTATGCGGTTCGGGTGCAATTTGACCCTCAGGCGCTCGCCACGCGTGGGATCGGCATCGACGAGGCGACGCAAGCCGTTCAAAATGCTAATGTTAACCTCCCGACGGGCACGCTCGACGGCGCTCACAAAGCCTTTGTCGTGCAGGCCAATGGGCAGCTTGAAGACGCCGCGGCCTTCCGCCCCGTCATCATCGCCTATCGCAACGGCTCCCCCGTCCGGCTAGACGAGGTCGCCAATGTCATCGACAGCGTGCAGAACAATAAGGCTGCCAGCTGGTACGACGGGGAGCGGGCGATGGTGCTGGCCATTCAGAAACAGCCCGGTACCAACACGGTCGAAGTGGTGGATAGCGTCCGCAAGCTGCTCCCCGCCTTTCGCCTCGAGATGCCTCCTTCTATTCACCTCGATACCCTCTACGATCGCTCGCAGTCGATCCGCGAGTCGGTCGACGACGTCAAGTTCACCCTGTATCTCACCATCGCCCTGGTGGTGATGGTAATTTTTCTTTTTCTGCGCAATGCTTCGGCCACGATCATCCCCAGCCTCGCTTTACCCATGTCGATTGTGGGCACCTTCGCCGTCATGTATCTGCTCGGCTATACGATCGACAATTTGTCCCTGATGGCGCTCGTCCTTTCGGTCGGTTTTGTCGTCGATGATGCCATCGTCATGCTCGAAAACATCGTCCGCCACATGGAGCACGGCGAAGGCGTCATGCAGGCGGCGCTCGCCGGCTCCCGCGAGATCGGTTTTACGATCCTCTCGATGACCGTCTCGCTGGCCTGCGTCTTCATTCCCGTACTCTTTATGGGTGGCATTGTCGGCCGGCTCCTGCACGAGTTTTCCGTGACCATCATGGCCGCCGTGCTCGTCTCCGGCTTGGTTTCTCTAACGCTCACCCCGATGCTCTGCAGCCGCTTCCTGCGCCCCCCCCAGTCGATTCGCTACGGGGCGCTTTATCGCGCCTCCGAGCGCGGATTCGAAGCGCTGCTGCACGGTTACGAGCGGTCGCTCAAGGCGGTTCTGCGGCACCGCCTCGCCACCTTCCTGGTCTCGCTGGCGATTCTCGGCGTAACCGTCTACCTGTTCCTGCTCATCCCCAAAGGCTTCCTGCCGGTGGAGGACTCGGGCGAGATCATCGGCTTCACCGAAGCGCAGGAGGGTATCTCTTTCGAGTCCATGAAACGGCACACCGTGGCCCTGCTCAATATTCTTCGCCAGGATTCCAATGTGGCCAACGTCATGGCCTTTGCCGGCGCGGGGGGGCCGGGCGGCGGTGGGAATTCAGGATTCTTTTTCGCCCACCTCAAGAATCATCCCGAGCGCCAGCTGACCACCGATCAGGTTATCGATAAGCTTCGTCCCAAGCTCCTGCAAGTGCCCGGCATCATGGCTTTTATGCAGAATCCGCCGCCCATCAACATCGGCGGCCACCTCACCCGCGGCGTTTATCAGTTCACGCTCCAGGGACCCGATACCCACGAACTTTACAAGGACGCGGCGCTACTGACCCAGAAAATGGCGAAGCTCAGCGGCCTCGATGACGTCAACAATGACATGGAGATTGCCAACCCCCAGGTGAACGTCGAAATCAACCGCGACAAGGCCACGGCCTTGGGCATCAGCGCCTACCAGATCGAGAATGCGCTCGCCACCGCTTACGGGTCTCGCCAAATTTCCACCATCTACACGCCCACCAACGAGTACTGGGTGATTGCCGAGCTCGAGCCCCCCTACCAGGCCGACCCCGAAGCCCTTTCTCTGCTCTATGTTCGCTCGTCCAGGGGTCAGCTGGTGCCGTTGAACGCCGTCGCCGACATCACCCAGACGCTGGGGCCTTTGGTTGTCAACCACTCGGGCCAGTTGCCTTCCGTGACAATCTCTTTCAACCTTAAGAACGGCGTCTCGCTCGGGCAGGTCGTCGGCGAAGTCGAAGACCTCGCCCGACATACCCTGCCCGCCACGATCAGCGCCAGCTTTCAGGGCGCGGCGCAGCAATTTGAATCATCTCTGACCGGGCTCGGCGTCCTCCTGCTCGTGACCATTCTGCTGATCTACATCGTGCTGGGCATTCTTTACGAAAGCTTCATCCATCCGGTCACGATTCTTTCCGGCCTTCCCTCGGCCGGCCTCGGAGCCCTGGTGACGCTGATGCTGTTCCATTACGAGCTGAACCTTTACGGCTTCGTCGGCATCATCATGCTCATCGGCATCGTCAAAAAGAACGCCATCATGGTGATCGACTTCGCTCTGGACGCGGAACGGATCGAAGGCAAGAGCACCATGGACGCCATCTACCAGGGCTCGCTGATCCGCTTCCGTCCGATTATGATGACCACCATGTCCGCCCTGATGGGAACTCTGCCTATCGCCATCGGCTGGGGAGCGGGCGCCGAATCCCGGCGCCCGCTCGGACTCTGCGTCGTCGGCGGCCTGCTCTTCTCCCAGTTGATTACCCTTTACATCACCCCGGTTTATTACACTTATCTGGACGCCGCCGCCAAGTGGACGGCTCGGAAGTTTGGCGGCCGCAAGCCCCGGGAAGAGACCGGTCTGCCCGCCGAGCGCGCCCTTCCCGAGCCCGTCGAGGCCAGTCGGTAGACCTTGCAGCCGGCGGATTGGGCGAGCGGTGGAGGCGACGGTTCGCTGCAGGGGGCAGCGAGTCCTCCGCCGCTCGCCAGCGGGATCACCGGCTCGCTGACTCGCTCCCCTCGATCGCTCTCTCCAGCCAGAGAGCAAACTCGGCGCGCGTGGGAGGATGGGGCCCGCCCGGTGCCTGGGGCGCATCCAGCCGGAACTCGCGGGCAGCCGGGCGCAAGTCTGACCATCGCAGGCTCCCGCGCAGCGCAGATGATCCGGCGAGTCGGGCAGGCCAGTATCCGCGGCGAATCAGCTCCCCGGCCAGCCAAAGGAGACGCTTCGACTGCCCGGCAGTGAGCCGAGACGAGTTCTCCACCGGAGCTGATACCGGAAGACCCAGAATTCGGGCCAGCGCCAGGACAACCTCCCACCGCGCGACCGAAGCCGCCGGTTCGAAGTGCAGATTGCGAGAGTTGGGCCCGAAAATTCCTTCCACAGCGAGAGACTGCGCGGCGCGATAAGCAGGATCGCGCGCCGTCAGGTCGTCGAACCAATAGAGGGGCACGCCATGAGCGAGCAGGTCCGACTGCAGTTGGCGGGTCAGCGCCTGGCTCCGGTCGACGGCCGCCGGCGTCACGCCGCGGTCGAGGGCGAACGCAGCCACGGTTCCCGCCGCCTCCCCGATCGCCCACTCGACCGGATGGACTCGGTAAGCGCCGTTGGTCAGGTGAGTCGTGCCGATATTCTTCGAGCCGGCCAGCAGATTCTCGACGCGGCGCGGGATGAGCGCGCCCAAAGGAATCTGAAAGGGTTTGGTTCCCGAAGCGAAGTCGTACTGGGCGCAACTGTGGATGTCGATGGGGTAGAAGCCGATGCCGACTGAATCGCGGAACGCCGCGGCGCGCGGTCCGGGCCGATCGAGCGAGGAAATCTCCGATTCGGTGATCGTCGTGAGCGCCCGGATGCGCCGCGACTCGCGGATGTAGGGAAACTGCGAAAGGCCGTCCACGGAGCCGAGGGCCGAAGTGACCAGCTCGAGGCCGGGGTAACCGTAGCCGTTGCCGCCATCGCGAGGAACGTCGTTCTGAAGCCAGTAAAGAAAGCCTTGGGCGGTGAGTTTGGCCTCCCGCAACGCCCGCGCCTGGGTGTCAGCGTCGTTCGAGAGCAGGCGGGCGTCACAGGTATCGTTCCCGGGCCAGTTGATCATGGAGACTTCGCGCGGCGCGTTCGGCCCGGCAAAATTGGCGGCGGCGATCAGGCGCCGATAGACCCAGAAGGATCCGGGCGTCCCCGGCGTTTTTTGAAACACGCCATAAGTCAGGAATCGGCCACGCCCGTAATTGACCGTCATCGTGTAGGGTTGCTGCCGCCGGTGCTGCTCATATTCGGCGGGCTTCGGAAGGCGATGGTCATGACCCGGATCGCGCGCCAGAACGAAGGTATAAGTAAAACTCTGGATGTCGGTCGGGTCGCCGCTTCCCTGCCGGGCGTGGCGCTCGCCGGTCTGGCGGCGCGCCTCGGCCCCGACCTGGTATTCGACCCCGGCGAGCGGTAACAACTCACCCGTGTCGGTCGCATCCACAACGTACTGGGCCCGGAAGCGAGTCCACCGCCGGCTCTCGAAGCCGTAGGTGAGGACCGACGAGATGCGGCTACCGTCGCTCTGCACCCGGACGGCTTTGGTTCGCAAATCGATTCGCAACCGGCCTTGCGCCTCGAAGGGCTGGAGCATGGAGCGGAGAACCCGGAGCGCCACCGGCGCCTCGAAGCACAAGGTGCTCACCCAGCAGTCGCCCGGATTGAAGAACTTCTCCGCTTTGCCCCGGCTCGACAGCGGATACCGCTGCCGGTAGTCGTCTCGAATGCCCTCGAGCAGCCTCTCGAAACTTGCCGTCGCGCCGGTGGTCTCGAGATAGGGGTTGCCGTCCATGGCGGAAACACCCTGGGCGGTCATCTGACCGCCGATCCAGCGCGTCTCTTCCGTGAGGCAGGTATGGCGCCCGTGTTGAGCCGCCGCGAGGGCCGCGGCGACGCCTCCGGTGCTGGCGCCCACGACGAGCACGTCGCAGGCCACGGTTTCCGGCGCGGACGGGAGAGTCAGCGTCAAGACGGCCGAGCCGGCGGGCCCGTCGGCGCGGACGCGCATAACGTCGAGCACGCGAACCCGCTCCGCCGCCTTCCCGGCCTTTGCCGGGAGCAGGCCGGTCATCACCCAGACGAAAACGGCGAAACCGGCCGCGGCGCGTTGCCGGCGCGCCGCGTGCCGGGGAGCTGAGCGCGAGGCCATCGGATGTGAAATAATATCGTGTTTGGGCAACGCCGCCATTCTTCGCATCGGACCCGCCGGCTGGTCCTATCCGGACTGGAAAGGGAAAGTGTACCCCGTGAAGAGGCCGCGCGGCTTCGAGGAGGCGGCGTATCTCGCCGAGTTTTTCGATACCCTAGAGATCAACACCACATTTTATTCGCCGCCACGCCGCGACTTGGCGCGGAGCTGGGCGCGGCAGGTGGAACGCAACCGGAATTTCAAATTCACGGCCAAGGTTTATCGGCGCTTCACGCACGAGCGTGACGCCGGCCCTGGGGACGAACGCGCCTATAAAGAGGGCGTGGCCCCGCTCGCTGAGGGCGGCCGGCTGGGGGCACTCCTGTTGCAGTTTCCGTGGTCTTTCCGGTACACGCCCGAAAACCGGGAGTATCTGCTCGCGCTCGTCGGGCGTTTCCGGGAATACCCGCTCGTCGTCGAGGTGCGCCACAGCTCCTGGAACCAACCGGAAGTGCTCGAAATGCTGGCCGAGATGAACGTGGGGCTCTGCAACGTTGACCAGCCGGTGATCGGGCGCTCGATGGCGCCGAGCGAATACGTCACCGCCTCGCTCGGATACGTCCGCCTGCACGGGAGGAATTACCAGCAGTGGTTTGGAGATCATCCGGTCGCGGAGCGTTACAACTATCTCTACAGCCGCGGCGAACTGGAACCGTGGGCGGCCCGGATTAGGAAGATGCTGGAAGCCGCCGGAAGCGTCTACGTGATCGCCAACAACCACTTTGAGGCCAAGAGCGTGGTGAATGCGTTGCAGTTGAGAGCGCTCGTCACGGGCACGCGAGTGCGAGTGCCGAAACTGCTCGTGGCCAACTATCCCGAGCTGAAGGAGGTGGCGGTGGACGAAGCCACTGACTCATCGGGTGGGCAAAGGGAGTTGTGGCCGTTGCCTGAGAGGGCTCGCGGCGGTTCTTGAGAGCGAGGATCGAGCTTCACCCGGCGAAGCCCTCTTGACAATCCTGCCTGAGATCGCGCACAATCTCATCGAGCGAATAAAAAGCGAAATTGAGGAAAGCCGGAGTCCCGCATTGATTTTCGCTTTTTGTTCGCTTGTTAACAGGCCGATGGAATCCGCGGCGCTCCATATGAAATCCCCACTCCCGTGGAACGGCGCCTCGCCCGGGGCCGCGGCCGAGCCCCCGGCCGTCGAGCTCCTTCCTTGGGGTTTCCCGGAACTCGACGCGCTGACGGGCGGGTTGCCGAGAGGAGGATTGACCGTAATCGCCGGGCCGGCTTCTTCCGGACGCACCAGTCTCGCTCTCTCCCTTCTGGCGCAAATGACGGCTCGCGAGGAAATTTGTGCCTGGGTCGATGCCAGCCATTCCTTTGATCCCGGCTCGGCTCAAATGGGGGGAGCCGATCTGCGCCGCCTGCTCTGGGTGCGGAGCTCGAATGTGGAGCAGGCCTTTCCAGCGGCCGATTTGCTTCTCCACAGCGGCGGATTCGGCCTGGTCGTGCTCGATCTCGGCGATATCCCGCCGTCGGCCTTACACCGCGTCCCGCTGAGCTTTTGGTTTCGCTTCCGGCACGCGATCGAACGCACCCCCACCGCCTTGCTGGTGCTGGAACAAGAGCCGGCGGCGAAGTCGTGCGCGTCGCTGGTGCTTCGGCTCCAACGAAAGGCGGTGCACTGGTCAGTGATGCCGAACGCTTCGGTGAAACCTGCTCGATTGTTGCGGGCAGTGAGCCTCTGTGCCGAGGTCATCCGTTCGCGCCTCCCCATACCGCCCGCCACCATGCCGCCGGCTTCCTTCTCCGTGAGAACCCCGTGGAACTTCCCGAACGAGGCTTGGAACGATCGATGATTTACGCCTGCATCTACATTCCGAATTTTACCGTTCAGGCCATCCAGCGCGCCCAGCCGGAGCTGCGTTCCTGCCCTTTCGCCGTGGTGGATGAGACGGCGGGCCTTGTGATGGCGGCAAACGGCGCTGCGTTGCGGGCAGGAATTAAACCGGGATGGAGCGTTCAGGAAGCCGCCCATTGGGTGCCGATCGAGATGCGATCGCGCTCTCGTGCCCAAGAAGAGGCCGCCCATTCTGCCTTGCTGGACCTCGGGTCTTCATTTTCTCCTCGGGTTGAAGATCGCGCTGCCGATACGATCATCCTCGATCTGGCCGGGCTTGAAAAGCGGCTCGGCTCCCCCGAAGCAACCGCGCAGCAAATGCGGCAGCGGGCCGCGGAATGGGGCTTTGCGGCCCGTGTCGCCGTGGCGGCCAACCCGGCGGCGGCTCTCCATGCGGCACGCGGCTTCCACTCGCCCGCGGTGATTCCGCCCGGGGAAGAGAAGGAACGCCTGGGCAGTCTGCCGCTCGAAGTGCTGGAACCGCCAGCGGAAATGCTGGCGACTTTGCATCGCTGGGGTGTGCGCACCTTCCGGGCGCTGGCTTCGCTCCCCACGGCTTCGCTCTCCGAGCGATTAGGGCAGGAGGGCGTGCGATGCCAAGCCCTGGCGCGCGGCGGGTCGTTCTGTCCGCTCATTCCCGCCCCCCCGAAACTGCAGTTTGAAGAGGTCATGGAGCTGGATCATCCTGTGGATCAACTTGAATCCCTGATGTTGATCCTGGGCTTGCTGCTGAATCGACTCTGCGCTCGCCTGGCAGCGCGCGCTCAGGCTGTCGCCGAGCTTCTTGTCGATCTGGAGTTGGAGGCTGGCCAGGTGCAAAATCCAGCTCCTCGCATTCCCGCATCTCCGGAATACAAAAAGCGGCTGCGCCTGCCGGTTCCTTCTCTGAATTCCAAGGCTTTGCTGAAATTGCTCCAGCTCCATCTGAACGCGCATCCTCCCGCCGCGGCGGTCGTGAAGGTTAGGATCAAGGCGGAGGCGGCAAGACCGCGGGCAATGCAGGGTGGATTGTTCCTGCCGGTTTTCCCCAATCCCGAAAAGTTGGAAATCACCCTGGCACGCCTCGGCAAGATTGTGGGCGAAGAGAACCTCGGATCCCCTGAATGGCTTGACACTCACTGCCCGGACGCGTTCCAGATGGCTCGGTTCAATCCTTTTGAGAAGAGAGGCAACGGGAGGCAAACCCGGAGTCAGCCTGCCGCGGGGGTGACAGGAGGAGGCGGACAAACGGCATTGCGAATCTTTCGTCCCCCGCGACCGGCCAGGGTCGAGATGCGCGACGAGTCTCCCGTTCGCGTAAACTTCGACGGACTGCGCGGTGAAGTTCTCGCCGCTGCTGGTCCGTGGCGCACGGCGGGCGAATGGTGGACTGAAACCCCATGGCAGCAAGACGAGTGGGATGTGGAGCTTGCCGTCGGGAGGCGGGGAATCGGCGGTCACGGTCGCAAGTCCACTCGAACCTGGACGTTCGTCGAGAGCGCGCTCTATCGCATCTGTCGTCACCTGAAGAGCGGCGGCTGGTTTGTGACGGCCTCCTACGATTAACTTCGGCGCCGTCCCCAAAACGCGGATCGAGGCATGGCCTGAAATCAGGCCGGGAGTGAAATCGGCTATAGCTTGCCGCCATTTCGCAAACCCCACCGTCGGGCAGAAGGCGACGACCGCCGGTCTTGCTCTCCGCCCCTGCCTCACCGGCATAGGGGGATGAGAAGCGCGGGCTTTCCCAATCACCATGTATGCAGAACTTCATGCTCGGTCAGCCTTCAGTTTTTTAGAAGGAGCCTGTGTGCCGGAAGATTTAGTGGCGCAGGCTGCCGAACTGAACATCCCGGCCGTGGCGCTTCTGGACCGCGACGGCGTCTATGGTGCCCCACGATTTCATGGATCAGCAAAAAACGCCGGCGTTCGCGCTCACATCGGCGCTGAGGTGACCTGCGCGGATGGCTTTCGATATCCGCTTTTGGTGGAAACTCGAGCCGGCTATCACAATCTTTGCCGGCTTCTCACGCGGATGAAATTACGGGCCTCCAAAGGACACGGCGCCGTCACCGGGGATGAGCTGAAGGATTACGCCCGGGGACTGGTGTGCCTGACCGGCGGCTGGGAGGGCCCCTTGGTAGCGGCCTTGCTTCGCGGCGGCATCGCAGCGGGAAGAGCCTGCGTGGAGCGGCTGGGAGGAATCTTTGGTTCGGGCAACGTTTATGTTGAACTGCAGCGGCACTTCGACCGCAAGCAAGAGGCGTGCAACCAGGCCGCCGTCGAAATCGCCCGGCGGCTGCGCCTGCCTCTCATCGCGACGAACGGCGTTTGCTACGCGACCCCCGAGCAGCGAGAGCTCCAGGATGTCATGACGTGCCTTCGCACTCATCGCCGGCTCGATAACGCCGGCCGGCTTCTGGCGCAAAATGCCGAGCGGTACTTGAAATCGGAAAGGGATATGTCCCGCTGGTTCGCCGACTTGCCGGAAGCCCTCGCTCAGACCGAGGCTCTTTCCTCCCGGTTGCAGTTCACGCTGGAAGAGCTAGGTTACGAGTTCCCTCCTTACCCCGTGCCGGAAGGCGAAACGATGATGTCTTTCCTCCGCCAGCGCACGATGGAAGGGGCCTTGGATCGTTACGGACGCGATCATGAGCGCGCCTGGAAGCAGATCGAGCGCGAGCTGGCGCTGATCGAAAAGCTGAATCTGGCTGGCTACTTTCTGATCGTCTGGGACATCGTGCGGTTTTGCCGCGAGCACCGCATCCTCGCGCAAGGGCGCGGCTCGGCCGCCAACAGCGCCGTTTGCTATGCCTTGGGGATCACCGCCGTCGATCCGGTGGGAATGGATCTGCTTTTCGAGCGCTTTCTCTCCGAGGAGCGCGAGGAGTGGCCGGACATCGATCTCGACCTGCCTTCCGGGGAGCAGCGCGAGCGCGCCATCCAGTATGTCTATCAGCGCTATGGACGGTGGGGCGCCGCCATGACCGCCAACGTGATCACCTATGGCGGGCGCTTGGCGGCCCGTGAAGTCGGGAAAGTCCTAGGCTTTGACGCCGAAACCCTGCATCGCTTGAGCCGCCGGATGAGCGCCGGGGAGCACCGGGATGCAAGCGACGAGCTGGAAAACTGCTTCCGGGACTCCGGGTTGGACTTGAAAAACCGCCGCCTCCGCAAGTTCCTGCAGCTTTGCCGGCGCATGCAGGATTTGCCTCGCCATCTCGGCCAACATTCCGGCGGAATGGTGATCTGCCAGGACCGATTGGATTCCGTGGTGCCCCTCGAGCCGGCGGCGATGCCCGGCCGCACCGTCGTGCAATGGGATAAGGAAGACTGTGCGGCGATGAAAATCGTCAAGGTGGACCTGCTGGGGCTGGGCATGATGGCGGTGCTCGAAGATTCGATCGAACTGATTGGCCAGCATTACCAGCAGAACGTGGATCTGGCGCACTTGCCGCCCGACGACCCGGCCGTCTATGAAGCCTTGGCGCGCGCCGATACGATCGGCATGTTCCAGGTCGAAAGCCGCGCCCAGATGTCATGCTTGCCCCGCCTGCGCCCGCAGCGTTTTTACGACATCGTGGTCGAGGTGGCGATTATCCGCCCGGGGCCGATTCAAGGCCGCATGGTGCACCCGTACTTGCGGCGCCGCCAGGGGCGCGAGCCGGTGACCTATCCCCACCCCTCGCTCGAGCCGGTTCTGCGCCGCACCCTGGGCGTCCCCTTGTTTCAGGAACAACTCCTCAAGATGGCCATGATCGCCGCCGGCTTTTCAGGTGGCGAGGCCGAAGAGTTGCGGCGGGCGATGGCCTTCAAACGGTCGGAGAAGCGGATGAAGCAGATTGAAGCCAAGCTGCGGCGCGGCATGAATGAGAAGGGGATTACCGGCGACGCGCAGGAGGAGATTGTTCGCTCCATCACCTCGTTTGCCCTCTACGGTTTCCCGGAGTCGCACGCCGCCAGCTTCGCCCTGCTCGCTTACGCCAGTGCCTACTTGAAGTGCCATTATCTGGCCGCTTTCACGGCCGCCTTACTGAACCATCAGCCGATGGGATTTTATCACCCCGCCACCGTCGTGAAGGATGCCCAGCGTCACGGCCTGAAAATCAAGCCCATCGACGTGACCCGCTCCGATTGGCCTTGCACACTCGAGCCGCACGAGGATTCCCTCGCCGTCCGCCTGGGCCTGCGCTACGTGAAAGGGCTGCGCGAGGAGGCGGCACGCGCCCTCGTGCGGGAGCGAGCCCGCTGCCCGTTTGCATCCCTGGACGACCTGGCGCGTCGCGTCTCCATCTTACGCAAATCCGAGCTGGTCAGGCTCGCCGAAGTCGGCGCGCTCAACTGGGTAGGAGCTCCCCCTGATTCCGAACCGGGGCTTTCGCTCCGCGATCGCCGCGAGGCGTTGTGGCAAGTGGAGCGGGTCGTGCGGCCCCCCGGACCGCTGTTCGCCAACGGTTCCGCCGCCGCGCCCGATGAGCCCGCCTCTCCGCTCGGCCTGATGACGCCCACCGAGCGGCTGGCGGCCGATTTCGCGGGAACGGAGCTGACCGTCGGGCCGCATCCGATGGCCTATGGCCGGGCCGCCCTGAGAGCCGGGGGGGTTCTCTCCGCCGCCGAGCTCGGGCGCGCTCCCCACGGCAGGCCCGTCCGCATCGCCGGCGCGGTCATCGCCCGGCAACGCCCCGGCACCGCGAAGGGTTTTGTGTTCCTAAGCCTGGAGGACGAAACCGGAATCGCCAACGTCATTGTGGCTCCCGACCTGTTTGAGCGAGATCGCCTCACGCTCGTGAGCCAGCCTTTCCTGCTGATCGAAGGGAGGTTGCAGAACCAGGACGGTGTGATTTCCGTCAAAGCCGAACGAGTCTCACCCCTGGCGGTGACCGGAGCCGCAATCCCTGCCCACGATTTCCGTTGAGTCGGCTTCGCCCCGGCTCGGCCGCCCGCTCAGTGCTTTTTCGGGAACGCCGCGGCGCGCGGAGCCGTCCGCTCCCGGTACAGCTTCGCCGCCGCCGCCCGCAACACCTCGGCGACGTTCTTGTTGATGCTCAAGGCCTTCAGATCGCGATCCTTCAGCCGCGGCACCAGAGGCAGCGCGACGTCGATCGGCGCCCGCGGATTGTTGGCCAGCGCCCGGACGACCGGGTAGTGCTTCATCCGGCTGCGGTTCATGGCCAGGCTCCGCAGCACCTCTTCCGTGACCGTCTTCATTGAGGCGTAAGCCTCCGCTTCCACGTCGGAAAGCTTGGGCGAGTGAAGCACGGCGCGGGCCACCGCCTTATTCGGGTCGCGGATCAGGATCATGCGTTCTTCCGCGCTCCCCATCAAGGCCAGCCGGATTCTCTGAGCGGCCGACATCCCGGCGATGCGCTGCAACAGCGTCTGGCGTTCAGGGCTGGAAGCGTCAAGTTCCTCCGCCGGCCCGGGAGCTGACGGCGATGCCGCGGCGGAGCCCGCCGCCCCGGCCGCGAAAGACTCGGGGCCCAGAGCGGGGTTGCGGGTCAAGGCTTCAACCAGCTCGGGGCGGTCCTCGAGCAGGTGAATCAGAGCAAAGTCGAGCACTTCGGAGGGCGCGGCCGGGTCGGCCAGCACCTGCTTCAATTCCTCCCCGTCCCAGCGGCGAAGGGTCTCGAGCGCCACCGCCCCCAGTTCCTCGTCGCGCCCGGCGAGGTCCACCAGGATGGCGATCTTCTCTTCGAGCGCCGCCGGCACCTCGCCTTTCGCCGCCTTGCGCCGGATGACGGGCGGGGCCGCGCCGTCGCGCAGAGCTTCACGGAGCGTCTTCGGAATGGTCCGTTCCTCGCGAGACGGGGTTCTGAATGCCGGCCTTGGTGAGATGGATCTTTTTGACCTCGCCGTACCGGCCGAGCGGCTTCAACGTCTCGCCGTTCAGCGTCAGGATGACGCCTTGCGCGTTCCCGGTGATGAAGTCGAAGTCATGGTTGGCCCGAAACGTCTCGACGACATTGGGATCCAGCGTTTTTTGAACCAGCGTCTTCCCGTCGGCCGAAACGGCCAGCCACACGCGCTCGGTCGTCGCCACCTGAAGCGTCAGGTCGCCTTCGCCGAGGGCCGGCAACGTCGTCGCCCCAGCGGGCGGCGCCGCCGCGTTCACCCCCGCCGTTTCGCCCGCGGCCGCAACCGCAGGCGAAGATGCTGGCGCGGGCGAAACGGCGGGGGTGAAC
>CADDZC010000056.1 GCA_902812365.1 Acidobacteriota bacterium | reverse complement strand
GGAGCGAACCGGCCGCCGCCCGAGTCGAGAATTCAATTGACACTTTTCTCGCCTTCTTGTTACGTTGAGTCGCTTGCAACAGGATCGAGAATTCCGGGCCGGAGGCGAGGCGGCCGGTTCGCTCCTTCGCCGCAGGATGGCCTGAGCCTGGATTTTGACGCCTATTTCCTGGATGCCACCGGATGTTTGTTCCGAAGAGGATGTTCCTGACCAAGGGTGTCGGGAAGCATCGAGAGAAGCTGACGAGTTTCGAATTGGCGTTGCGCTCGGCGGGAATTCACGCCTGCAACCTGGTTCGGGTGTCGAGCATTTTCCCGCCTCGCTGCAAGCTGATTTCCCGCGCCGAGGGGATGAAGGAACTGAAGCCGGGCGCCGTCACGTTCGTTGTCATGAGTGAAAACTCGACCCGCGAACCCCATCGCCTGATTGCCGCCTCGGTGGGGGTGGCCTTGCCCGCCGACCGGAACACTTACGGCTATCTTTCGGAGCATCACTCCTTCGGCGAAACCGAGGAGGTGGCGGGCGATTACGCCGAGGAATTAGCGGCGGAAATGCTTGCCACCACGCTCGGCGTCGAATTCGACCCGGACCGAAGCTGGGACGAGAAGAAGGAAATTTATCGTATCTCCAATAAGATCGTGCGGACCATGAACATCACTCAGTCGGCCATTGGCGACAAGCGCGGCCTCTGGACGACCGTGCTGGCGGCGTCCATCTTGCTGGGGGTGGATGAGTGAGAGTTCCATGGCCATCGGCGGTGAGAGCCGGTTCGTGGCTTGGCTCGTCAACCCGTTCGTCCTTGAAAAAACGGGCGAGCCGGTGCCGACACCGGTTCTCTCCGTCCCCTTCGTTTGTGCCCGCCGGAAAGCAACCGGCACCTCCTCGAAGGCCCGTGCGACGATGCCTGGAAACTTGAAAGGAAGGACTTTCATGGCGAAACATGGGCGCCTGCGGCGAGAGGAGATTCTCTCGGTGCCCACCCGGCCCCTGACCATCGACCGCCGCAAGAACGCGGCGGCGCTGCTCGAGAAGATGCAGGGTATCTCGTTTCAAGGCCGTACGCTGGCCGCGGCCTATCGCATCTGGCGCGAGATGCTGGCGGATCGGGTGATGATCCTGATGGGCATGTCGGGCGCCATGGTGCCCGCCGGAATGCGGCGGGTGGTGGTTTATCTCCTCAAGAACCGCCTGATCGATTGTTTGGTCTCGACGGGCGCCAATTTTTTCCATGACATTTACGAAAGCCTGGGTCGCTACCATTATCAATGCTCGCCGCAAATTGACGATGTGGCCCTCCAGCAGAATCTGCTCGACCGCGTGTATGACACCTTGGCTGACGAAGCCGAATTCCGCAAGGTGGACGAAATGGTGGGCGATTTTGCCGCTTCCCTCGATCAGTCGCGGCCTTACACGACGCGTGAGTTTCTCTACTTGCTGGGGCAGCACATTGCGCCCCGCGCCCGCGAAGAAGGCATTGTGACCGCCGCTTATAAGGCTCGGGTGCCGCTTTACTGTCCCGCCATTGGCGATTCGTCGATCGGTATCGGCATCGCCGAAAACCGGCACCTTGGCAAGAACCGGTTCACCTTTGACGTCATCGGCGATGTCCTCGAAACGGCCCATCTGGCCGCCGACTCCCCGGCCACCGCCGTCATCTATTTCGGCGGCGGCACCCCCAAAAACTTTACGAATCAGACGGAAGTGACGGCCGCCTTCATCCGCAACGCCGAACATGGCCACAAGTACGCCATCCAGGTCATCACGGACGCTCCGCACTGGGGGGGGTTGTCGGGTTGCACCTTCTCTGAGGCTCAGAGTTGGGGCAAAATCGCTCCCGACGCCAAGTTTGTGGATTGCCATTGCGACTCGACCATTGCTATGCCGCTGCTCGTGACGGCCCTCTCCGAACACGCGGCTCTGATCCGGCGCCGCCGGAAGCCCGTGTTTGAGATGGGAAGGGAACTGAGATTTACGTTTCCAAAGTAGCCACACCGGGAGAAGGCGGGGAAGCGCACCGGGATGGGAATGGTTCCCGACCCGGCCCGGGCTTCCCCAACGCGGCGGCCGGTGCGCGGGCCCAACTGCCCGCGGCACGCCGCAGTTCCACCTTTCGACTTTCATCGAATCCCGTTACAATTTGTTAGCATGACCGGACAGGTTCCGATCCGCATCATCGGCGTCGATCCCGGGCTAAACATAACGGGCTACGGCATCGTGGAGCGCGACGGCCGGGAAGCGACCTTGGTTGAAGCCGGAGTGATCCGGGTTCCCCCGAGCCGGGGCAATAATCTACCGGCCCGTTTGCAGACCCTGTTCGCGTCCATGAGCGAAATCATCCGCGAGCTGAAGCCCGAAGCAATGTGTTTGGAGGAAGTGTACGGGCATGCCACCTATCCCCGCACGTCAATCCTGATGGGGCATGCGCGCGGGGTGATCTGTCTGGCCGCCCGGCTCGCCGGGATTCCGGTGGTGAGCGTGCCGGCGAAGCGAATCAAGCAGTCCGTCACGGGCAACGGCAACGCGTCCAAGCTCCAGGTGCAGAAGACCGTGCAGCATTACTTTTCCTTGAGCCGAACTCCCCACCCGCCGGATGTGGCGGACGCGCTGGCCGCGGCTCTGTGTTACGTCAATTCCTTGCCGGAGCCACGAAACGGCAGGCGCCGATAGGGAACAGAGGAGTCGTTCGTGATCTCGGAAGTCACCGGAAACGTGCTCTACGATCGCATCCGGCGGAACTCACTTCTGCTCAAGATTGATTCTCTCTGTTACGAAGTGTTCGTGCCTTCCGGTATCGCTTTGCGCTTGCGACAGACACCGGAAGCCGAGCGGCGTAATCCGCTGACGCTTTACACCATCTACTACATTGACGGTGGTCTGGGAGGCGGGCATCTGACGCCGAAACTGATCGGCTTCCTCGACCCGCTAGACCGCGAGTTCTTCGAGACCTTCACCACCGTCCCCGGCGTCGGCTTCATGAAGGCGCTCAAGTGTCTCGTGCAACCCTTGAATGAGATTGCCCTGGCCATTGAGCGCGGGGACGCGCTGTTTCTTAAGGAGCTGCCCCACATTGGGCCGAAGACGGCGGAGCGGATTATCACCGAGTTACGCGGCAAGATGGCTAAGTTCGCCCTGGCGCGACCTGACGAGCCCCTCTCGGTCGAAAAGGAGCCGATCGGAGAGCTCAAGGCGGAGGTCGTGCAGGTACTCGAGCAGCTCGAGTATTCGCGGGCGGAGGCCCAGCGCATGGCGGGCGAGGTCTTCGCCCGGCACAAGAATCTGAAGACGGTCGAGGAGGTTCTGCGTAAGATTTTTGAAAATCGAGAAGCGGGAGAAGCCAGCCGAGGAAGCGGATCAAGCCGTTAACGAATCCGGCCGATCTCTTTCGGCTTCCGACGCCGATTTCCTTTCTATGCGCGAACGTTTAGTGTCGCCCACGTTGATCTCTTCGGAAGAAGAGGTCTTTCATCGCACGCTTCGGCCGCCCACGTTGGCCGAGTATATCGGCCAGACGAAGGTGGTGGAAAAGCTGCAGATTGCCCTCGAAGCGGCGCGACGAAGGGGCGAGCCGCTCGAACACGCTCTTTTTTACGGTCCTCCCGGCTTAGGGAAGACCACGCTGGCTTACATCATCGCCAACGTCATGGGCTCGAAGATCACGACGACCTCCGGGCCGGCCCTCGAGCGCACGGGCGATCTGATGGGAATTCTGACCAACCTGGGGGAAGGCGACGTCCTGTTTATTGATGAGATCCATCGTTTGCCCGCCAACATCGAGGAGTTCCTCTATCCGGCCATGGAAGACTTCAAGGTGGACTTCGTGGTGGACAAGGGCATGTTCGCCAAGACGATCAACGTGCCGCTCAAGCGATTCACTCTGGTGGGGGCCACGACCCGTGCCGGCAGCCTTTCGGCACCGCTTCGCAACCGCTTCGGGCTCTTTTATCACCTCGAGTTTTACCGTGTCGACGAGCTCCAAGAAATCATCCTGCGCTCGGCGCGGATTCTGCAAGCGCGAATTGACGAGCCGGGATCGGCCGAGATCGCGCGGCGCGCTCGCGGGACGCCGCGGATCGCTAACCGGCTTCTGCGGCGCGTCCGCGACTTTGCGGAAGTGAAGGCCCGCGGCGACATCACGGCGGAAATTGCCCGCAATGCTTTGCAGCTTGAAGGAGTGGACGAGCTGGGGCTGGATGATCTGGACCGCAGATTTCTTTCGACCATCATCCAAACTTATCATGGAGGGCCGGTGGGGGTGGAGGCGCTCTCCGCCACCCTGAACGAGGAGGTCGACACCCTGGTGGATATGGTCGAGCCTTATCTGTTGCAGCAAGGGTTTGTCAGCCGCACCAAGGCCGGTCGCCGTGCGAACGAGTCGGCCTATCGGCTGTTGAATCTGCCGGTCCCGGCGCGAGGCGCTCCGACGCTGTTCGACTGAATCGGGGAACGGGGCATGAGGACGAGCGAGGTCAACCGGACGGCGATGGCGGCGGTGGATGGATCGGGCGATTCGCCCGCGGCCGCGGCGGTGTCTGAGCTGATTCGCACGCGCATCCGGCCTCACCTGCGAGAACTGGCCCGACACGGCTCGACGGCGCGGCTGCAAGCCGATCCGGTCTATCAATCCCTTGCCGCCGACCTTCGCACCGTGCTCGAAACGCCCGAGACCGGCGGCTTTGCGGGCGCCCCGGCCCCGCCGCGCCCGCGATATCGCTTTCTGGCCTGGAACATCGAGCGCGGCATCGAGCTGGATGGCCAAATGGACGCCTTGCGCTCTCACCCGTATCTCCGGACGTGCGACGTGCTCCTGCTGACCGAAGCCGATCTGGGCATGGCGCGATCCAAGAACCGCGCCGTGGCGCGGGAGCTGGCCCGTGAATTGGAGATGCATTACGCGTTTGCTCCCTGCTACCTGAATCTGGCCAAGGGCGCCGGGGTCGAGTACCATGCCGAAGGTGAAAACGATCTCGGGCTGCACGGCAACGCGTTGTTGAGCCGCTACCCGATCGGCAACGTGCGACTCATTCGTCTCCGGAACGGTATTGACAAGATGGCGGGGCGCGAGAAACGCCTGGGCTCCCAGACGGCGATTGCGGCGGATATCCACTTCCCCAATTACCGGCTGACCGCTGTCTCGGTGCATTTGGACGCCAACTCCTCTCAACGCCACCGGCGGGAGCAGATGGCTCAGATTTTGGGCGAGCTTCGGCGTTGCCGACGGGTCATTATCGGCGGAGACTGGAATACCACCACCTACAACTCGTCGCGGGCGCTTTTTGCGATTGCCGGATTCGCGCGGCGCGTGCTGATGGGCGTGGATCATGTCATCCGCAACCACTATTTGTATCCCTACCGTTACTTTGAGCGTGGTCTTTTCGAGCTGCTGGAGGCGGAGGGCTTTGACTACCGGCTCTGCAATCGCTTGGGAGAACGGACCACGACCTATGACGCCGGATGCCCGAAAACCCGCGAGAACCTCGGGGAATGGGTTCCGGGGTGGTGTTTTGTGTTCATCCGCTGGTCGTTGCGAAAGCATGGCGGAGTATGCCCTCTGAAGATCGATTGGTTTGCCACGCGAAACCTGTGCACGGCCGACCCTGTCGTGATCCACGACGTGCGCGAGGGCCGAGCCACACCCTTATCCGACCACGACGCGATCGGCGTGGACGTGGTCATTGAGTGATTGGGGATGAGTGATGGACGCCGATCCTGGCGCAGCGGAGATCGAGCTCTCTAACCCTCGCTCGCCAAAGCCGGCGCCGGTCATTCAGGCGATGAAGCGCGTGTACCTGTCGCTCGGTTCGAATCTCGGAGACCGGCGGAGAAACATAGCGATGGCCCTTGAACATTTGGCCCGCCAAGGCGTGCGGGCCATCCGCGTGTCTTCTTATTACAAGACCGAACCCGTCGATTATCACGCCCAGCCGTGGTTCCTGAACTGTGTAGCAGAAATGGAAACCGAGTGGATGCCATTGCAACTCCTGCGCCGGTGCCAGGCCGTCGAGCGCGCGCTCGGCCGCCGGCCGGGAACGCCGAAAGGGCCCCGGATCGTCGACATCGATATTCTGCTTTATGGCGACTCGGTGATCCGTTCGCCCGGCTTGAGGGTTCCTCACGATCGGCTCGGGGAACGGCGTTTTGTTTTAATTCCACTCGCCGAACTGGCGCCGTCGCTGCGCGAGCCCGTAACCCAACGAACGATCCTGGAGCTGTTACGGCAAACAGCGGACCGAAGCCAGGTCATCAAGGTGAAACCCGAAGCGTGAGGAGCTGCGGGCAAACCGCCGCTTGGTAAAGGCGGGCGTCCTTTGTCGGCCGTCGAGTATCAGCCAATCGATGTCTCATCCGGTCCAATACACGCCGCCTGGCTTCATTGCGGTGGAAGGGCCTTTGCGGGTCGGCAAGAGCAGCTTGGCTCAGATTCTGGCCGAGCGGCTTGGGGGCGTTCGCATTGCCGACGTAGAAAACAACCCGTTTCTCGGGGCTTTTTACGCCGAGCGGCCGGGCGCGGCATTTTCAACCCAACTGTACTTTCTCATGAAACGCTACCAACAGTGGCGTGAACTCGATCGGACGACTCTCGGCGGCCGCGTGGTTGTGAGCGATTACCTTTTTGAAAAGGATAAAATTTTCGCCTACCTGAATCTGAACGATGCCGAACTCGAGCTTTACAATGAGTATTATGAGCTGCTGGCCGGGGAGTTGCCGATCCCGGACTTGGTGATCTACTTGCAGGCAAAACCGGAGACGCTGCGACTCCGGATCGCGCGCAAAAACATCGAAGCGGAAAACCAGATCTCCGACGAATATCTCGCGGCGGTCGTTGAGGCTTACGAGTATTTCTTCCATCATTACACATCGAGCGATCTGTTGGTGGTGGAAACATCTGAGATGGATTTCGTTCACCGCAGCCAGGATTTGGAAAATTTGCTCGAGCGGGTCCGCCAACCGGTCAAGGGGACGCAGTATTTTTTGCCGTTGGGGTCGAGAGGCGGAGACTGACGCGATCCGGATGTTTGGCCGTCCGTTTGAAAAAAGGATTTCCGCCGCCGAGCTCAGAAAGCGGTAGAATGGGGGCGACCCCCTCTGTCCGGGCGAGTGAGGGCCCACTCGGGCTCCCCAGCCTGCGTATCGCGAACGCTGGCGACATCCCCGCTACGGAGAGGGTCACGGGCTTAACAACACGATATTTTGACGTGAAACTCTTCGTTCGGAGGCTGCCATGGACCCCAGAACTGAGGCCGTGAGCAAGGTCACCGTCCCCTCGATCCTCGAACGCAAGCTTCGAGGTGAAAAGATCGCCTGCCTCACCGCCTATGATTACCCTACCGCGCGGCTCGTGGATGAAGCCGGCCTCGATGTCGTCCTGGTCGGCGATAGCCTGGGAGAGGTGGTGCTCGGCTACGAGTCGACCCTGCCGGTGACCATCGACGACATGCTACACCATCTCCGAGCCGTCCGCCGAGCGGTCAAGCGCGCTCTTTTGGTGGCCGACCTGCCCTTCGGAGCCTACCACGTCAGCGCGGAGCAGGCGGTTGAAGCGAGCCTCCGTTATGTCAAGGAGGGGGGCGCAGAGGCCGTGAAACTGGAGGGCGGCAGAAAGCGGAGCGCCATCATTCGGGCGTTGGTCGCGGCGGAAATTCCGGTGATGGGACACATTGGTTTGACTCCGCAATCGGTCCACGCCTTCGGGGGGTACCGTGTGCAGGGGAGGACGCCCGACTCGGCCGCCGAGCTTGTCGCCGATGCTCGGGAGGTGGAAGAGGCCGGAGCATTTGCCATCGTCCTCGAAGGGATTCCACGGGAGTTGGCGTCGTCGATCACGCGGCGGCTGCGAATACCGACGATCGGCATCGGAGCCGGTCCGGACTGCGACGGGCAGATCATCGTTTTTCATGACCTGGTGGGGTTCGGGTTCGGTACCGCGCCGAAATTCGTGCGACAGTACGCGAGGGTGACCGACGTGGTGCGCGAGGCTCTGACCGGCTATCGCGGCGACGTGCTGGCGGGGCGCTACCCGGAAGATCGCGAGTCGTACCACTGGCCGGCATCGACGCGGGAGCTGTTTGAGAGAGTCGGAGCTTAAGCCTGGGGGAGCTGTAGCTCGTCGCCTGGCCGCGTGCCTCGGCGCAGCATGAGATCGAAGGCTGGTGAGGGAGGCGGTGCCGGTCGCTTCGTCGCGGTGGCCGAGGATAGTGTGAAAGAGCGGTCAAACGCCTGACAACGCGCTCTCCGGGGCCGAGCTAAAATTTTAACCGCAGGATAGCCCGAGTATCTGCCTGTCAATCCATCCCGATGCGCCTGCTGACCACGGTAACGGCGATGCGCGACTTCGCCCGAGGCGTGCGCGCCGAGGGGCGCTCGCTCGGACTGGTCCCCACCATGGGGGCGCTGCACGCGGGTCATTTTAGCCTGGTGCGGAGGGCAAAGAGCCAATGCGACTGCGTCGTGGTTTCCATCTTCGTGAACCCCACTCAGTTTTCTCCCGGCGAAGATTTCGCAAAATATCCGCGTGATCTGGGGCGAGACCTCGAATCCCTCCAACCCTTCAACGTCGCGGCTGTGTTTGCGCCTCCCGTCGAGGAGATGTATCCAGCCGGCTTCGACACGTGGGTCGAACCTCCGGAGGTGGCGCGCCGGCTGGAAGGGGAGTTGCGCCCACGTCACTTTCGTGGTGTGGCGACGGTCGTTGTCAAGCTTTTGAATATTGTTCGTCCGGACGCCGCTTACTTTGGCCAAAAAGACTTTCAGCAAGCCGTCGTTCTCCTGCGACTGGTTCAGGACTTCAATATCGATACGCGGATCGTGGTCTGTCCGATCGTGCGCGGGCCGACTGGCCTTGCCGAAAGTTCTCGCAACACCTACTTGAGCGCCGACGAACGGGAGCGGGCCGCAGCGCTGTCTCGCAGCCTGCGGCGCGCCGAGTCACTCGTGCGCGACGGTGAGACCCGGGCGGAGAAGATTTTGGCCGAAATGCGGAAAGTGCTTGAAGGTGAAGCCGGCATCGCGGTCGATTATGTGGCCATCGTTGATCCCTGGCGGCTCCAGCCGGTGGAGCAGGTCGCTGCCGGTTCGGTGGCGCTGGTTGCGGCGCGACTGGGATCAACGCGGCTGATCGATAATTGCATCCTCGGACCCGCTGAACTCGGCCCAGAAGAGCTGCTGAACATCGCCTTGGGTGCCGTTGTCACCCCGGCCGCCGGCCGGCGCTGGGCGGGCGTCGAGGTCGAGGCGGTTCGCCGGCGCATCGAGGGTTGCCGACTTTGTGCCGCCCTTTCCCCGATCGTCCTGCCGCCGCGCGAGTTCCTGGCCAAGTACGTCCGGCAGTATTATCCTGACCCCGGCGCCGTCCGCATCGCCGTGATCGCCCGCGATAGTCCGTTTATTCCGGAAAGTTTTCTCTATCGCAGCTCGGAGCGGACCGACCGTTTCATTAGCGGGCTCTATCGGTTGCTGGGTGTGGCGAGTTTTGCGGAATTCAGGTCGCGGTGCGTCCTAACGGATGCCATTCGATGTCATTCGAGTCAGGCGCCTGTACCATCCCGGGCGCTGAAGTTCTGCGTCCAGCATCTGCTCGACGAGTTGGGGCTGTTCCCGAATCTCGATACCCTCGTCATTCTCGGCGAGGACGCATACCTGCAGTTCCAGCGTTACGTTTTGCGGCGTCCGGTAGATGAGATCAAGCCCTTCCTCGCGCTCCTCGAACCTCAAAGCTACGCTCGGGAAGAAATGGTTCTTCCCGCTTTCGATGAGCGCCGCATGCGAGTCTTTTATTGTCACCATCCGGCGACCGGCTACCAGCAGAGCCGGCCGATTGCTTCCTTGCTGGGGGCGCCGTAAGCCCACCTACCGAACCACCTCAGGCGGCGTTTCGCCGAGCTCCTCGTTAGCCCGTGGTTGCGCGGGCGCATGAAACGGCCGGCCACGCGTACTCCGCCAAATGTGGCATACCCACGAGACCCGTTCAGGCGAGGCTTCGGTTGCGGGCTGAAATCCGACCGTGCTACCTTGTGGGCTCTTGCAGGGCCGCGTCTGACTCTGCAGGTAGTACCGCAATGAACTCATGCGATCCGTCGGAAGGGGAGCCCTTATGCGTCGCCTCATGGCAAGCTGGGTCTTTTATTTAGTCTTCTCGACCACATTTTGGGGCCAGAGCCGCGAGCCCCTGCTGCTGCAATCGCCCACTGTGAGCAAGACCGAGATTGCTTTTGCTTACGGGGGCGAGATCTGGACGGTGAGCCGCCACGGAGGCGAAGCCCACCGGCTGGTAACCGGAACCGGAATGCTGAGCGGGCCCATCTATTCGCCCGACGGTACCCTGATCGCCTACACGGGAAATTATGACGGTAATGAGGATGTCTACGTCGTCTCGGCGGCTGGAGGCGAACCGCGACGCCTCACGTACCATCCCGGAAACGATGTCGCCGTCGGCTGGACGCCGGACGGTAAGCGCGTCCTATTCCGCTCCCACCGCAATAGTTACTCCGATCCCGACCGCTTGTTCACCATTTCTGTCGACGGAGGTTTCCCCGCCGAGCTGCCGCTTCCCATGGCGGAAGAGGGTTCTTTTTCACCCGATGGCACCCACCTGGCTTACGTGCCGGTGTTCCAGTGGGAGCCGGAGTGGAAACATTATCGTGGCGGGCAGACGACGCCGGTTTGGGTCGCCAACCTGGCGGATTCAAGCGTCGAAGAGGTCTCCCGGGACAACTCGAACGACAAAAATCCGATGTGGATTGGGAAAACGGTGTACTTTTTGTCCGACCGTAACGGTCCGGTGACGCTTTTCGCCTACGATGTGGAGAGCCGGAAGGTCGCCGAGGTGGTGAAGAACGACGGCTTCGACATCAAGTCCGCGTCCG
Source organism: Acidobacteriota bacterium (assembly GCA_902812365.1). Taxonomy (GTDB): domain Bacteria; phylum Acidobacteriota; class Terriglobia; order UBA7540; family UBA7540; genus CADDZC01. The sequence goes on along the minus strand of CADDZC010000056.1, from coordinate 14,211 downwards.
CTGGGCCGGATGCGATCGTTTACACGCAGTTCGGGTCGCTTCATCTTTATGATCTCGCTTCACATCGGTCTCATGAGATCCACGTTACGATTGCCGCCGACATGCCGCAAGTCCGACCCCATTTCGAAAAAGTAGCCAAACAGATCCTCAACGCTGGCATTTCCCCCACCGGCCAGCGCGCGGTCTTCGAGGCGCACGGCGAAATATTGACCGTTCCCGCTAAGAAAGGCGACATCCGTAACCTTACCTGGAGTCCGGCGGTTGCCGACCGTGACCCGGCTTGGTCACCCGATGGCAAATCGATCGCCTATTTCTCGGACGAATCCGGCGAGTATGCTCTGCATGTCTGTGCCCAAAACGGCCTGGGGAACGTGCGCAAAATCAGCCTCGGCAGCCCGCCGTCCTATTTCTATTCGCCGACTTGGTCGCCCGACAGCAAAAAAATCGCATACAGCGATAAGCGATTGAATCTGTGGTACGTAGACCTAGAGCATCCGACGCCCGTCAAAGTCGATACCGATCGGTTTGATTCACCGCTTCACCAGTTCGACGCCGCTTGGTCACCGGACAGCAAATGGTTGGCTTACACTAAACAGTTAACCAATCATCTGCGCGCCGCCTTCGTCTACTCCCTCGATAGCGGGCGGGCCACCCAGATCACCGACGGTATGAGCGACGTGCTTTACCCCCATTTCGACAAAAACGGCAAATACCTCTACTTCACCGCGAGCACCAATATGGGATTGACCGCCGGATGGCTCGATATGACCAGCGAAAACCATCCCGTCACTCGGAGTGTGTATCTGGCGGTCCTGCGTCGCGACCTACCTTCGCCGCTGGCGCCGGAGAGTGACGACGAAGAGGCTGAAGAAGCCCGCCAGAAGACGGAGGAAGCGGCCAGCGGCAGTCCCCAACCATCCGGCAAGGAAAAGGAAAAACCCAAAGAGCCGCCGAAAGTCGCCATCGATTTCGAGAATATCAGCCAGCGCGTCCTGGCCCTCCCGATTCCCGCCCAGAACTACCAAGGCCTCGCCACCGGAAAGGAGGGAATCCTGTACTTGCTGGAGGCGTCGCCCGTCGATCTTGAACCGGGCCCACCCCAGTTGACCTTGCAGCGGTTTGATCTGAAGACCCGTAAAACCGAGAAGATTCTCGATGGCATCGCGGCCTTCGCCCTGTCGGCCGACGGCGAGAAGATGCTTTATCAGACGGCGGCGGAGAAAAAGTGGTACATCGCCTCCTCGGATAAGCCTCCCAAGGCCGGCGAAGGCTTGCTCAAGACCGATGATCTGGAGGTTGAGGTCGATCCGCCTGCCGAGTGGAGGCAGATGTACCACGAAGTGTGGCGCATCGAGCGCGATTTTTTCTATGATCCTCACCATCACGGATTAAACTTGGCGCAAGCGGAGCGAACGTTCGCCCCGTACCTCGCCCGCGTCGCCAGCCGTGAAGACCTGAACTATCTGTTCCGCGAGATGCTGAGCTATATGTCCGTTGGCCACATGTTCGTGCGGGGTGGAGCCGAGCCCGACGTGCCGAAGGTCACCGTGGGACTCTTGGGGGCGGACTACAAGATAGAGAACGGGCGCTACCGTTTTGATAAAGTCTATCAAGGTGAGAACTGGAACCCCGATCTGCACGCGCCGCTGACCCAACCCGGCGTTAACGTTAAGGCGGGTGAGTACCTCCTGGCTGTCAACGGCCGGCAGGTCACGGCCTCGGATAATGTTTACAGCTTCTTTCAGGAGACGGCTGGCAAACAGACCGTACTCAGAGTCGGACCGAACCCCGACGGCTCGGGTGCCCGGGAAGTCACCGTTGTTCCCGTAGCTAGCGAGGATCGGCTGCGGAACCTCGACTGGATCGAAAGCAATCGTCGGAAGGTAGACGAGCTGAGCCACGGGAAGTTAGCTTACGTTTATCTGCCCGACACCGCCGGCCGGGGTTTCAGCAATTTCAACCGGTACTATTTTGCTCAAATCGATAAAGCGGGAGCCGTGCTCGATGAGCGGTTTAATCACGGCGGACAACTTGCCGACTACATCATCGACTGCCTGCGCCGCCCGCCGATGAGCCGCGTCGCCTCGCGTGAAGGCGAAGATTATTCCGAGCCGGTGGAGTCGATCTACGGTCCCAAGGTCATGATTATCAACCAATTCGCTGGCTCCGGGGGCGACGCCATGCCGTGGTACTTTCGCAAGGCCGGCATCGGGCCCTTGGTGGGGCATCCGACATGGGGAGGACTGGTCGGCATTGGGGGCTATCCGGAGTTGATCGACGGCGGGCGGGTGACCGCGCCTCGCTGGGCGATCTACGGTCTCCAGGGCGAATGGGAAGTGGAGAACCGCGGGATTGCGCCCGACTATGCCGTGGAGATGGACCCGAAGCTGGTGCGCCTCGGGCACGATCCGCAGCTCGAAAAGGCGGTTGAAGTGGCCCTCGACCTCCTCAAGAAACATCCGCCGGAGACCTATCCGCGCCCGCCATACCCGGACTATCATCCGCGGCTGCCAGCGGCCGCCCCGTAGGGCTCCGCGTCGCGGCTGGCGGAGCGCACGGCGGTTGACGGGTCGTGCCCAGACCTCGTATGGTCTTGGGAACCGCGACTTAGGGTGAGGAACGCCGATGGCCAGGAAACACTCCGGCGGCGGGAAGGGTACGGAACGCACCCGCGGCCTCACGAGCCGCCGCCAGTTTCTGAAGGGTGCTACCGCGCTCGCCGCCGGGACGGCCGCGCGGACCCTCGATCAAAGCGGGAGCGCGGCGATGCTCCCTGCCATTTCGATCGCGTCGCACCGGGTCACCCGCCTCATTGTCGGCAGTAACCCGATTTACGGGTACTCGCATTTCAACCGCCTGTTTGACCAGCACATGACAGAGTGGTTTACAGACGAGCGCATCGTCAAATTGCTGCTCGATTGTGAGCACGCTGGCATCAATGCGTGGCAAGCCAGTTACAGCACGCACATGTCCGAGCAGTTCCAGAAAATCCGCGACGCCGGATGCACGATACAATGGATTTGCCTAGCCGCCGGCTGGCATCTCGAGGAGAGGTTCCCCGATACACCGCGGGGCATCGCGAGCCGAATGCTGAAGTGCGTGGACGCTGCCGCTCGGTTGCAGCCGATCGGGATCGCTCATCACGGCGCTGCGACTGACCGACTTTTCAGAGCGCGCCGGCTGGATCTGATCAAGGAATTCATCAGTCGCGTCCATGACTGGGGTCTGGCGGCGGGCATCTCGACACACAATCCGTTGATTCTGGAAGCGCTCGAGGCGAAGGGGTGGTCTCAGGACTTTTACATGACCGCCTTCTATTATCAAACGCGCCGCCCCGAGGAGTTCAAGAAGGAGTTCGGGATTGAGCCAGTCGGCGAGGTTTATCTGGCCTCGGGCCCGCCGCGCATGTGCAGCGTGATTCGGCGAGTTGAGCGGCCCTGTTTGGCCTATAAAGTCTTGGCCGCCGCTGCCAATCAGCTATCCAGGTGCGGCAAGCCATCGAATGGGCCTACCGGAACATCAAGCCCGGTGACGCCGTCATTATCGGGATGTGCTCTCGCTTCTCCGATCAAGTCGGCGATAACACCCGGACGGTACGCGAAATCCTCTCCTTGGCTCCCGCCTGACTGTGCGCACCGCACCTCTGGACTCGGCTCAGGTGGTGAAAGAAACGGATAGCATGTCCTCGCCGAGAGTCATGCTCGGCTGACAGCAGCGCGCCGGCCTTCTGCCAGGTGCTGGGTCCACTTGGCTAGCGCCTCCAGCAGCGCGCGGATATGCCGGCGGGTGTTTTCATCCGTCAGGTTCCCCTCACCGTCAAAACGCTCGGCGGCATTGGTGATCATAACTTCGGGCCGGTTGAGGGGATACATATTGAGAAACACAAAGCACTGCCGAAGATGGTACTGGGCGCGCGCCGTGCCGATTGGGCCCACGGAGGCACCCATGACGGCGACCGGCTTGCCATCCCAGGCGCTATCGCCATAAGGGCGCGAGGCCCAATCGAGCGCGTTCTTCAGCACTCCGGGAATAGAATAATTGTATTCCGGCGTGGCGAACAGGACGGCATCGGCGGCCCGAACGCGCGACTTCAAAAGCGAGACGCGAGAGGGAGGGTTCTGTTCCTCATCCTGGTTGTACGAGGGAATGCCGTCCAGATCGAAGATTTCAAGTTGCACGCCCTCGGGAACTAGTTCCTGAGCGGCGCGTAAAGCTCCACGATTGTAAGAGGCCTTGCGCAGGCTGCCCGCAATGCCGAGAATGGTGAGTGGCTTTTCCATGCTCAACCGAACCTCCTTTGGTCTGATTCAACCTGTCACAGCCTTATCGGGCGACCAAGTTGACGCTCTGCCGTTGTCGCTCCAAGCTCGTGCTCATAGCACTTTAATCGGTCAGCAAATATTATGATGAAACAGACGCCGGAACGGTTCCGTCAGGTCCGATGAGTGTAGTAAAACAGGATGGGCGCGAGACGGAGGCCCCCAGGCCGTTTGCCCTTTGGCTGATCAAGTCACGTTCCGCTCAGCGAGCTGGGTAACCGCTCATCCGGCGCGCCGTGGCCAATGGCGGCGCGGGCGGCTGCCGGAATGCCATACAGGGGAGACATGGCCCAAGTTACCTGATCGTCGCCGATTATCTCCAGCTTAATGAGTACGTTGCCCAGCCGTGCGCCTATCGGGTTTCGGCGGCCGGCCGGACCGGCTCCGGTGGCACCGACTTCTCCTGCAACGAAACGGTCCAGCGCACGGGCATTCCCTGAATCCGCCTCCGGCGACCCGAGAAACCATCCCTTGGGGAACGACTTCAGGAATCGAGCCGCTCCCAGGATTCAATCAATCCGGTAATGGCAGCCTCGGCTCTGGCGGCATTCTTTGGCGGCGAGCAGCAGCACGCGGGCCGTCTGGATGCCGTTGCGCAGCCCGATGATGGCATCGGTGACTTCCGCCTTCTCATAAAACCGGGAAATCTCCGCGTCCAGTTCCCGCAGCAATTCGTACGCGCGGTTCAGGCGTTTTTCACTGCGGATGAGGCCGACATAGTTCCACATGGTCTGCTGGATGGTCAGCCAGTCTTGAGCGATGAGGGCGGGGTCGACGCTCTCGTGTTCGTAACGCCACGGGACGATACGGGGAAAATAATAATCCTCGCCTCGAAGCACGCCGTCGGCGGCGTGGGCTCCGGCCCGTGTCCCCCAGACGAGGCATTCCAGCAAGGAGGTGCTGGCCAGGCGGTTGGCGCCGTGCAACCCGGTGCAGGAAACTTCGCCGACGGCGCGGAGGCGCAGAAGGTTTGTTTGACCCCATTCGTTGACGGCGATGCCGCCACAGCTGTAATGGGCCGCCGGTACTACCGGGACGGGCTGCCGCGTGATGTCGATTCCCAGGGTCAGGCAATGCGCATGGATGGCGGGAAAGCGTTCGCGCACCTGCTCGGCCGGCCGATGAGAAATATCCAGGTAGGCGCAGGGCTCGCCGGTTTCAAGCATCACCTGGTAAATGGCGCGGGCGGTGACATCGCGCGGCGCCAGCGAACCCTGCGGGTGAAAGCGGTGCATAAATTCCCGACCGCGGCTGTCCACCAGTCGCGCTCCCTCGCCCCGCATGGCCTCGGAAAGCAGAAATCGGCCGCTCGGGTGATAGAGGGTGGTGGGATGGAACTGCACATACTGCATGTTGATGCAACGGGCCCCGGCGCGGCTGGCCATGGCGATGCCGCTACCGACGGCCCCGGGAGGATTGGTGGTGTGCAGATATATCCGGCCCAAGCCTCCCGTCGCCAGCACGGTCTCTTTCGCCAAAATAGGGAAGATTTCGCCGCTGGGCTGATGCAACACGTAAGCGCCGACGCAGGTGAGAGGCTTATAGATGTCGAGCGGCTCCTCCGAGTGATGGGAGACGGTGAGCAGGTCGACGGCGGTTGTGGCCGCCATCAATTTGACTTTCGGATGGGAGACGACCCGCTCGAGGAAGGCCTGCTCGATTGCCGAGCCCGTCTGGTCCTTGTGATGGAGAATGCGGGGCACCGAATGCGCGGCTTCGGAGGTCAGGTGCCATTCGCCGGAGGCATCCGGCAGGCGGTCGAAAGCGACGCCCAGTTCGTCAATCAAGATGCCCTTCACCAGCCGGGGGCCTTCCCGGGCCAGCAACCACGCTGCTTCCGGAGAACTCAGGCCGGCTCCGGCAGCGAGAATGTCTTCGACGAGCCTTTGGGGGGAATCATTTTTGCCCTCGTAAATGATGCCGCCTTGCGCCCACGAGGTGTTATTGTCTTCAGGCCGCTCTGAGCGGGTGATGACGGTAACCTCAATTCCCTTCCGGGCCGCGGCCCAGGCGGCGGCGCAGCCGGCTAGCCCGCTGCCAACGATGAGCAGGTCGGTTTTCAGGTCGGAGTCCGGCATCGATCACTCAATCTCCAGGCTTAAATCCGCCGCCGGAGCCGAGTGGGTGAGCGCGCCTACGGAAATCCAGTCTACGCCAGCCTCGGCATACCGGCGGACATTGTCCAGCGTGATCGTGCCCGAAGCCTCGAGGAGAATCTCTCGGTTCCGCGCCCGGACGCGCGCGATGGCGGTGCGGACGAGCTCAGGGGTCATGTTGTCGAGCAGGATGACGTCCGGCGCCGGCTCCAGCGCTTCGTCCAATTCTTCGAGGCTCTGGACTTCGACTTCAATGAAGCGGGCCGTGCCTCGGGACGCCCGCGCCGCTAATAGGGCGGGGCGGATGCCCCCCGCCAGGCGGATGTGATTCTCCTTGATCAAGATGGCGTCGTCCAATCCGAGGCGGTGATTGACGCCTCCGCCGGCGACGACGGCATATTTTTCGAAGACCCGCAGCCCGGGCGTGGTTTTGCGCGTATCGAGGATGTGTGCCGGGGTGCCAGAGACGGCCTCCACGTACGTTCGGGTCAGCGTGGCAATCCCGCTGAGTCGCTGGAGCAGGTTTAAGGCGACACGCTCCCCGCTGAGCAGGGCGCGAGCGCGTGCTCGGAGCCGGGCGCATTCCTCACCGGGCTCGATCCTGTCGCCGTCCCGGCGCTGCGCCTCCAGGGCTGCCTGTTCGTCGAGCAACCGGAAAATCTCAAAAAAGAGTTCCAGGCCGGCCAGTACCATTCGGCTTTTGGGCACCAGCCGGGCCGAAACCGTCGGATCACCGGGAACCACGGCCACCGTCGTGAGATCCCCGCGTCCCAAATCTTCCTTCAGAAAGGATCGAAGCGTCTCGCGATGAGCAGCCAGATCAAGTCCCAGCGCCCGAACGGGCTGGAGTGAAGGGATCATGACGCTATCACAGGCCTGCCCCCACCAGCGGGCGGGATGAGCGAACCCCTCCGCGGGCCGAAATGCCTCACGCACTCAGGTCGAGCATGCGCTGGAGGGGGCGGAGAGCGCGGAGGCGCAAGTCCTCGTCCATACTGATTTCGGGAGCGCCGTTCTTCATGCAGAGCCAGAGCTTTTCCAGCGTGTTGAGCCGCATGTGCGGGCATTGATTGCAAGCACAGGAGTTTTCCGGCGGGGCCGGAATGAAAGTCTTTTCTGGACACGCTTTCTTCATTTGATAAATGATGCCGGGCTCGGTGGCGATAATAAATTCGCGGCCGGGACTCTCCCTCACGTAATTCAGCAGGCCGGTCGTTGAGCCGATGTAATCCGCATGGCGCAGGACGCGTTCTTCGCATTCCGGATGGGCCAGGATCTGGGCTGAAGGGTGGCGCAACTTCAGCCGCAACAGTTTCTGTTCGGAAAACGTCTCGTGCACGATGCAGAAGCCTTGCCACAACCTCATGGGCCGCCCGGTTTTGCGGATCAAGTAGTTGCCCAGGTTCCGGTCCGGGCCGAACAGGATCGGCTGCTCGCGGGGCACCTGGGCGATGATCCTGTCGGCGTTGCTGGACGTGCAGATGACGTCGCTCATCGCTTTGATTTCCGCGCTGCAATTGATGTAGCTGATCACCAGGTGGTCGGCGTAATGCTCTCGAAACGGCCTAAAGAGGTGCGGCGGGCAGCTCTCGGCGAGCGAGCAACCGGCGTTGAGATCCGGCAATAATACTCGCCGCGCGGGATTGAGAATCTTAGCCGTCTCAGCCATGAAGTGGACCCCGGCAAAAACGATGACATCTGCGGCCGTCCGCGCCGCCTGCTGGGCCAGTTGCAGACTGTCCCCGATAAAATCCGCGACCTCCTGGATCTCGGAATCCTGGTAGAAATGGGCAAGGATGACCGCATTCAGCTTGCGCTTCAGGTGGCGAATCTCGGCCTCCAATTCGCGCCCCGAAGGTGGAAGCGCGAGGTCTTGGGTTATGAAGGCGGTGCCCACGCTGGAACTCCCGGATGTCATAAACAGTTACTCAATCGCCTGAAGCTTTCTCCATTTCCATAATATACCGGCCGGCGGCAGGATGTTTAACCGTCGGCCGGTACCATGAGGGTGGCAAATGCGGTTTTCGCCCCGCGACCCCGCGAGCGTCTGGACTGATCGCCGTTCCCCAGCCTCACCGGGGGTGCGTCCGCCTGTTCAACCTTGGCCCGGATCGGCGCTATTGGCTCCCGCCGCCATCCTTGGCAACGGGTAAACCAGCTTCTACCCAATCTTGGGCGAAGCTGCGGGGAATGCGGAGAACCATGAGGTTTACGTATCCCATCGTGCGCAGAGCCTTGAAGGCTGGCCGAATGTTTGGACACTCGCGAAACGGACAGCAACCGCAATAGAGCACGATCGCCTTTTGCCGGGGCCAACGCGCCACCGCCCGTCGCAGTTCGTCGAGGCCTTTCGCTTCGCTGGCCGGTCCGGCGAACCGCGCTCCGGGAATATGGGCGCTGTCGAATAGAAGTGGAAACCCGACACAGAGGATGAGGGGCCGCGCGGCGTGCGGATCGGACAGAAGTCTCGCGAGTTTCGGAATATCCATCACCTCGGCACTCGTCCACGGCTCACGGACTTCGCCAGTGGTCGCCGCCGGAGGGTCAGACCGTGGTCCGGCCAAGCACGTCGCCGCGGCCACAAGCGTGCTGACCACCAACGTGGCCGCCATTGCGCTGCGGCGTCTTGAATGTCGAGCCGAAATCCCGCGAACTGTGTTGTTATCCATCGATCGCGCTCCTTGGCAATTGTCGCACGTCCAGCTATCCTATTTCATCTGCTTTACATTCCGGGCGTTCGTCCGTCATACTCGCCTTTACCCGGAGCCGATGTCTTGGCGGACGGCAGACCCTATGTCTCACGATTTGAGGCACCACTCTTTCGGGCCGATCACTTTGAATTCAGTTTCCCGAGGTTTCCATGCCCAAAGCCCAACTAGAATATCTAACCGACGAACTGAACCGACTCCGAGAGCAAGGACTTTATCAGAAGTTGCGGATTCTAGAAACCGAGCAGCTCCCGGTGTGCAACTTCGACGGTCAAGAGGTCATCAATCTTTCGTCCAATAACTATCTCGGACTGACCACCCACCCCAAGCTCAAGGAAGCGGCCGTCCGGGCCGTTGAGGAATTTGGCGTCGGGTCCGGAGCAGTCCGGACCATTGCCGGAACCATGGCCATCCACATGCAGCTCGAGGAAAAGATTGCCCGGTTCAAGAACGTCGAGGCTTCCGTGGTTTTCCAGTCGGGATTCGCGGCCAACGCCGGAACCGTTGCCGCCATCCTCGGCCGGGAAGACGTAATTATCTCTGACGAGCTGAATCATGCTTCGATCATCGATGGTTGCCGACTCTCGCGCGCCGAGATTAAGATCTATCCCCATCGGGACGTCGAAGCGTGCGAGAAGATTTTGAAGGGCCTGGCCTCTCATGGGGGCCGCAAGCTTCTCATCACCGATGGCGTTTTTTCGATGGAAGGCGACATCGCGCCGCTGCCCCAGCTGGTGGACCTTGCAGAGAAATACGGCTGCATCATGATGATCGATGACGCCCACGCCTCCGGGGTGCTGGGGCACAACGGACGAGGCACCGTGGATCATTTCGGACTCCACGGCCGCGTGGACATTCAGGTGGGGACGCTGTCCAAAGCCATAGGCGTGCTCGGCGGCTATGTCGGCTCGACCCGCGACACCATCGACTTTCTATACCACCGCGCGCGCCCGTTCTTGTTTTCCACTTCCCATCCTCCCTCAGTCGCGGCCAGTTGCCTAGCGGCTTTTGAGGTGCTCGACGACGAGCCGGAGCTCGTGCAACAACTGTGGGCGAACACGAAGTTCTTTAAAGCCGGCCTCGAAGACCGCGGATTTAACACCGGGGCGTCGGAAACCCCGATTACACCCATCATCGTCGGCGATGCGGCGCTCGCCCATCGATTTTCGAGGGAACTCTTTGAGGAAGGAGTCTTCGCCCAGGGGATCGGCTACCCAACGGTTCCGCACGGTAAAGCCCGCCTCCGCACCATCGTCACCGCCACCCACACCGAGGACGAACTGCAGCAAGCGCTGGAAATTCTAGAGCGCGTCGCTAAACGACTCCGCATCATTTGAGAAGCATCATGCCGCTCAATCCGGAGGAATCAGCAGGACGGTAGGGAGGGCACAACAGGACTCGAATGCGCAAGTCGATCCGTTGGGTGTGGAGCCAGTCTTGGCGGTATCGAACCTCGATTCCGGCCATGGATGGGTCTCCTCCTCAGGCGAGGCTGCAGCTTCTCCTGGGCGATCTTGCAGAATTCAGGATTGATGTCAATACCGATATAGTGCCTTCCCAACTGCCGGGCGGCAACAGCGGTCGTGCCCGAGCCCACGAACGGGTCCAATACTAAGTCGCCCGGTCTCGTGAACAAGCGGATGAACCACGCTGGAAGGGACAGGGGGAACGCGGCGCAATGATTCTTGTTGCCGCACTCGGTCGCCAGGTGCAGGACGTTGGTCGGGTAAGCCATCTTGCGGCCAACCCAGTTCGAGACGTTCTTGCCGAAGCCGCTACCCACGCGGGAAGGGTCCCGAGCGCGGTCGGTCTCGCTCAGGGTCTTGAGGCGTAAATGACGCCATTCGCCCATCGGCACCATCACCGCCTCTTGGTACATGGCGAAGCGCCTCTCTTTGGTGAAGTGGAGGCACCGTTCCCAGGAATCGCGGAACCGGTTGGGCCACTTCCCCGGGTAGCAGTTCTTCTTGTGCCAGATGTATTCCTCTGTCCACAACCATCCTCGCTTCCGCATGGCCAGGATCAGCGATAGGACATACGTGTGCCGCTCGCCGTTAACCACGATTTCCTTGATGTTGAGGATCAGCGATCCGCTCGGCTTAAGCACTCGGCGCAGTTCGTCGGCGATCGGAACGAACCAGTCCACATATTCGTCGGGCTTGATCCCGCCATAGATTTTTGAGCGCCGGTCGGCATACGGGGGAGAGGTCACAATCAAATCGATACTAGCCTCAGGGAGGCGTTCTAGAACCGTAACGCAGTCTCCGGCGATAATGGTATCGATCGGGACGCTCATATGGGGGAAACTTAACCTAATCTTGGTCACGGGTCAACAGGATTTGTTTCGCGTTTCTTTCGCCATGCCCAATCACCGCGATTCCACAACCAGGAAGAGTGCGGCAGGCAATACCTAAATCCTGTTTGCGATTGCGTTAGGCTAGCCGCGGGGAACCGGGCCAGCGCTCAAGTCTCCAGTGGATCTCAAGCATTTCAGTCTGCATATCCCGGATTCGAAAACCGGTTGCCGGCCCCTGGACTCAACTGCGCCGAAAACGAGCGCGTGGTCAACTTCGCTATGGGCAGGCAACCTGATGGAATTCTTCTCCGGCACTCTTGTCCATTTCGGATGATTCTGGCGGCGGCCGAACGTGGAAGGATCCTGATTCTGAAGAAAATAGGCGGTACGCCTGGCAGGATTCGAACCTGCAGCCTTCTGCTCCGCAGGTAGCTCCGCCTTATCCGTCACCATCAATATCGTCCATATTTTCATTGCCTTCCATTTTTTGTCTACGGCGGTGCCACTACGCACTTTTGGTTTGAGCGTGATGCAGGCGGCGCCCGTAGTCGTCTCCGTGAATTTGTGGAAAACGGCGGCGATTCCGCCCACAATGGAGCGCCTGCTGCGCAGGCTGGGAAGGATTTTTGCAACGCTCCCTGATTTGCCAACCCAGGCAGCTGCAGGAGCATGCCCTGCGCACGCCGTCACAACGGGGTAAAGCCAATCTTGTCCCGCCACTCTTCCAGAGTCGAGGCAGCCCCAATAAGCAGTAGGTTTTCGATGACCGCCCCCATGTCGGTTTCCCGCGACACAATGATTAGGCCCGGACTTGATTGTGTTGCTGGAAAACCTGCGAAGTGGGCCGGCATCGTCTTCCGGTCGTGTGGGATCAAGATTCGGTTTTCATGAGCGGCCATGGCCAGCACTTCTCGGTCAGACAGAGCCAGCAGGCCACCTTGGCGCGCAGTTTGAAAACCGACGCTGGGCTTCCGGCGTCGAAGGCCAAGGATAATCTTTTCGTTGAAGTCGGCATCCGCCAGAAAGCGTCGTTTCCTGCACGGGGACCCGGCATTGAGCGGCGAGCCGCATCCAACTGTGCATAGAGGGCGAGGTGCTTACGGCGAGAATCTGCGCGCAGACGCTGGAATTCAGCACGCCCCTGCTCCAGGTAGGGATCGACCGCTTCCTGGTGCGCGAGGTAATCGGCAATGGCGCCATACGCCTGTTCCAAAATAGGAGACGCCACCCCCGGGCTTTTCTCGTTTACGTCATGGACTCCGAAGGGTCTGCCGATGTTTGACCGATAAGCTGGCGAGCAGTGGCCGCGCCCTTCCAGGCGCAAGGAGCCTTCAAGACTTCCGCCAGTAGCTATCCCTTCCTAGGTCCACTCGATCTTGACTTTGCCTCGGTAGGAAACTCAGCGCACATGTGCAAGCGCTGGCTCTTGCAAAACGAGGTAACGATAGGAGGCCCAAACCTCATCCTTGGCCGCTTCTTCGGCGTCTTGCAGCTTGGTGTTGATCTCCTCGCGGTCGCTGCGGTCGAACTCGCTGGCCAGCGTGCCATCCAGAAACTCGCGGTGGACTTTCTGCCAAGACAGGATGAAGCGCTTCCAAACAAGCTAAAAAAAGCACTTGACTCTGGAGTCGGCTTCAGAGCTTAGGCTTGTTACGGAAGGAGATAAAGAGCCATGCGGGAGGGCTTGTACATTAGCCAGGTGGCCAAAGAAACGGGGCTCAGCATCGACACAATTCGCTTCTATGAACGGGAAGGCTTACTGACACGTCCTGTAAGAAGCGACGGCGGATTTCGGGTGTTTGACCCCAATATACTTCGAGACCTCGATTTTATCCGTAGGGCCCAAGGTCTGGGTTTTTCTTTGCGGGAGATCCGCGAGCTGCTGGTACTCCGGCGGTCACAATCTTTGGGCTGCCCACACGTCCAGAGACTCCTCGACCAGCATCTCGCCGGGGTTGAGAACAAGATCAAAGAACTTTTGAGCCTGCAAACGGAGCTGAAAGCCGCCCTGCGAAAGTGCCGGCGCGAGTCAAAACACTCTGTCGGTCGAGAGAAGCTCCCCTGTCCGGTCATGGAGAAGTTGCAGCGTGGGAATGGTCACCAGGAGGCTTAGAAACGATGAAGATCGAACTGTTGTATTTCGAAGGTTGCCCGGGTGGCGGGACGCCGAGGCTTTAATCGAAGCCGTGGTGCAGTCGCAGGGCGTTGCTGCGGAAGTCGAGTTGACGGACGTCAAAACCCAGGCAGAAGCTGCCCGGTTACGCTTCCTCGGTTCACCCACCGTCCGAGTCAACGGAGTGGATATCGATCCGGCGGCGCGATCCAGCACAGAGTACGGTCTGAAGTGCCGGGTCTATAGGGCTGGTGCCCACGCTCGATTTTGCCGTTCGATTGCGGATAGAACGGCGAGGTGCGCACATGCGTCATCCCGCAGATGCGAATAAACTCCTTGAAGTCGCGGGCAATGAACTGCGGCCCGTTGTCGGAGATGATCCGCGGTCGGGCCTGGGGAAATCGCTCCCGCGCCCGTTCCAGGATGATTTCCACCTCGGCTTCTTTCATCGATTCCCGCAGTTCCCAATGGACCAGATAACGGCTGTAGCCATCCAGCACACTGCACAAGTAATAGAATGTACCCGCCAGATTCACATAGGAAATATCCACGTGCCACCTAAATTATGCGCTGGTGAGGGCTCGATCGGGTGGAGGTCATGAAAAACCATTTGGGGACCCCCGGAATTATGGGGTAAATGAAAGAGTTTGCAGAGCATGCACTTTGCGAACTCAACCCC
>CADDZC010000055.1 GCA_902812365.1 Acidobacteriota bacterium | reverse complement strand
CCTGCAGACTGTCCCCACTGAAAATCACCGCGTTCGGCAGCAGCGCCTGCCCTCCTACCGTCGCATTCAAACTCCCTGCCACCGATCCTACCACCGCCGACCCTGCCCACGCCGGAACGGAGGCGAACAGCCCTAAGAGAACCATGCGAACACTACCTCGAAGTTTGGCCGTCATCTGCTGTACTCCTTTTTTCAGGATATCTTCCCGCTTTCTACCCCAAAAGATTAGTAATTTGGTTGCAACACCATGAGGCAATTTAGAGGATGGCTGCCGGCACTGTCAAGGATTTTTTTATTACGCAGCCATAAATTAATTGTATCATCGCGGTAACGCTTCGGCCGGCCTTCGGCCTCGGCGCTTGCGGCTGCCCGCACGCGGGCGTATGCTGAACTCACCGGGCGCGGGTGGCCGCCCCGGAGCCGACGCGCCGGGAACACACATCGAGGTTCGAACATGAAGTGCGGTTACGTGATCGAGCTGGCCGGCGTGGCGATGGTTTTATGCGCGACGGCCGGCCGGGCACAGCTCGGCATTATTCCCAACGCGCCGTTGGGCTCGACGCTACGTCCCATCGAAAAACTGGATTGGCACATCTTTGGACGCGTCACCACGCTCGACGGCGAGCCGGCGGACAACGCCATGGTGCGGGTGGATATCGGCGCCGGCTTCGGCTCGGTGAAGACCGTCCAAACCGACCTGCAGGGGCGATATCGAACGGATTTCAATCTCGACGCGCAGAGCTATCAGTCGCTCGTGGTTACGGTGACCGCCAGCAAACCCGGCTATGATGACGCGCGGGAGACGGTGAATTTCGGGTCGGGTGGCAAGACGTGGGCCATCAACCTCGTCTTGCGCAGCCAAGCCCAGGAGCCGGACCAGCTCTCGGAACGTGATTTCATCTCGTCGCTCCTGCCGCGACTGCTCAAAACAGCGACGGCTTCCGTGCCGAACTCGGCGCGCCGGGACTTCAATCGCGGCATCCAGGAGTGGATCGAGCGTCACAACGCGGTCCGCGCCGTGCCGTTCCTGGCGCGGGTCGTCAAGCGCGCTGACCCGTCGGCCGAGGCGCACGAACTGCTGGCCCTGGCGCTCCTGGACGAGGGAAGCTGGGATAGCGCCACGCGCGAGCTGGCCGCGGCGGCCCAGCTCAACGACAGCCGAACTCCAGCCGCGCGGCGGCCCGAACCGCTGCTGGCGCTCGGGGTGCTGGAAAGCTGGAAGGGTGAACAGAAGAAGGCTGCCGGATTCCTGCTGCGGGCGCTCGAGATCGCGCCGGCGGATCCCTTGGTGACAGAAGAACTGGGCCGCGTCGAATTGCTCGATCGCAACTGGGAGGCGGCGGACGAGTATCTGCGGCGGGCCATCGCCCAGGGCGCAAATCGGGAGGCCCGGCTGCTGCGGGTGCGGGCGGTGCTCGAAGAAGGCGACACCGCCGAGGCTCAAAACGAGATGCAGAAGTATCTGGGCGGGCGGCCCGTGCGGGCCATGCCGCTCGCGGTCCGGATGCTGTACTCCGAACTGGAAGACCGGTTGCAGTTGGAAGGCTACAGCAAGGTTAAGTCCGTCGTGGCCCAGCCCGTGACCGAGTTGGTCCACGCTATGCCGGAGCTGAAGGACCTCCGGCCGGCTGCCGACCAAAGCGCGCTGCCCGCCCTGTTGCAACAGCTGGGGGCCAACGTCGCCGCTCTGTTCGCCAATTTTCCCAACACGATTTCGGTCGAACAAATCCGGCAAGAACGCCTGCGTTCGAACGGGAAGATCCAGGACCAGTTGGCGCAACAGTGTCAATACCTGCTGGTGACGCGGCCGGCGGAGGCGGGCCTGGGTCTTGAGGAGTACCGGGGCGATGCGACAGGCGCCCGGGTGGCGATCCAAGGTTTGGATAACGGCTTCATGTTAACCAGCGGTTTCGCCTCATCGGCCTTGATCTTTCACCCCGACTATCAGCCAGGATCGAGCTTCCGCTACCTCGGGACTCAGTCGGCGGGCGGACGCGAGACCGAAGTCGTGGCGTTCGCCCAGAAGCCGGCAAGGGCGCGGACGGTCGAGCGCTTCAACGCCGACGGACAGTCCGCATTGATCCTTGTGCAAGGCGTCGCCTGGATCGACGCCGCCACCCACCAGATCGTCCGGATGCGCACGGACCTGCTGAAGCCGCAGTCCCAGCTCCGCCTCGGGAGGCAGACCACGGATATCGAGTTCGGCCCTGTCCGCTTTAAAGAGATTGCCAAAGAGGTCTGGTTGCCGCGCCGGGTAACGGTCACCGTGGAATGGAAGGGCAAGAACTACCGCAATCAGCACGAGTATTCGGACTTCCGGCTCTTCAACGTCAACACGCGCGAGAAGCAGAGTGCCGCCGCGCTCCCGCCCCAGCCGGTGCCGTGCAGCGCCTGCGGCTGATGGCTTGAGCCGGCTGGGACTCGAACCCAGAACCCCTGCCTTAAAAGGGCAGTGCTCTACCATTGAGCTACCGGCCCGCAAGCCTTCTCATCTTACGGGAATTTCCCGGGCCGGTAAAGCGTGGAACCGCTCCGGTTCGCTGGCCTTGTATTGATTCCTCCCGCCGCATACAATTCAAAAGCCGGGAGGACGCCGCTCAAACTTCGCGGTCACGGGCGCCGGAGACCACCCCAGTGGAAGCGAAAATGCTGTCGACGTTTCTCGCCGCACGGCGAGGCGCGAGTCTCAAAATGAACCCGCCGACCGCGGCCACGGCGTGCCGCGGCCCGCGCCGGAGATTAACGGGGAGGCCGGGGTGCCGCCTGCCAGCTGCTGCCCTGCTGGTTGTCGGTATCGCCGCCGCCCCAGTCCGCTCTCCGGCTGGCGATGATCATGGCGCCGAGCAGAGGGCGGTGGGGCTTGTGGTGGAAGTCAAGCGTTCGCGTCTGGTGCTGGAGACGCTCGGAAGCGGCACCCTGGAGCTGAGAACGTCCCAAGACTACCGCGACCAGGTAACCGTGGGCACCCGGTTGTCCGTCTGGTACGACCGCACGCCCCGCGGCAACGTGTTAGTGAAGCTGGAGGCCCCCGAAGGAAGCGCCCCCGGCCCGGCGATCCCGCTGCGGCAGCGGATTCGCAAGATCATCATCCTGCCCAATTCCAGCGTTGAAGGAGCCGACGGCTTATACGCCGGGGTGAGCCAATATCTCCAGGCGCAGCTCGGCTGGTACGTCGCGCCGGCCGCTCTGGCCGCCGAGGTTCGACGCCAGACCGAGCAGCCTGCCTCCACTCTCGAGGCCTTCGATCCGACCACGGGTCAGTTTGACATGGCTCGATACATCCATGGCCAGAGTCTGATTCCCCGATTGGCCTCGGAAACCCGGACCGACGCCGTGCTGGAGGTGGACGTGGAGCCGGTCGAGGCTCGCGTCGATCACATGGTTGCCGCCTGGGACCACTGGCAAGAGGCGCTCGGAGGTTCCGGCATCCGGACGCTGTCGCGGCTCACGCCCTTTGCGGGTAAGGGAACGCTGCCCGCGACAACGGTTGAGTTACGACTTTTTGACCGAGACGGCCGGCTCTTATGGAGCAACCGCCTGGGCTTGGCCTTGCTCGTGGTGCCGGCCGGCGGTCTTACCAACAAGTTACGTGAACGGCCGCTGTCCGAATCTCTGGCCGACCCCGTTCGATTCCGCCACTGGCTGTCGGCCGCTTTCTCTTCATTGACCGGCGATTCCGCGCGCTTCCACTGACCGGTAATCGTTTCCCCAAACTGACAGCCCAGTGACATATAAGTGACATTAACCCGCCGCGGGCCGGCATCTCACCCCACGATCGGTCGAGGACTCGGCGGCGAAAGACCGGGGACTCGACTCGTGTCACAACTTTGAGTCAGGAGGATATCGTGAAAAATCCAGCGAACAACTTGGGAGGCGCCGCGAACCGGCGCTCCTTCATGAAAAAGGGACTGGCGGCGGGCACAGGCGCGCTAGGCGCCGGACTCATGGTGGGCGGCGTACCCCTGCTCGCCCGGGATCGAGACGGTGATGATGAGCTGACCCGCGGAGACGTGGCCGTTCTTAGACTCCTGGCGGCCGCGGAGATTATCGAAGAAGATCTCTGGCGCCAGTATTCCGAACTTGGTGGCACACAGGACAAAGAGGTCTCCGGCGTCAACGGAGGGAATCCTCTTTACGCCGCCGCGCTCCAAACTCTCGATCCGGACATGCCCCAGTACGTGCACGACAATACCGATGATGAGATCAGCCACGCCAGATTCCTCAACCGCTATCTCATGTCCAAGGGTCATCGGCCGGTTGACCTCGACCGCTTTCGCCGTCTGCCCAGCAGCCAAGCGGACGGCGCGCGCCAAATCCGGCGGCTCACCAACCTCACCGAGCTCACCGTTGACACCAGCTGGTGGACCCGCTACCGCAGCACCACCAATCCTGATTTCGGTTCGACGTTTGAGCAGGCGGTGCCCAGCTTGAGCGTGGGACGCCATCCGGCCATTCCACGAAGCAATGCGGATACGGCCGGCAGCGAGTTGAGCAACCCTCCGGCCAGCCTTTCCACTCACCTGCAGGCGATCGCTTTCACCGCCGGATTCCACTTTGCTTTCATTGAGCAGGGAGGCACCAGTCTCTATCACACGCTGAGTCAGAAGGTGCACAGCCGGGAAGTCTTGCGCATCCTGGTCAGCATCGGGGGATCCGAGATCATGCACTTTCAGACGTGGCAAGACAAAGCAGGCAACGCCTTTCCGTTGAGCGACGTGGACCTCATAACCGGTTCCAGCGTCACGTTTACGGACCTCACCAAGGGCCAGCCCGAAACGCTGCAGGCTAACCTGATCATGCCGGAGCCGTGCGAGTTCATCAGCAACGACCTTCCGGCCTGTGCGGTCATTCGTCCCACCGGGCCGGGCCAGATCGATGCCGTGGGGGCCATCCAAAGCTTCATCGACGACGGCCTCTTCAACGGCCACCCGCTGTTCAAGGAGTTTACAACTCTGTTGCTGGATATGGCCCGCGAAGCCGATGAAGCCCGGCCGGACGTCTAAGGCGGCGGGCGCAGCCCCCGCGGGAGCGGGGAGCGAGGGGCGAGGTGCTCTTGGGTAGAAGCTCCGCAGGGCATCCCGCCCGCGTTGTCTTCTTAGGCCGCGCACACGAGTTCGTACAGCGTGATTTCGGGCGAAGCGCCCAGGCGAATGGGAATCCCGATCGTCCCGATGCCGCGGTTGACGTAGAGCTGTCCGCCCCCTTTCGCGAACCACCCCGCCACATACGGCGTAATCAGGCGGCTGGGAGAGATTTCGGGACTGACAAACTCGAGCGCGACCTGGCCTCCGTGGGTGTGCCCCGCCAGACTCAAATCGATACCCAGTTCGGCCGCGCGGTCAAACGTGTTAGGGTTGTGGCTGAACAGGATGTTGACCGTATCCGGATCCATCAGGGCTTCGATCCCTTCCAAATACACGCGGACGAATCCTTCGCCATGGCGACCCATGCGGCCGTGAGTCTGAAAATCGACGCCGATCAGGTTCAGGGATTCCCTGTCCGTCCGGATCACTTGCCGTTCCTGCCGCAGGATTTTGATGTTGCGGGCCGCGAACAGCCGCGTGATCGAATCCTCGGTTTTCGTCCACAATTCGTGGTTGCCCAGACAACCGAAAACTCCATACGGCGCCCGCAGACCGGAGAGCGCCGCCACGACGGCTTCCTGCGTGCCCGGGTCCCAGGTCACAAAGTCACCCGTCAACGCGATCAGATCGGGGCGCAAACCATTCACCAGATCGGCGCACCGGCGAATTTCCGCCGCACTCATGAAAGGGCCGATATGGAGATCGGAGAGCTGGGCGAGGCGAAAGCCGTTGAACGCCCGAGGCAATCGGCGGAGCCGGATCGGCCGGTGAGTCAGCTCCACATCCAGCCGGCCATAAAGGATTCCGTAGGCCCCGGCCACAAATGGCAAGGCGCTCATCGCCCGCGATGTGCGGCCCAGGAAGTGCCTCCGGGCCAGCGAGCGAACGCCCGACCCGGCTTCCCTTTTTAACCGGCTGGCCGCGAATCGCCATCCGCGCGCCGCGTAATCGACCAGTCCGAAACAGCCGGCGATCGCGGCCCCCGCCACGGAGCCGAATATCCACCAGGTAAAGGGAGCATCGAGCAGAGCGGTTTCGATCGTCATTGCGGTCGCGCTGTGGCGGGGTCGAGGCGCGACCCAAGGCCAAACAAGATTCGCGGTCACAAGAATCGCGTAGACCACGAGGGCTCCCGCCCCTAGCCGCCAGCGCCAACGCCGACTGGAGACGATTCGCCTCAGACCCTCGCGCAGAGTTTGGATCCAGAAAATCTGAGTAGCGGCGAGTAGTAGCAGAATCCCGATGCCGAAGGCCATATTGAAGAGCGAACCCGCCAAGCGATGGTGAAACATACCTTCTTAGATTAAGGAATCCGGCCGCGGGGTTTGTCAAGACCCAGCAAGGGCGGGCGGCCGGGAGAGAGGTTAGGCTGGATGAGCGCAAGGATTCCGCATCCTTGAGGATGACACCCGAACGCGACCCGCAGCCTCCGGGTGCCGGCCAGGTGTTAATCCGGCCGGGCGCGACCCATGTCTTTCGGCAAGCTATTGACGGGCAACCGCCAGCTCGACGGCCTCGCGGAGAGCGCGAAGAGCGGCCGGCACGTTGGCCGGCACGTGCACCCGCAGAACTCGGCGTTGCCGCTCGGCGAGCACCTGCAGATCCCCGCGAGCTTGAGCCATCTTGACGACGCCGAAAGTGAATCTCTGGCCGGGAACCGGTAAATCGGCCGCATCCTCGGAGGTGATCTGTAGAAACACGCCGGTATTCGGTCCCCCTTTATAAGCCTGCCCGGTCGAGTGCTGGAAGCGCGGTCCGAACCCGAGGCAGGTGGCCACGCGCTTGCTGTCGCGTACGGCGTGCCGCAGCGCCTGGAGCTCCTGCTCATGCGCCTCGTTCATTTCCACATAAGCGAGGACGGCGAAATAGTCTCCGGCGCGGAGCCGGTCGAGATGAGCGCCGAGATATCCGGCCAGTGACCGGTTGCTTCCCGCGGCCGCGGTGATCTCGGCGGCGTTTCGTTCGTCCGCGAACAACTTGATGCCGTCGGCCTCGAAAAACGGTTTCTCATCCGGCAGGCGGCCGGCCTTCTCGTATTCGGCCGTCAGCCGCCGCGCCGCCACCTTGGCAGCCTCCACATCCGGCTGGTTGAAGGCGTTGATGCCGAGAATCGAGCCGGCCACCGCCGTGGCGATCTCCCATCGGAAGAATTCCTGCCCCAAGTCGTAAAGGTCGCCCACGGTGATGCGCACGACCGGGTGCCCGGCTTTCTCCAGCTTGTCCAGGACTGCCGCGCAACCCTCATCAGGGTCGGATTCGAGCTTGAGATACACAAACAGGCGATCGCGGCCGTAAACCTCCGGGGGCCCGAGCCGCTCCCGGTCGACCGGAATCAGACCCTTACCGTTCTTGCCGGTGGACTCAGCCAGCAATTGCTCGAGCCAGGCTCCCAGGCGGGATATCCGCGGCGAGGTAACGAGGGTAACTTTGTCGCGCCCGTGCCGGGCGGCGAGCCCGAGGATGCTGCCCAGAGTTACGCCCGGATTCTTTTCCACGGGCACGCAGGAACTGCACGAGTAGACCATCACGTCGGCGCGGTCGAGGAACTTTGGCACATCCACACCCATGATGGCGGCGGGCACCATGCCGAAATCCGAAAGTGCCGAGTAACGTCCTCCGATCGACGGCACGCCGTGAAAAACATGCCGGAAACCGTCGCCCTCGGCCACCTGTTCCAGCTTCGAGCCGGGATCGGTAATAGCGATGAAACGGCTGCCCGCCTCTCGGCCGCCGACGGCCTTCTGGACGCGGTCAAAGAAGTACTGCTTGAAGATATTCGGTTCGAGCGTCGAGCCGGACTTGCTGGAAACAATGAAGAGTGTCTTCGCCAGGTCAAGGCGGCTCTCGAAGGATCGGATCTGGCCCGGGTCGGTCGAGTCGAGGACGTGCAATTGCGGGTAACCGTCGATGTGGCCGAAGGTATGACTCATGACTTCGGGGCACAAACTGGAGCCGCCCATGCCGAGCAGCGCGGCGTGGGTGAACCCGGCGCTCTTCACATCCTGCGCGATGCTCTCGAAGTGATGGGCGTGAGCCCGTTGATCCTCGGTGATGCCGAGCCATCCCAGCCAGTTGGCCTCATCCGTGCCGGTCCACAGGGCCGAATCTCGCGACCACAGGCGGCGCACCATGCCTTTGGCGTGCCACTGCTCGAAGGAGTCGGCAACGGCCTGGGCCAGAAGTTCCGGCAATTGATACGCCTGGGAATTAATGTCGGGGGCCACCCGGACGCGGCAGCGCTGATCGAGGGCGTTCAGGAGCTGGTCAAAGGCATCGGCGAACAGCCTGACGCCTTGGGCGACGAGACGCTCGGTGACCTCGCGCATCGAAATGCCGACCTCCTCAAGGACCTGCATGGTGTCGGCGGCGGCCTCGACATCCTCTTCCAGGCTCAGGCGCGGCCGGCCGTGGTCGCGAAAGGCTTCGAGCGTCGCGGTGGGCAACGTGTTCACCGTGTCCGGCCCGATCAGTTCCTCCACGTAAAGGACGTCGCGATATTTGGGATTTTTGGTGCTGGTGCTCGCCCAAAGCAAGCGCTGGCGCGTAGCTCCTTTCGCTTCGAGGGCCTTCCAGCGAGGCGTGGAGATGATCTCTTTGTATTTTTGGTACGTTAGCTTGGCGTTGGCGATGGCCACCTTGCCCAGAATGCTCCGCAACAGGGCGCGTTCCGCCGGCGTGGAGGCCGCCTTGAGCTTGGCTTCCGCCATCGAATCCACCAGCGTGTCAATGCGGCTGACGAAAAAACTGGCCACGCTCGCCACCTGCCTTAAGTCCCCACCTTGGGCAACCAGCGCTTCCAGCCCCTTCTGGTAGGCTTCGGCCACCTCCTCATAGCGTTCCTGGGCAAACAGCAGCGTGATGTTCACGTTGATGCCTTCGCTGATTGCTCGCTCGATGGCCGGAACTCCCTCGGGGGTGCCAGGGATCTTAATCATGATGTTGGGACGATCCACCGCCTTCCACAGCCGCCGCGCTTCGCGCAGCGTGTTCTCGGTCTCGTGGGCCAGATAAGGCGAGACCTCGATGCTCACGTAGCCGTCCTTGCCCTCGGTGCGATCGTAGACCGGCCGGAGCACGTCGGCGGCGTCCTGAATGTCGGCGATCGCCAGACGCTCATAGATTTCCACGGGATCGAGGTCTCCCTCCTTGTAGAGCCGGGCGAGCCGGTCGCTGTAATCCGTGCTGCCGACAATGGCCTTTTCGAAGATGGCGGGATTCGACGTCATCCCGCTCAGGCCGTCTTCATCGATCAGTCTCTGGAGCTCGCCGCTGGTAATCAGGCTGCGGCGAATGTAATCGAGCCAGATCGCCTGGCCCAGCTGTTCAAGGGATCTGAGGGGATTCATGAGCTCCTTTCGCCCGGCGCGCCTTCGGGCCCTGACGGTACCTTATCCTCGCGCGTACCGGCTTTCGAGCGCCTTGACCTTTTCCAAGCGCCGCCGATGACGCTCCTCGCCCGAGAATTTCGCCGCCAGAAAGTTTTTCACCAGCTCGCGGGCCAGTTCCGAAGCGACAATGCGAGATCCGATCACCAGCACGTTCATGTCGTCATGCTCGACGCCCTGGTGGGCGGAGTACGTATCGTGGCAGACCGCCGCCCGGATGCCCGGAATCTTGTTGGCGGCTACCGAAACGCCGACGCCGCTTCCACATACTAGGATGCCCCGTTCCGCCTGGTGGTTCCGCAGGGCGTTGCCGACGGCCTCGGCAAAGTCGGGATAATCGTCCGGCTCGGTCGCGTTCCGCGCTCCCACGTCCAGCACCTCGTGCCCCAAATCGCGCACGTAAGCCACCAGGTTCTGCTTCAATTCAAACCCGGCGTGATCCGCCCCCATGACGAGTTTCATATCGGTTTCGGTTCCACCGTCCATCCGCCGCCCGGATCAAGCAACCGGCCGCGCGGCCGGTTGCCTGGCCGGTCCGCTCTCGCGCCCGGTTGGTGCCGGCTAGCCGCTGCCAAAGACAGCCCGCTCGGCATTGACCGCGGCGCCGATGATCCCAATCTCATCGCTCACGGGAATCGTCTCGAAGCGGCTCCCTTGCAGCGGACTCATTTTGACCATTTCGTGCACATAGCGATGCAGCATGCCGATATCGACGAAGCGGGCATTGGGGCCCGTGATGAAAAAGTCCCCCGGACCCTCGAAGTGAATGCTCGTCGCCGTCGCGGCGGCCAGCGCTCGATGCCAGAGCTTAACGAAGGCGTCGCAGCGCGCATCACCCGCTTTGGCGTTCTCAAAAATCTCCTCCGGTTCCATGTCAAGAAAGCGCAGCCGCATCGCCCGGTGCCCCATGATCCCTTCCAAGTGCCCCTTGCCGCCGCAACCGCAGAAATGCTCCCGAGGATCCAGCGTCACGACAATATGACCCCCTTCCCAGGCGCCGGCCGCCCAGGGATAGCGTCCGAAGCCGACGCCGTTGCCGAGCGTCCAGACCCGGATCAGCCGGTCCAGCTGACCCCGCGTGGCTGCCACTCCGGCCGCGGTGACGTCGGCGTCATTGAAAACACACACCGGGACCGATTGATCGTCATGGCGCAGCGCCGAGGCCAGGCTCGCGACCAGGTTCAATCCTTTCACCTGTTGCAGGTTGGGAGATTCTTCGATGACGCCGCTGCGGATGATTCCGGGAAACCCGACGCCGATCACCTCGACGTTCTGCCCCGCGCCCACTTTCTGGATTTGCTCGCGCAGGCACTGGCCGATACTCTCCGCCGGCATGGACCGAAAGACGTCGGCGCCGCGCCCGCGCTCCGGGTAGCGCACCAGCGGGCCCAGCACGCGGTGGCCTTCCACCAAGCCCACCACGATATGCTCCGCGGCCAGCACGCCAATCGCTCGTCGCATAACCACCCTCCAGGATCGGGGAGCCGGGATGGGGGAGCCGACTCGCGCCGTCAAGGCGGGGTCCGAACCCCGGATCCTCAGTCCTGCCGTTCACAGCCGCGCCAACTTGTTTAATCCGTTGAACGCCGCCGCCTTGTAGCACTCGGCCAGGGTCGGATAGTTAAACACCGTGTCCACAAAGTATTCCACCGTCCCCTTGAGAATGAACACGGCTTGGCCGATGTGGAGCAATTCCGCCGCCCCTTCGCCAATGATATGGACTCCCAGCAGCTCCTTGGTATCGCGATGGAAGATCAGCTTGAGCCGCCCCGTCGTATCGCCGCGAATCTGTCCCCGCGCGATTTCGCGGTAGTAGGCGATTCCGACCTCATAAGGCACGTCTTCTTCCGTAAGTTGCTCTTCGGTCTTGCCGATGAATGAAATCTCGGGAATGGTATAAATGCCGTACGGATAGCTGGCCGGATTCGAGTGCACGGGCAGACCAAAGGCGCGCGCGGCGGCAATCCGGCCCTGCTCCATCGAGACCGAAGCCAGGCTGGGGAAGCCGATGACGTCGCCCACGGCATAGATATGCTCCTGCCGGGTGCGATAGTCGGCATCGACCGGGATGCGGCCGCGGGCGTCGGCTTCCAGGCCGGCGGCGGCCAGATTCAACTCGTCGATGTTTCCCTGGCGCCCCACGGCGTAGAGCAGGGCGTCGCCGGAAATTTTCTTCTTGCTTTCCAGATTCGCCACCACGCCGCCGTCCAAAGTCTCTTCCACGCTCTGCACCTCTTCGTTTAACCGCATCGTGACGCGGCGGTCGCGCAGATGATACGACAGCGCCTCGACGATCTCGGCGTCGGCGAATTCGAGCAAGCGCGGCCGCTTCTCGACCAGAATCACCCGCACGCCCAGCGTGGCGAACATGCAGGTATATTCGACGCCGATCACGCCCCCGCCCACCACGATCAGCGTTTTCGGCACCTCCGGCATGTTGAGAATCTGGTCGCTATTGATGATGGTGCGATTGTTCAAGGGAACCTTCGGCGAGGTCGCCGGTTTCGTCCCGGTGGCGATGATGATCTTGTCGGCCTCATAGTCCGCCTGCCCCCGCGCGCTGACGACGCGAATGTGATGCGGGTCGGTAAACGTGGCCGTGCCGTAGAGCACATCAATCCCATTGCGGGAAAGCTGAGCCTCGGTCACGTCGATTTCGGTTTTGATCACGTGCTGCACGCGGAACGCCAAATCCGCCATCGTGATCCTTTCTTTGACGCGGTAGTTGATCCCGTAAATGCTCTGGTACTGATAGCCGGAAAGGTGCAGGACAGCCTCGCGCATCGTCTTGCTGGGAATAGTACCGGTGTTGATGCAGGCTCCGCCCACCACGCTTTGCTTTTCCACGACCGCCACTCGCTTTCCGAATTTGGCTCCCTGGATGGCGGCACGCTGGCCGGCCGGACCCGACCCGATCACCAGGAGATCGTACGTCTGCATGTTGAGCCTCGGAGGGTCACTCTGTTCACCGCCGCCGAACCTCGATGAGGTTGAAAAGTGAGCGCTGGTTAAAGGTTTCTGCGTCTCCCGTACCGCGAAAGCCGATCATACACGGGTCAACTGCGGGCTTCAAGGAGCATGGCCGGCGCGCGGCGCCGAACGGCGCCGCCGCTTCGGAGGCGTTGGCGAGGAATGGAACGGGATCGGCGCGCGGGCGGCATCCCGGCCCGGGCTGGAGCTACCCTGCCTTCGCCTTTCGCGAAGGCGGCTGAGCGACGATCAATTCCGCCGGCTGGCCGAACCGGTGACGCGCAATGATGAGGTAATGGATGCCCGAGGCCGCCGTAAGCGCGGCGGCCAGATAAGCGAAGCCCTCGACCCACCGGCCGCTCATTCCCAAAACGCGGGCGCGCCAGCACACCGCCGCCAGCGCCGCGGCCACTTGAGCGGCGGTCGAGAATTTGCCCAGGACCGTCGGATGGAAGGGACGGTAGCCGTTGACCAGGCTGATCACCGCCGCCGTCATCAGGATTCCCACGTCCCGCGTCACCACCACCATCGTCAGCCACCAAGGCAGCGCGTGGGTGAAAGACAGCACCAGGTAGGCCGTGGTCATCAGGATCTTATCGGCAATCGGGTCCAGAGCGACGCCCAATTCCGTCCGCTGATGGAACAAACGCGCCACCAGACCGTCGGCAACGTCGGAGACGGCAGCCGCCACAATAATGGCGAGAGCGGCGCGATAGCGTCCGTCCACCATCAAAAGGGCAAAGACAGGCACGAAAACCAGCCGCAAAAGGGTGATCTGGTTGGCAACGCTCAAGACGCGGGAAGACATAGCGGTTGTCGCGGATCAACGATCGGTTGTCCAATCTCGATGTCCGCTCCCCGGCCGGAGGCGCTCGGCTCCACCGGCGAGCTCCGGCAGTGGTCCGAATCCAACATACACCGGAAGGGGAAAGGCCGGCAACGAGGGATTTTCAGGCGGAGCGCGGCTGGATGCCCAGAAACTCTTGGATCGTGATCCCGGCCACCTCCCGAAACCGATCCGAATGGGAGGGGATGGAGGCGCAAGGCTCGTCGAGCGCGATGCGCTCGACACGGTGCAGCGGATAGAATACGGTGGAAAGCGCGGCCGCCGCATCGGGTCCGTGGCGTAAACGGCCGAGAAAGTCGTCAAAGGAGTTGAGGTCCAGGCCGCGCACGGTGATACCGGCCGGGACCAGCGACACCAGCTGGCCCCAAATCTTCTCCCTGGGCTCGATCAGGCTGACGATGACTATGGAATTCAACTCCATACGCCCTTGCCATGGCGGGAAGGGTCGCCGGACCCGCGGGTCCGGCGCCGCGGCACGAACCGATCAACGTTCGACGGCCATGGCGATTCCCTGCCCCCCGCCGATACACAGGGCGGCCAGCCCGCGATGAACGTGGCGCCGGCGCATCTCATAGAGCAACGTCACCAGAATGCGCGCTCCGCTCGCCCCGATCGGATGACCGAGAGCAATGGCCCCGCCGTTGACGTTCGTAATCGCGGGATTGAGGCCGAGCTCGCGGATCACCGCCAGCACCTGAGCGGCGAAAGCCTCGTTCAACTCGATCAGTTCGACGTCGTCGAGTCGCCAGCCCGCCTTCTCTAACGCCTTCCGGACGGCCGGGACCGGTCCGAGGCCCATCCGGCGCGGCTCGACGCCCGCCGCCGCATAGGCCCGGATTCTCGCCAGCGGCTCGATCTGGCGGGCGCGGGCCAGCGATTCCGCCATCACCACCGTCGCCGCCGCCCCGTCATTGATGCCGCTGGCGTTACCGGCCGTGACCGTCCCGTCTTTCTTGAAAACTGGCTTCAGTCGCGCCAGCAGTTCGTACGTAGTGCCGAAGCGCGGAAACTCGTCCCGAGCGAACAGCACCGGTTCGCCCCTTTTCTGCGGCACCGGAAACGGCGCGATCTCTTCGCCCGAGCGGCAGGTTTGGATCGCCGCTTCGGCCCGGCGCTGGCTTTCGAGCGCGAAGCGGTCTTGCTCTTCGCGGCTGATCCCGTACTGTTCGGCTAAGTACTCGGCCGTCATCCCCATGTGCACCCCGCCGCTCAGACTGCAGGTCAGCCCGTCGCACAGCAGGGCGTCGAGAAGCTCGGTGTTCCCCCAACGGGATCCCCAGCGCGCATTTTTCAGGATGTAGGGCGCGGAGCTCATCGACTCCGTGCCCCCGGCCACCACCACTTCCGCGTCGCCGCACGCAATCGCCTGCGCCGCCAGGATCACGGCCTTTAACCCCGACCCGCAGACCTGGTTCACCGTGTGGGCGGGGACCGAGACGGGCAGCCCGGCCATCACGGCCGCCTGGCGAGCCGGATTCTCTCCGAGACCCGCCTGCAGCGCATTGCCGATGATAACCTCGTCCACTTCCGCCTTGCCGATGCCCGCCCGTTCCATCGCCTCCTTGATCACATGACTGGCCAAAGCGACCGGCGACACCTCTTTCAGGCTGCCCCCGAAGCTGCCGATCGCCGTCCTGACGCCGCTGATAATTACGGCCGCTTCCATTCGCTGCGACCCTTGCCACTCGCTTCGATTCTAAGACCTTCCCGGCTGAGATACCAGCGCCGCACCCGGGCGCGCTTCGAGGTGATGGAACGGCGGAAACCACGCCGCCAGGCTCGGCGCGCGGCGTCAAATTTTGAACAGCGAGTCAAACTTCCGCCGCGCGCTCTCTGAAGAGGAGCTTTGGCCGGGAGTCGCCGCGCCCGGAGAAGGACGGAAATAGTCGCAGTAGTTCGCGGCTTCCTTATCGCGCACCCATTCGGCCTGGGGTTCGGAACACTGGTTGGGCTTGGCGGGTTCGTAAAACTGGCAATTGCGGCAGGAGTGCAGATCGGAGCCGCAGCGCGGGCACGAATCCCGCGCTCCGACGCGCGAGCCCGAGGCCATCTCGACGGCCTCTCCGCACTTCCAGCATCCGAACGTCATGCGGTCCAGTCCGCAGCGGGCGCCGGCCTGACCCTCGCCACTCCAGCGGCGCGGGGCCCGTCATTGCGTTCGCGCTTCGTCTTCGTCCGCCAGATCGGCAGCCACGGCCGAGGCGGCAGGGATCGGCGCCCCGGCTTCCGGCGCCGCACCTTCTTCAACTTCCCCAGCCGGAGCTTCGGCTAACGGCGCTTCCACTTCGGTCAGCAGGTGGAAGTTGC
The DNA here is from genome assembly GCA_902812365.1 of Acidobacteriota bacterium. Classification (GTDB taxonomy): domain Bacteria; phylum Acidobacteriota; class Terriglobia; order UBA7540; family UBA7540; genus CADDZC01. The sequence continues at coordinate 9,493 of CADDZC010000055.1, read as the reverse complement.
GGTAATGTTCAAGGCCCGTGCCGGCGGGGATCAGCCGGCCCATGATGACGTTCTCTTTGAGGCCGCGCAGGTGATCCACCATGCCGCGGATGGAAGCCTCCGTGAGCACGCGGGTGGTTTCCTGGAAAGAAGCCGCAGAGATGAATGACTCGGTCGAAAGCGAAGCTTTCGTGATGCCGAGCAACAGCGGGCGGCCCGTGGCGGGCTTGCCTCCCTGCTTGGTCACCCGCTCGTTCTCCTCGCGGAAGCGGAACTTATCCACCTGCTCATCCAGCAGGAACTCGGTGTCACCCACGTCTTCAACGCGCACCCAGCGCATCATTTGCCGGGTAATGACCTCGATGTGCTTGTCGTTGATGTTGACTCCTTGCAGCCGATAGACCTCTTGAATCTCGTCGACGAGGTAGCGCTGCAGTTCTTTCTCGCCCAACACCGCCAGGATGTCGTGCGGATTGCGGGGCCCGTCCATCAGCGGTTCGCCCGCCTTCACGCGCTCGCCTTCCTGCACGGAAACGTGAACGCCGCGGGGGAGCAGGTACTCTTTGGGCTCGCCCTTGTCGGGCACGACGGCGATTTTGCGCTGGCCCTTGATGATCTCGCCGTACTTCACGACGCCGTCCACCTCGGCGATCACGGCCGGCTCATGCGGCCGGCGGGCTTCAAACAGTTCCACCACCCGCGGCAGGCCGCCCGTGATGTCCTTGGTCTTGGTGGTCTCGCGCGGAATCTTGGCCAGCACGTCGCCCGGGTTGACCTCATCGCCGTCCTGCACCATAAGGTGGGCGCGAGACGGCATGAGGTATTTCTTGGTGCCCCGCTTGCCGGAATCGTCGCTCCGCACGATGATCTGGGGCTGAAGCTTTTCATCCGGAGAATCGGTTACCACCCAGCGCGACAGGCCGGTGACCTCATCCACCTCTTCGCGCAGCGTCACCCCCTGCTCGAGGTCGCGGAACTGCACCTTGCCGCCGACTTCCGTCAAGATCGAAAACGTGTAGGGATCCCACTCCACAATGATGTCGCCAACCTTGACGGGCGAGCCCTCGGCGAACCGGATTTTGGCCCCGTAGACCACCGAATAGCGCTCGCGCTCGCGGCCTTTTTCATCCACGATGGCCACCGCGCCGTTACGGTTCATGGCCACGAAGTGTCCGTCGCGGTTCTTGACGGTTTGCAGGTTGTGATACTTGAGGAAGCCGTTGTTTTTGGCGTCGAGGGCCGACTGCTCGCTGACGCGGCTGGCCGTGCCGCCGATATGGAACGTCCGCATGGTCAGCTGCGTGCCCGGCTCGCCGATCGACTGGGCGGCAATCACGCCCACCGCTTCGCCGATTTCCACCATCCGCCCCGTGGCCAGGTTGCGGCCGTAACACCGCACGCACACTCCGCGGCGCGATTCACACGTCAGCACGGAGCGAATCTTGACGCGCTCGATACCCGCCGCCTGAATGGCCGCCGCCAGGTCTTCGTTGATCTCCTGGTTGACATCCACGATGACGTTGCCCTCGTAATCCTTGATCTGTTCGAGCGACACCCGGCCGACAATGCGATCCCGCAGCGGCTCCACCACTTCGCCCGCCTCGACGATGGGCTCCACGTAGATGCCGTCCACCGTGCCGCAGTCGAACTCGGAAACGATCACGTCCTGGGCCACGTCGACCAGGCGACGGGTCAGGTAGCCGGAGTCGGCCGTCTTCAAGGCGGTGTCCGCCAAACCCTTGCGGGCCCCGTGCGTGGAGATGAAGTACTGGAGCACGTTCAAGCCTTCGCGGAAATTGGCGGTGATCGGCGTCTCGATGATCTCTCCCGAAGGCTTGGCCATCAGGCCGCGCATGCCGGAGAGCTGGCGGATCTGCTGCTTCGAGCCGCGCGCCCCGGAATCGGCCATGATGTAGATAGGATTCATGCTGCCGGCCTGGTCTTGCTCTTCCATCGCCTTGAACATGCCGTCGGCCACGCGGTCGGTGACATTCGACCAGATGGCGATCACTTTGTTGTAGCGCTCGCCGTGGGTGATCGCCCCGTCCTGATACTGCTTTTCCACCTCGATGACTTCGCGCTCCGCTTCCTTCACCAACTGGCTCTTGTTGGGCGAAACGACCAGGTCCTCGATGCCGATGGAAATCCCGGCCTTGGTGGCGTAAAGGAAGCCGAGAGACTTGATCTTGTCGAGCAGCTGCACGGTGGTTTCCAGCCCAAACCGCAGGTAGCAATAGTTGCACAGAGCTCCCAGCCCCTTCTTGCGCAGCAGGCCGTTGACGAACGGCATCTCGGGCGGCAGGTGGTCATTGAAGATGACCCGGCCGACCGTGGTGTCGATGAACTGGTTTTGAACGGTAATGGGCTCGGTGTGCAACACGTCCTGGTCGTCGTAGGCGGTCGTCAAGTCGATCACTCGGCCGGTGTACCGCAGGCGGATCGGTGTGAGCGTCTCAACCTCCCCGGCTTCGAGGGCCAGCATCACGTCTTCGCTGCTGGCAAAGGACCGGCCTTCACCCTTGGCACCCTTCTTGGCCTTCGTCAGGTAATACACGCCCAGCACCACGTCCTGGGTCGGCACGGCCAAAGGTTGGCCGTTCGCCGGCGAGAGAATGTTGTGGGAAGACAGCATCAGGACGGAAGCCTCAATTTGGGCTTCCGGCGACAGCGGAATGTGGACGGCCATCTGGTCGCCATCAAAGTCGGCGTTGAACGCCGTGCAGACCAAGGGGTGAATCTTGATCGCCTTACCCTCGACGAGGACCGGCTCAAAGGCCTGAATCCCTAAGCGGTGGAGCGTGGGCGCCCGATTCAAGAGCACGGGATGGTCTTTGATCACCTCTTCGAGAATATCCCAGACGATCGGTTCCTGGCGCTCCACCATTTCCTTGGCGGCCTTAATGGTGGTGCACTGCCCTGATTGCTCTAACTTATGGTAAATAAAAGGCTTAAATAGCTCGAGCGCCATCTTTTTAGGCAGGCCGCACTGGTGAAGCTTCAACTCCGGGCCCACCACGATGACGGAGCGTCCCGAGTAGTCCACGCGCTTGCCCAAAAGGTTTTGGCGGAAGCGCCCCTGCTTACCCTTAAGCGTATCTGAGAGCGATTTGAGGGGACGATTGTTGGTGCCTCGCAACACGCGCCCGCGACGGCCGTTGTCAAACAGGGCGTCCACGGCCTCCTGCAACATACGCTTTTCGTTGCGGATGATCACGTCGGGAGCGTGCAGCTCCATGAGCTTCTTCAGCCGGTTATTGCGATTGATGACGCGGCGATACAGGTCGTTGAGGTCCGAGGTGGCGAACCGCCCACCATCGAGCGGCACCAGGGGCCGTAACTCGGGCGGAATCACTGGGATCACGTCCAAGATCATCCACTCGGGCTTGTTCCCGGACTTGCGGAAGGCTTCGACCACTTTGAGCCGTTTGGCGTACTTGATTCGCTTCTGCGGCGAGGGGTCAGTCTTCATTTTTTCGCGGAGCTCGTCGGCCAAGGCGTTCACGTCCACGCGCTTGAGGAGCTCTTTAATCGCTTCCGCCCCCATGCCAGCCCGAAACTTCCCCGCAAATTCTTGTTTTAATTGGCGATAGCGTTCCTCGCTTAGCAACTCCCGCTCCTTGAGCGGCGCTTCTCCCGGATCGATGACGACGTAATTTTCAAAATACAGGACGCGCTCGAGGTCGCGAAGGGAGATGTCCAGCAGATGGCCGATGCGGCTTGGTAACCCCTTGAAAAACCAGACGTGGGAGCATGGAGACGCCAGTTCAATATGACCGAGGCGCTCGCGGCGCACCTTCGACAGTGTGACCTCCACCCCGCATTTGTCGCAGATCACGCCGCGATGCTTCATGCGCTTGTACTTGCCGCACAAGCACTCCCAGTCGGTCACCGGGCCAAAGATTCGAGCGCAGAACAGGCCGTCGCGTTCGGGCTTAAATGTCCTGTAATTAATGGTTTCCGGCTTTGTCACTTCCCCGTGTGACCACGACCGGATCTTCTCCGGCGAGGCCAAGCTAATCCGGATGCTGTCGAATTCCCCGATAAGACTGACGCGATCATAAGGGCTGCTTCGAAACAATTTAGTCCCTCCTCAAGGAAGATTCAGGCCACATGGGCGAAAAACCGGCCGCCGGAAGGTTGCTATACCCACCACCGTGCCTCGCGAGGTGGATGCGTGCCCATGCGGTTGACAGTCTACAAGTCCAATCGCTACCATACGTTAAGCCTATTAATCCGAACCGAGCCGGGGCTCGAATCGGTTCCGGCCGTCCTTAGCCTGCCCGAACCGGAACCAGCGGTTCCTTCGGCTTTTTCAACAATTCCACGTCGAGACACAGGCTTTGAAGTTCCCGAACCAAGACGTTAAACGATTCCGGCACGCCCGGCTCGATGGCCGCCTCACCCTTGACGATCGCCTCGTAGATCTTGGCGCGGCCGTACACATCGTCGGATTTGGCGGTCAGTAATTCCTGCAGAATGTAGGCGGCCCCGTAGGCTTCAAGCGCCCACACTTCCATCTCCCCGAAGCGTTGGCCGCCGAACTGGGCCTTGCCGCCCAGCGGCTGCTGGGTAATCAGCGAGTACGGCCCGATGGAGCGAGCATGAATCTTGTCATCGACCAGGTGCGAGAGCTTCAGCATGTAGATGTAGCCCACGGTCACGGGCTGCTCGAACCGCTCGCCGGTCATGCCGTCGTAAAGCGTGATTTTGCCCGAGGTGGGCAGGCCGGCCTTTTCCAGGTACTCTTTGATCTCCTTTTCCGTAGCCCCGTCAAACACCGGCGTGGAAAAGGTGAACCCCGACGCATAGGCCTTCGCCGCTTCCAGCACCTGCTCGTCGGTCATTTCGTCGAAGGCGGCCCGCAAGGCCGAGCTGCGGAAAAGGCTCTTCAGCTCCTTCCGCACCAACTCGGCCCGCTTTTCGGTTTCCAGCAGAGTCCCGATCTTCGACCCCAGCTCCTTCGCCGCCCAGCCGAGGTGCGTTTCCAGAATCTGGCCGACGTTCATGCGCGACGGAACGCCGAGGGGATTGAGAACGATCTCGACCGGCGTTCCATCCGGAAGATAGGGCATATCCTCCTCGGGCAGAATGCGGGCGATCACGCCTTTGTTGCCGTGCCGGCCGGCCATCTTGTCGCCCACCGACAGCTTCCGTTTCATGGCGATATAGGTCTTCACCAGCTTGATGACGCCGGGCGGCAGTTCGTCGCCTTTCTTCAGCTTCTGGATTTTCTCGTCTGTGATCTTGCGCAGAATGTCGATCTGGCGCGAGGTCATCTCTTCGATTTCGTCGATCTTGTCCGCGAGCGTGGGGTCTTTCTTGGCCAGCCGCATGCGCTTGAGGTTCCGAGTGGTGATGCGGGCCAGGATGTCGCGGGTCAGCACCGTGTCCTTGGTGAGCAGCCGCTTGTTGGTCTTTTCGTCGTGCAGGTCAGCCTGCAGGACTTCGCCTTCGAGCAGCGCGCAGAGCCGATTCAACCGCTCGTCGTTCAGAATGCGGATTTCGTCATTGAGGTTCTTTTCCAGGCGATTGACTTCCGCCGCCTCGATGGCGCGGGCCCGTTCGTCTTTTTCGGCGCCTTTGCGGGAGAAGATCTTCACATCCACCACGATGCCCTCGATGCCCGGAGGGCAGGTCAGCGACGCGTCGCGAACGTCGCCGGCCTTTTCCCCGAAGATCGCCCGCAGCAACTTCTCTTCCGGCGTCAGTTGCGTTTCCCCTTTGGGAGTCACCTTGCCCACCAGAATGTCGCCCGGCTTCACATAGGCGCCGATGCGGATCACGCCGCTCTCGTCCAGATCCTTCAGCAACGACTCGGACACGTTGGGGATGTCACGGGTGATCTCCTCGGGACCCAGCTTGGTGTCGCGCGCCTCGATTTCAAATTCTTCGATGTGAATCGACGTGTAGGAGTCCTCTTTCACCAGCTTTTCGCTGACCAGGATGGCGTCTTCGAAGTTGTAACCCCGCCAAGGCATGAAGGCCACGAGCACGTTGCGGCCCAGGGCCAATTCGCCGCGGTCGGTGCACGGCCCGTCGGCCAGCACCTGGCCCGCCGTCACCCGCTGGCCTTTCCGCACCACTGGCTTCTGATTGATGCAGGTGTTCTGATTCGAGCGCCGGAACTTGATGAGTTGATAGATGTCCGCGCCCACCTCGCGCGACAGATGCCCGGCATGCCCGTCGCCTTCTACCCGCACGATGATCCGCTCGCTATCGACGCTGTCCACGATCCCGTTCCGCTTGCAGAGCACGACCGCTCCCGAATCGCGCGCCGTGACCTCTTCCATTCCCGTGCCCACCAGCGGCGCCTCGGCCCGCAACAGCGGCACCGATTGGCGCTGCATGTTCGAACCCATCAAGGCGCGGTTGGCGTCGTCGTTTTCCAGGAAGGGAATCAGAGAGGCGGCCACGCTGACGAGTTGTTTGGGGCTTACGTCGATATAGTCCACTTCCTCGCGGCGCACCAGGACGAAGTTTCCGGCCTGCCGGGCGTTCACCAGCTCGTGGGTGATCCGCCCTTTGTCGTCCACCTCGACGTTGGCCTGGGCGATCACATGCTGATCTTCTTCCCAGGCCGACAGATAGAACGAATAGGGCTCGAACTCGACCAGCTTCCGCTTTTTCTCGCGAAGCTCGTCGTTCGCCTTCTCGACTTGCTTCAACTCCACATGCTCGCCCACCTTCCAGGGACCGTCTCCGCCATGGGTGATGGTGACGTAGTCCACGATCACGCCGTCGCGGACCTTCCGGTAGGGGCTCTCGATGAACCCGTATTCGTTAATCCGCGCGTAGCAGGAGAGCGAGGAGATCAAGCCGATGTTGGGCCCTTCCGGCGTCTCGATCGGGCAGATGCGGCCGTAATGCGTGGGGTGCACGTCCCGCACCTCAAATCCCGCCCGCTCGCGCGACAGCCCTCCCGGCCCCAGGGCCGAGAGCCGCCGCTTGTGGGTGATTTCGGAAAGAGGGTTGGTCTGATCCATGAACTGGGAAAGCTGGGAGGAGCCGAAGAACTCCCGGATGGCCGCCATCACCGGCTTGGCGTTAATCAGGTCGTGCGGCATGGCGGTGGACATCTCCTGATAGACCGACATTTTTTCCTTGATGGCCCGCTCCATCCTCACCAGGCCGATCCGGAACTGGTTCTCGAGCAACTCGCCCACCGCCCGCACGCGGCGATTGCCCAGATGGTCGATGTCATCGGCCAGGTACTTGCCCCCCGGATTCTTCTTGAGCTTCAGCAGGTACCGGATGCTGCAGTAAAAATCCTCGGGGTCCAGCACCCGCTTGTCGAGCGGCAACTGCACCACCGTCCCCTCCGAATGGCCCACCGCCAGAGTGCCCTCGCAGCCGCGCACCAGTTCGGAGAACCGATTGCCCTCGCGCTTGCCGACGAAAATCTTTTCGCGGTCCACCACCACGTAAAAATTCTCGGCGGGAAAGTTTTCCCCGCTTTCCACTTCGAGCGAGGCCGCCTTGTCGTCCAGCCGCTGCCGGAGCTGGGTGTAGTAGCCGAGCTTGATGTTGAATTTAAGCCGGCCAACCCGGGAAAAATCGTACCGGCGGGGATCGAAAAACATCCCGTTGAACAGCGACGTGGCCGTCTCCAGAGTGGGCGGATCGCCCGGCCGCATTTTGCGATACAGCTCGATCAAGGCTTCTTGCGGGGTCTTCAGCGTGTCCCGCTTGAGCGTCTGGCTGATGACCACTCCCACGTCGTCGCGCTCGGGAAAGAACACTTCGATTTCCGGAATGCCGGCCTCGAGGACGGCGTTGAGCACGCCGGCGGTGAGCTCGTTGTTGGCTTCGAGCAGCACCTCCCCGGTGGTCGTATCCACGATGTCGCTGGCCGTGTAAGCGCCCTCGAGATCCTGCGCCAGCACCTCGACCTGCTGAATGTGCGCCTTCTCGATCTCCTTCAACACGCCGGAGGTGATCTTCCGCCCGGCGTGCAGGATTTCCTCGTGGGTGCGGGGATGCTCGATGCTCTTCGAGACCCTCACGCCGACCAGGCCGTCGGAGACATCCCAGAAGATCCGTTTCTGATCCTTGAAGGTGATGTGCTCGACCTTGTAAAACGTCTTGATAATCTCGGAGTTGTGCTTGAGTCCCAGGGCGCGCAGGAAGATCGTCGCCAGGAACTTGCGTTTGCGATCGATGCGAACGTAGAGGATGTTCTTCGTATCGTACTCAAACTCCACCCAGGAGCCGCGGTAGGGGATAATCTTGCCCAGAAAATAGGTCTTCTGGGGCGTGGTCTCGAAAAAGACCCCCGGCGAGCGGTGCAACTGGCTGACAATCACGCGTTCGGTGCCGTTGATGACGAACGTGCCGTGCTCGGTCATCAGCGGAATCTCGCCGAAGTAGACTTCCTGCTCCTTAATATCGCGGATACTCTTCTGGCCGGTGCTGGCGTCTTTGTCGTAAAGCGTCAGCCGGATGGTAACCTTGAGCGGGGCGGCGAACGTCATGCCTCGCTCCTGGCATTCCGTGACGTCGTACTTCAATTGCAGCGCCACCGGGTCGCCGCACTTGTTGCAGAAGGTGACGACGTTCTTGTTGAACGTGCCGCACTTGGTGCACAGCACGTCGCCGGTCTTAAACGGGTCGGTGATCACCGTGTGGCCGCAGTTCTTGCACGTGCTTCGCAAGTGGTGCAAGCCGCGCAGACTTCCGCACTTGCACTCCCAGTTGCCGATGGAATAATCCACGAAATCGAGCTGGGAGATGCCTCGAAAGTCGGTGATCGGGAAAACGGAATTAAACACCGCCTGCAGACCCGCGTCTTCCCGCTCCGAGGGCAGCAGGTTCATCTGCAAAAAGCGTTCATAGGAACGCCGCTGCACCTCGATAAGGTTGGGAATGCTGATCACCGTGGGGATTTTGGAGAAATTAATCCGGTGACGCGAAGCGCCGTTACTGCCGGTCGGCATCGTGATGGCTCCTTCGGGTGAATTTCGAGGGACTGACAGGCATGACGCGAAGAGTCCCTGCTTGCATAGATGCAACCATCGGGGGTTGGGATGCAGCCGGCGGCCGCATCCGCCAGGGCGGCCTCGAGAGCCGCACCCTCAGGCCGGCGCCCGGGCATCGGCGGCTTGCTCATCGCTGCGCTCAAACGCCTCGGCCCGACTCTTCCGTTTATTTTATCTCAACCGTGGCCCCGGCTTCGGTAAATTTCTTGCGGATGGCTTCCGCCTCTTCCTTGCTGACGCCTTCCTTGATCGGCTTGGGAGCCCCGTCGACCAAATCTTTGGCCTCCTTGAGGCCGAGGCTGGTGACTTCGCGGACCGCCTTGATCACGTTGATTTTGTTGGCTCCGACCGCCGTCAGCACCACGCTGAACTCCGTCTTTTCCTCCGCCGGTGCCGGCGCGGCTCCGCCGCCAGCCGGCGCGACCGCGACGGGAGCGGCCGCCGCCGCCGAGACCCCGAACGTCTCTTCCAGGCTCTTGACCAACTCGGCCGCCTCGAGCAGGTTTAACCCCTTGATCTCTTCCAGAATCTTCTGTACT
>CADDZC010000054.1 GCA_902812365.1 Acidobacteriota bacterium | reverse complement strand
CTTATGGATCACAACCTTCGGTGCTGGAGGCGGCGGAGGGGGTGGGGGAGGAGGCGGAGGCGGAGCCACCAGCATAGTCATCAACTGAGCCTTGGGAAGCGCCTGCGTATATATCAACGGGATCAGTACGGCGACGCCCACCAGAATTCCTTCAAAAATGTACGCAATCGGCAGCGTCGCCCGCTTCCAATTTTCGGTCTTCTTCGCCGTGTAGATCAAATAGATGATGAACCCCACGAGGTTCAGCACCAGGACCAGGGCAAACCAAGCCCAGGTGTTGAAGCCGAGGTGACGACTGTCGGCATACACGTAGCAGAGCATTAAGGCGTAAAAGCCCACTAAAACACCGAGGATGGCAGCCTGTCCGATTAAGGCGCGACCCTCCGTGCCAGCGAAAACCAGCGGCAACCCGAAGTAACCGACCAGAAAGCCTACAACGCCCACCCCCCCCGAGATCAGCCAGTGAAAGCCGTTCAAAACCGGCGATCGACGCGCGGATGATTCGAGCAAGGTATCATCGAACATGGCTGCTCCCTCCTCCCCATAGTCTATTGGGGTCGGCCGCCGTCCCGCCTAGCGACGCGCTCCGGCCGCCTCGCGTTCGTATCGCTTGATCCGAGGCTTCTCGGCGGCCACAGCGCTCCTGCCAGTGCGTTGCAAGCGCTCCTGCCAGAACACCACAATCGGACTCGCAATCGCAAAGGACGAGTATGTGCCGACAATCACCCCTACCACCAGGACCAAGGCAAAACCGTGAATCACCTCTCCCCCAAAAAGATAGAGGGAGAGTACAGCAAGAAAAGTCAAACCGGAAGTCAAGATTGTGCGGCTCAGAGTTTGGTTAATGCTCCGGTTCACCAAATCGCTGAAGTTTTCGCGCTTGGTCAAATGAACGTTTTCGCGAACTCGGTCGAACACCACGATGGTGTCATTCATCGAGTAACCCACCAGGGTGAGGAGCGCCGCGATAACGGTGAGCGTGATCTCTTTGTTCAACAGCGAGAAGATGCCGAGCGTGATGATAACGTCGTGGAATGTGGCGATGACGGCGGCAACACCGTAAACCAGCTCGAACCGAAACCAGATGTACAGCAGCATGGCACCCAAGCCTGCCAGCGTCACGTAGAGAGCCTGTCGGCGCAAATCGGAACCGACCTTCGGCCCGACAATCTCGCTGTTGAAAATTGAGTAGCCCGACAGATAAAAGTCGTTGGCCAACGCAGTCTCCACCGCTGGCGTCACACCCGGGACCGCCCGGAGCTCGTCGAAAGCCGTTATCAACCCGCCTCGCGCCGGGCTGTTCCGAAAGCTGACGATGGCTTTCGCCAAGTCTTGATAAGTCTTGGCGGCGGTATCAGAGCCCTTCGAAGCCAGGCCCAACGGATCGGATGCCAGTAGGTGATCGGCAATCGTGGCCGCGCTGGCGTTATTAAAGTCCAGTTTGCCGGCTGGACCCGCCCCGTAAAGGTGGGTCAATATCTTCCCAATGGCCGCCCTTCCCGCATCAAGAGCGCTGGTGGAGGTCGTGCTTTTCAGATCCAAACCAATGATAAATTCGTGCTTGTCGGCCGTATCGTACTGCTGCACAGTGGAGCCTCGAAATCCCTCTCGATCGAGCTCCGCCCGAATGGCGCCGATGTCGGGCTCTTTGGCGAACTTCACGTAAACCACAGTGCCGCCCCGAAACTCGATGCCGGAAGGCAAACCGTGAACAAAGGCGATCGAGATCAATCCCGCAACTGCCAGACTGAGCGAGAGGGCAATGAAATACCACTTCTTGCCCATCCAGTCAAACTTAGGTTCGTGAAAGAACTCCATGCGCGCCCTGCCTTCCTGTTATCCCGTTACCAAGAGACACCGAAAGCACCGCTGATGTTCCGGAATTTCGGTCATATCCCGATACTCAAAGCCGCGCCTTTCTGTCTTCGTGCCAGCTCCCAGTCAAAGATCAAGCGCGAGACGTAAATCGACGTAAAGAAGTTCGCCACCAAGCCGAGGGTTAGGGTCACCGCAAAACCCTTGATGGGACCCGTGCCGAAAGTAAAAAGAATGGCCGCCGAAACTACCGTCGTCACATGGGTGTCAAAAATGGTCCTGAAGGCATGCTCAAAACCGCCGGCCACCGCCGCTCCGACGGCCTTGCCGGCGCGTATCTCTTCGCGAATGCGCTCGAAGATTAGGACGTTCGAGTCCACGCCCATGCCGACCGTCAAAATGATTCCCGCGATGCCGGGTAGGGTCAAAACAGCGCCGAAATAGGCCATGGCAGCTACCAAAATGACCAGGTTGAGGATCAGGGCGAGATCGGCGTTAATTCCCGCTCCCCGATAATAGATCAGCATGAACCCCATGACCGCGCCAAATCCGATGATGCACGCCCACACCCCGTGACGGATCGAATCCGCGCCGAGCGACGGGCCGACCGTTTCCTCCTCCAGGTAGGAAATCGAAGCCGGCAGCGAGCCTGACCTCAACACCAGCGCCAAATCTGATGCTTGCTGGGTTGTGAATGTACCTTCGATCTGCCCGCGGTCGCTGATCTGGCTTTCGATCACCGGAGCCGACACCACGCGATTGTCCAGCACAATAGCCAGTTGCTTGCCGACGTTTTGACCGGTGACCTGTGCGAAGCGAGCTGCGCCGTCCCGCGTCAACGTGAAGTTAATGTCGGGACGCCCGTTAACGTCCAACGAAGGCTGCGCGCTGCTCAAATCTCTCCCCGTCACCGCCGCCACTTGGTTGACGACGTACCAGACATCGGTGCCGGGAGCGGCATTAGCGCTTGAATCTGGTTGGCCGGGCAAAAGCTCGGTGTCGGGCGGCAGCACCCCGCCGTGGGCCGCCAGAGCGGCCTCGCGCGTCGGATAGGGACCATCTCGGACGATTTTAAGTTCCAATAGCGCCGTCTCTTGTATCACACTGCGTACTCGAGCCGGATCGCTCAAGCCCGGCAACTCGACCACCATTTCGTAGTCGCTCGGTTGCCCGTATTGGGCGACCTCGGGTCCCACCAACCCGAGCGCGTCGATGCGACGCCTGACCGTATCCACGGCCTGCGTGAAGGCGTCGCGCTTCGTAGCGGCCACCGCGCTGGCTTTCATCGAGACGATGCGAGCCGTCGGGTCTCCGGGGACGCTTTCCACCGTCCAGTCGGAAAACTGGTCGTTGACAAGCGTTTCCAAAGCCGAGATGTCGCTCTGCGAGAGCCCCTTCACGAGAATGTGCGTCATATCGGTCTTGCGGATATCACTGTAAGCGATCTTTCGATTCTGGAGTCCATCGCGCAACCGCTCGAGCGCCTGGTCGGTGACCACATTCACGGCGTCGTCCACATGGACTTGCAGCACCAGGTGCGTGCCGCCCTTCAGGTCAAGGCCTAGTTGGATCCGGTTAGCAACGTTCTGCTTGAGCTGCTCGTAAGTTCGAGGCAGACCGGTGATGCCGATAATGCAGATGACGACCACAATCAGATAAATGACGATCCGCGTTCGAATGCTTTTTTCCATGGGTCGGCGTTCTCGAAAAGCGCTTGAATAACGACGTTACCGTCCCCCCGGCGATGCCCCGAGGGTGACAACGATCGCGAGGCGAGCACGGCAGGAGCCCGTCGTCGGACGGCCTCGAACGGGTTTCCCTTTCATCTTCATCCCCTCAACGTTTCGGAGTCTCACTTCTTCTTGCCCGCCCCTTCCTTTCGCGCAGAATCTTCCTGCCGGCTAGAACCGTTGGACTCGGGAGGCTGCAGGCCCGAAATCGCGCTGCGCGCCACGTCGACCTTCACTTGGTTAGCAATCTGCAGTTGTACAATCCCGTCTCGAAAGCCCACGATCGTCCCGTATATTCCCCCCGTGGTCACCACTCGGTCGCCCGTCTTCAGGTTGTTCAGCATTTCCTGAGTCTTTCGTCTCTGGCGCTGCTGCGGCAAGATCAAGAGGAAATAAAAGATAGCGAAGATCAGCAGGAAGGGAAAGAGTTCCACCAAGGCGTTACCCGAACCCGGGTTCGCGGCGAGGAGGAAGGACGTTGTCAACGCGCAGTCGGTCAAGGTCCAGACTTGCTCAGGTCAGATTTTTGGCTCACTGGAAGTCGCGCTGCCCCCAGGCGCCTCTGCCGCGCGCCTTAGTCGACTTCTTGCCGCAAACGTCAGAAATTCAGCCCGCCGTTCGCGGCCCGGACGCGGGACCAAAGCTTATTATACTCTCCGGAGCCGATAGCGTCCCTGATTTTACGCATCGTGTCAAGGTAAAAATAGAGGTTGTGATACGTACCGAGGATCGCGCCCAGCATCTCGCCGACGGCAAACAGGTGCCGCAAAAACGCCCGCGAATACTTCCGGCAAACGAAGCATCCGCAAGCCGCATCGACAGGGTTCGCATCGCGCGCGTAACGGGCGCTCTTGATGGCCAGCTTTCCTTGCGATGTAAAAAGACAACCGTTCCGAGCGTTGCGTGTGGGCATCACGCAGTCGAACATATCAATGCCGAGCGCGACGCATTCAACCAAGTCCTCGGGCGTACCTACCCCCATCAGATAGCGGGGTTGATCCTTCGGTAACAGAGCCGCCGTGAACTCCGCCACGCTATAAGTTTCCGCCTTGGGTTCACCCACCCCTAAACCGCCGATGGCATAACCCTCAAACCCGACCTCCTGCATCTGTTCGGCGCTGGTACGCCGCAGGTCTCGGTAGACACCGCCTTGGACAATTCCAAACAGGGCTGAGTCCGTGGATTGATGGATCGCCAGAGGTGCTTCGGGATCACCGGAAGCAGCCGTCGTTGCCAATCTGGAGATGGCTCGGCGCTGCCAAAACTCTTTGGCCCGCTTCGCCCAGCGCCCGGTTAAATTCATAGCCCGTTCGGCACTCTCGTGCGTCGCCGGGTATTCGAGGCACTGATCCAGTATCATCATGATGTCGGCGCCGAGCGCTAATTGAATCTCGACCACGCGCTCCGGCGACAGCCAGTGGGACGAGCCATCGAGGTGAGATTGGAACCGCACACCCTCCTCCGTGACCTCGCGCAGTTCCTGCAAGCTCATGATCTGAAACCCGCCGCTGTCGGTCAGCAGAGCGCGCGGCCAGCCTATAAAACGGTGCAGCCCTCCGAGCGCCCGAATGGTCTCGTGCCCGGGGCGCAGGTAAAGATGGTAGGTATTGGCCAGTAGAATCGGCACACCCAGGCTGTCCAGCATTTCCGGAGTCATGGCCTTAACCGTGCCTCGAGTCCCGACGGGCATGAAGACCGGCGTGTCAATCACCCCGTGCGGCGTGTAGAGGCGTCCCCGCCGCGCAGCGCTGCCTGGATCGCGGGCAACAATTTCAAACCTCACCTTCGGTTCCCTTGGTTCCAGCCGTGAATGCTCGAGGTTACCTGGAAGGACGGCATGAAGCCTACAATATTATTCATTAGCAGGAGCAGTGGACAGCGCGACGCGGATGGTCACCCCATTCGGAAGTTCACTAACCCACCAGCGCCGCCCATCCCATTTTAACCATTACCCAGATCACCCATACTCCGAACAGGGCCAAAAACATCGAGGTAACCTTCACTTTGTGCGCTGTCGCTTCGGAGAAACCAATTGCCAGCACGGCCATGGTCCACAAAGTGAACAAGTCCACGGACGTGGCGAGCGAGTATAGAGGTTTCGAGGTCTGGCGGGGGTCAAGAAAGAACCCGACATTGCTGGGGATGAAGTTCCGGTAGTTGAAGGTATCGGAATCGGCACTAAAGATCATCACGAGTCCTAACACCGCACCGAGCAGGCCAATCAAGTTGGCGTAACAGGTGACTGAAAATGCCACCTTAAAGTTCAGTTGCGCGCCAAAAATGCTGTTGGCAATCAGAAGACCCACCCCGGCTATCATCAAGAGCGACAGGGCCACGCCGGCCGGCGCCACGATCGTACCAATGTGAGCGAACTTCGCTCCTTGTTCGACGGCTTGCTGTATCTGCTCCGGCGTCATGCTTTGGGCGCGGCTGCTTTGCTCGATCGACGACCGAATGATGCGCTCCGCGCCGATCTTGGCGAGCATGACTTCCGACAAAGCGATGGCAAGGACCACGGCCAAGATCAGCGGAGGCCAAAAATCGGGCCGGCAAGCCACGTCAGCCATGGCTTCGGCGGGTGAGACGAAGACGCCGATCAAGCGTTCCCAAAACGATTTCGATTCCGTGTCGGGTATTTCGGTGGTAGGCATTTGGCGGTCCGGGGTACTCACGTCAGTCCTCTCTTCTGTCGCCGCTCTGGGCTGCCCTTCCTAAATCCCATTAGGCGCCGGACGTCCGCTCTCAACCGTGTGCCGGTCGCGGCGACAAATCGCAGCAGAACATAGCAGGCTTCGGTAAAGGGCGCAAGCGGCCGTTTTCGCCTACCTTCATGGATTTTGCCGCCGGCCGAGCTCCGCGTGCCGAATGCTCCTGCAAAGCCAACGGTTTTGAGGGGCTCAGAACCGTTCAGAGGCCGCCCAGATCAGTTTGGTTCGGCCAGACGAGGTGCCCCACGCTTCTGATGACCGTACGGTAGGGAAAAGCTGAAGCTCGCCCCCGCCGGCCCATACGGCATCACAGGCGAAGGCCGGTTATCAACCAACTGGGAACTTTTCACAACCGGCTTGTAGCCGCGGCTAGTTTCAATCTATTATACGGTCACCGAGACGTGTCCGGTGGCGGCGGGCGGATGAGCGGACCTGTACGGTTTGAGCAACGGTATCTAAATATCGTGCGGCTGTTTGAATCCCAAGGGAGAACACCATGAAGCGTGCGTTAAGCCTCACTGCGATGCTTTTGATCGGAGCTGTGACAACGCTGGCGCAGAAGAAGCGCGTCGCCGTCCTCAACTTCGACTATGGCGCCGTACAGAGTTACGTGAGTGCCATCTTCGGCACCAATCAGGATGTCGGCAAAGGCGTTTCCGACTTGCTGATCACCAAGCTGGTCCAAGACGGAAAGTACAGCGTCGTCGAGCGTGCCGCCCTCGATAAGGTGCTGGCCGAGCAAAATTTCTCTAACAGTGACCGCGCCGACTCTGTCACCGCCGCCAAGATTGGGCGCATCCTGGGCGTCAACGCCATCATTATCGGCAGCATTACGCAGTTTGGACGCGATGACCAGACCAAGACTTACGGCGGCGGAGCCATCGGCGGACTCACCGGCCGCTTTGGAATCGGCGGCATCCAGCGCCGCAAGGCGAAAGCCGTGGTGGGAATTACTGCCCGCCTCGTGAGTACTGACACAGGGGAGATTCTGGCGGCCGCCACCGGCAACGGGGAATCGAAACGCTCGGGCGAATCTCTGTTGGGGGCTGGTGGAGGCGCAGGTGTTGCCGCTGGTGGCTTGGCCGATATGAGCAGCGCCAATTTTGGCAGCACGATCCTTGGCGAGGCAGTCCATCAAGCGGTAGACTCGCTCGCCCAACAACTCGAACAGAGCGCTGATCGGCTGCCGACCCAGCAGGTTCATGTGGAAGGCTTGGTGGCCGATGCTTCGTCACCGAGCGCCATCATTCTGAACGTGGGAAGCAAAGCGGGGGTAAAGGTGGGCGATCGCCTTGCGGTCCTGCGCAAAGTTCGCGACGTGCGCGATCCGGCTACGGGCAAAGTGATTCGGACGATTGAGAACAAAGTGGGCGAGGTTGTGATCACCGAAGTCGACGAACTCTCTTCGACTGGCACGTTTACGGGCTCTTCGCCCGTCCGGGTCGGCGATGCGGTCAAAAGCGAGTGACCCGACCATCCTCGCGGTTGGATGCGGAGTTGCCGCGCTAACCAATTGTAGCGTCGGAAGTTATCCCTCTGAAGGGAGCCTCGAATGAGCTTTCAAGTTGGCCAGTCGATCGGGGACTACCAGATCATCGGCATCCTCGGGGCCGGAGGTATGGGACAGGTTTATAAGGTCCGCAATGTGATTTCCGACCGCATCGAGGCGATGAAGGTATTGCTGCCTAACCTCGCTTCCGAACCGGAGTTGGCGGACCGCTTCATGCGGGAGATCAAGGTCCTTGCCAGCCTCAGTCATCCCAACATCGCCGGTTTGCACACAGCCCTCCGCGTGGGAAACCAGCTGCTGATGATCATTGAACTGGTGGAAGGGGTTACGCTTGAAGCGAGGCTTAAACAAGGACCGATTCCGGTGGCGGATTCGCTGAATTACATCTCCCAGGTCGCCGCCGCCTTAGCTTACGCACACGAGCAGGGCGTGATCCATCGCGACATCAAACCGGCCAACATGATGCTAACCCAAAACGGGGTTGTGAAATTGATGGATTTCGGCATCGCCAAATCGTCCACGGACCAGCGAATGACTCTGACTGGCACAACCATGGGATCGCTCTATTACATGTCGCCGGAACAAGTCAAAGGGATCCCGCTCGACGCGCGGTCGGACCTTTATTCATTGGGCGTATCGCTCTATGAACTGGTCACCGGCCGGAAGCCGTTCCAGGGCGACAGCAACTACGCCATCATGGCCGCCCATCTCCAAATGGCCCCGCCTCCTCCGATCGAGGCGGATCCCAGCCTGCCGAAGCCCCTGAATGATCTGATCCTAACGTGCTTGGCGAAGGATCCGGCTCAGCGGTTCGGGTCGGCACGCGCTCTGGCCAATGCCCTCGAGCACGTGAAGGCCACTCTTGGCCAGGCTGCCTCAGCCACTCCCACACCGGCCGCAGCAGCCGGCGCGAGCACTGGGCTGGCCACCCAGGCCCTGGCCGCGCAGCAAGGAACTACCCAAGCGCCCGCCGGCGGTCTGCGCCCCCCGACCACCACAACTCCTGCCCCCAGCCCAGTTCGCGACATTCCGCCGGCCCCCGTGACTCGCGGCTCTCACAGCTTGTACATGGTGCTTGGCGCGTTCATTGTGGTGGCGGTCCTGGTGATTGCGGCTCTGGAGCTTCCCCATTACTTCAAGACCCGTGCCGGGGCGAGTTCCACAACCTCCCCGGGCCAGCCGGCCTCCGGTCCAGCCGAGTCCGGACCGCCAGCGACATTTGGCAACGCTTCGCAGACGCCGGTGACGCCGACCGTGACCCCGCCGTCAGAATCCCCGGGCAGGGGGACTAACTCCCCCTCACCTCGGGAGTCGGCGACTCCGGGAGGAGCTGCAGCGGCAGCTCGTTCTTTGTCAGGCAGCCTGAACTCTCGGCCCCCGGCAACAGCCCGCCGTCGAACCGTGACCCCAGTGCAAACGGGCGTGTTATCGCCCTCGTTGTCTGGAGCCGAAAGTCGGCCGGAGGCCGCGGCGGAAACCACCGCTGCCCCGGTCGCGCCGACAAGGCCCTCCGCAGAAGTCTTGCAAGGCTCGACCGGCGGCAACGCCGGGACGATTGAGCAACTGAGCGATCGCATGGCACTGCTCTCCGCCCGTGCCAACGCCGTCAAGAACAGCCTCGATGATCTGCGGCGCCAGCAGGAAGCCCAGGGAACCTCTTTACGGCTCGACATTGCCGCGGCGCTGAACCTGATGGAGCAATACATGGACGCGGCGGACCGGGCACTATCCAAGGGGAACGCCGCGTTGGCAGAGAAGAACATGGACCTGGCGGAGCGCCAAGTGCAGGCGCTTGAGAAGTTTCTCGGCAAGTAGCTCATCCAACCCGGCGCGTCGGCTTGCATCGAATCCAGGTGGGCGCCTAGACTGTGTACTTTGGCGTTTTTAATAAACCCAAAGGCTGACTCGAACGGTGACCGCCCACAGGCGGCCCGATCGCGGCGCACAGCAGGAGGTGGAGGGGTGAAGAAAAGGGTGATTGGCCTGCTCCTGGCGGGTCTCCTGACGGCGGTTGCATCGCCGAGCATGGCTGCGCCACAGGAGCAGCCCGGCGACGACCACGCGAACGCTAATGACATCATCATTCCGGAAGGAACCGAGTTCAAGCTTGTGCTCCACACTGCTATCAACTCCAAGACGTCGCGGCCTGGCGACCGCGTCTTGACGACCTTATTGGACCCCGTCACCGTGGAAGACCAAGAGGTTTTGCCGAAGGGAGTTCGCGTCGACGGCCACATCAACGAAGTTAAAGCTGCGGGCCACCGTGGTAAACCCGGATATCTCAGCATTGAGTTCGACACGGTCGAGATGCCCAATGGCGAGAAGATCGCTATTCTCGGATCGCTGACGGAAGTGTTTTCCAGTGAAGGCGGCGACAACGCCGATGTGGGACCGGAAGGCGATCTCAAAGGCCACGGGCCTTCCCGCAAAGAGCAAGCCGCACTGATCATTGGCCCGACGGCTGCGGGGGCGACGGCCGGCGGCATTGGCGGGGGGATTGCCGCGGCAGCAGGCGGGATCGTGGCGGCCTATTTGATCCCTAAAGGCAAGCAAGCGGGACTTAATGTCGGGTCGTTGATCGGCATGCGCCTCGACCGAGACGTTACCGTTACTCTTCCCCCCAATGCCAAGTAGCCACTTCTTCTACAGGTCCCGCGAGACCGGCCGCAAGCCGTTGGTACCGAAAGAAGTTCAACTCTGCCCGAGCGGTGGCCGCATTAGCCTCGGCAACTCCCACGGTTCGGTCGGCCCCTCCGTAATAAAATAGCCAGCGGCGCGGTAAACGCACGAGTCCTTCCACAAAGACCACGTTCGGTACTTGCCCTACCTTCTCCCAGGAAAGTTCAGGGCGGAGGAGTGGTGCCCCGGCCCGGGCCAGCACTCGTGTGGGGTCGTAAAGGTCAAAGAGAACCCAACCGGGTGAATACACGAGATGATCGTCGGCACCGTTGTAAACCAGAAGAATGCCTTGCGGGACGATCACCGGTGGGGGGCCGGGTTCAACCACACGCGAATCGAACAGGCCGGGCCGGGAAGTCAGCACAGGACGGGAGAGCACGTTGCGCCAGTGAACGAGGTCATCCGATTCGGCGACACCCATTTGGCTGCCTCGGTTACGTGCGTCGCCGAGATAATACATCCAGTATCTGCCGTTGATCTTTTCGGGGACAATCGCTCCCGACTTCGTCCATCCGACGTTCCATGAACCTTGGTACGCTGCAAGGATGACGCCCTGCCGCTGCCAGTGGATCAGGTCGCAAGAAGTAGCAAGGCAGAGCTGCGCGTCTTTGTGCTCCGGACCGCGACCGTCCACGTTGTTATAGCCGGTGTAAGTGAGATACCAAGTGTTGTTGAAGCGCGCCAGACGGGGATCTTCGACGCCACCGCCTCTCTCGTAAGGTGCCTGCGGCGTCAAGACCGGGGCTGATCGCCGGGTGAAGTGAATGCCGTCCTGGCTGGTCGCGTACCCGAGCACCGACGTGCCCCGAGCGTCCTGGGCACGGTACAGCATAGTGAATTTACGACCCCAGCGGACGACCGCCGGATTGAAAGTCCCGGCGGATTCAAATCCGTGGCCGCGCGGTGCGAGGATGGGAGCGGTTGAAAGCCGCTTCCACTTGGCGAAAGGGAGACGATAGACCGCGCTTCCCCACGCCAGAACAAAGAGCAGGAGCGGTGCTCCGAGCGGGGCCAAAAGCACCTTTTCTGACCGAGTCAAGCGGAGCCTTCCATGTCAAGCTCGTCGCCGGGCGGTGAAGCTGGCGGCTAATCAAACCCAACGACCCTTTCGGGTGCGTGAGCTGGTCGGGCAGGTCGGACAGCCCGATGAGGTGTATCACAGCCGTCTTTCCGTCTGGCGCGAGTCGCTTCAGCGCCGCGCCAGCTTGGCGGCCAGCGTCAGTAACAGCTTGCGGTCACTACTGCCCATATTTTCGTATAGCTTGACCAGTTTCAGGGCCGACTTAGACAGACTGGGCTGGCTGGGTATCTTGGGCGGCTGTGGGCGGCCTTCGCTCTGGAACAGGAGCTGATACGGCTCAATGCCCAGCGCTTTCGCGAACTTGTCAAGCGTGGCCAGGGACGGCTCGGTATAGCCCCCTTCGACGCGAGAAATGTAAGAGCGCAAGAGCCCGGATCGCCGCTCGATGTCCCCCTGCGACAAACCCTTCGCTTCACGCATGATTCGAAGTCGCTTGCCGATGTTCATATTGACAGTTAATCAGATGCAAGCTATCTAGTCAACGGTTCATATCGTTAGATTACTTTCTTAGTTACGTCCGCTCTCCCCGCTGTCCTCCGGGGACGGCGGGGGAAAGGCCAGCAGGACAGATCGTTAGGGCTTCGGTGTCGTCGTGACTCCGTGGACTTCCGGTTTTGGAGTCTCGGCAGCTGGACGCCCTAGCTGCCCTCGGCTAAACCCCGCCGCCGCCCAGGCGACATACGCCAGGGCGAGCACACTGCCAGTCATCTCACTCTGCGGAGGCAGCAGAACCGCAAGTTCGGAACGTTCGATGAGCGCTCGATCGTTGCTGTCCGTCACTGCGAGAAGCTTCGCGCCGCCAATCCTGAGCTCCGCCGCCCGTTCGTGAATCCGTTTCTTCATGCGGCAAGCAGAGCCAGAAAGAAACAACGCCGTGGTCCTCCGACCGCTGGCTGGCGGAGTTTGATCCCCGTTCGACGCCACGTATCGGCTGGCGACGCTGGCCAAGGCCTGCACCATGGCTGCCGCGTCAATGGCAACGGAACGGTAGAACCCTTCGCCAACCGTCAACAGCTCCCCGTCGGCCGTCCAAGCGGCAGCCAGCGCCTTGGCACCATCCCGCAGCTGCAGGAACATCCACTCCAGCCGACGCGGCAGTTCGGCCAGCTCGCGATCGAGCACGTCGTACTCGGGCCGGGGAGGCCTCAGGAGGCGGGCGGCCAACACGGCGATCTGGCGTATCGCGACCTGGAAGCAGATCCGCGCCGGCAACGACGGAGGGGAGAGGTCGTGCTCGCGTGCGGTGAGGACGGTAAAGATTCCGTCCGCCAACCCCTCAAGCGGGCCGCCCGATCGGTCCGTCAGTGCGAGTACGCGGCCTCCGCGTTTCTTGATCGCGTGTAATGTTTCGAGCAGCCCGGGCGAAACCTCACCGAGCGTGATGGGTAGGACGATGTCGCCCGGGCGAACCATCGAGAGCGAGTAAGCGGCAAAATCCCGCGGCTCGCGCACGAGGGCCGGCCATCCAAGTAGCTGCTCGAAGGCGTAGCGTCCGCCGACGCCGGCGGCATAGGTGGGGCCACCAGCTAGAAGGTAAAGCGGTCTGTCGCGCCACCGCGTCTTCCGGATCAGACCTTCGTAGTCGGCGCGATTCCGCTCGAGGTTTTCGCGGATGGCGCGGGGCAAGTCTGCCATCTGATCTTTCGGGTTCATGACGCGCCGGGCCTCGACTCGGTCAGCGGGACCGCTTCCCTGAACGAGGATGGGTTTGACCGAGCCGCGTCGCCGTGGGGCTGATCGTCATAGAATGTCTGCGCTGAGAAGTGCGCTCCCCACAGCAAGATCAACGAGCCCACGAAGGCCCAAAACAGCAGGGTGACGGACAGTGAGAAAGGTCCATAGATTTCACGAAAGCCAAACAAGGGCAACGTGACCGCATAGACGATGCGCCCCACCTCGGTCAGGATTCCGGCCAGCACCGCAGCAGGCAGAACGCTGCGAAGGGGTACCTTGCGATTCGGTAGGAAGTAATAGATCACGAAGTAGATGGCAATGGTGAGAGGTACCGAGACGGACTCCAGGATCACCCGGAACAGCGCTCCCGCCGCCCGGTGCCAGGGGAACCACCACAACGAGACCCGCGCCGCCGATCGAATGATCGCCGCGATGGCGATCGAAAACAGCGCCAACCCACCGGCGGCCAATGCTAAAGCAAACGAAACGGCGAGGTTCCCAATAAAATCTCGATTTTTGGTGACCCCCCAAACTCTATTGAGGGCGATTTCGAGAGGTAGAAAAACTCCCGAACTGGTAAAGACGAGCATCAGCACGGAGACGAGTTTCACGCGCCCGCGCGCAGCCACGAGCGCCGTCAGATTGCGGATCACGAATTCACCGCCGGCGGGCAGGTTGTTTTTTAAAAGCTCCAGGATGACAGCATAGGCGCTCTCCCAATGCAGCCAGTTCCGGCATAACGTCAGTAAGATCATCGCGAATGGGAAGAACGATAGCAGAGCGTTGGCAGCGATCGAAAAGGCGTAGGCATGAACCTCGGTCCGGAAAAGGTATCGGAGACTCAGAATGATACGGTGCCAAGTTGGCCGCGCCGCCGGTGAGCGGGTGGTGTGGGCTGGCGGCTTTGATATACGCAACGGATCGGGCTGGAGACGTAGCCCCTCGGTCATGGGAAAAGATGCTGCATCGAACGCCGCAACTCTCAGGACTGCTTCGATTGTCCCTTGATAAATATTTTATCACTTCCCGGCTGCTTGTGCTCATCGCGCCGCGCGGTGAGCCCTCCGCAAGCGCCGCCTCGTGGCTACCGTTCGAACCGGGGATCGCGTGGCTGAGTGACGCGTTCGGGTGAGAAGCATCTAATCTTAGTGTATCCAATAGGTTGGGGTATGCCCAAAAAAATCCACCAAGCCTTGTATTTTGTGCTTGACAACTTCCGCCCGCGTGCTAGCATTTCCTTCCGCGCACGGGTCGCTCCAGGCGTCGCTCGGGAGAGCGGCCGCCGGAGCCAGCCCTTTGATCCGTCTCGGGGGACGGATCAAGCAACCAAGGTAAAACTCGGCAGTGGCGCGACACATCCCAAAGGGAGGAGAAACCGAATGCCGGAGCAGCCGATTACTGTAACGTTATTAAGCACTTCTGGATATGCCGCCGAGCCGACCCGGAAACGCGGACTCACTTTCCGGCGCTTCTTTACCCAGCCCGGCACCCATCCCTTTGACGAGATCGAGTGGGAGCTGCGCACCGCGGCGATCCAGAACGAGCGAGGCCAGACCATCTTCGAGCAGCGCAACGTCGAAGTGCCAAAGGATTGGTCGATGACGGCCACCAACATTGTGGCCTCCAAGTATTTTCACGGCAAACTCGGCACGGCCGAGCGCGAATCGAGCGTTAAGCAGCTCATCAGCCGTGTCGCGGACACGATTTCCCAGTGGGGCGTCGAGGGCGGGTACTTCCGCACCGAAGACGACGCTAAAGCTTTTCACGATGAGTTGATCCACCTGCTGGTTCGCCAGAAGGCAGCGTTTAACTCGCCGGTCTGGTTCAATTGCGGCCTGTGGCACAAGTATCATCGTAGCGCCCAGGGAGGAGGTTGGTACTGGGATGCGGTCACAGGCAGCGTGAAGAAGGAGACCGAGGCCTATCGGCACCCCCAATGCTCCGCCTGCTTCATCAATTCCATCCAAGATAGCCTCGAAAGCATCCTGACCCTCGCCAAGACGGAAGGGATGCTCTTCAAATGGGGTTCGGGCACGGGCACGAACCTCTCGCCTCTGCGGTCCTCCACCGAAGCATTGTCGGGCGGCGGTGTGGCCTCGGGTCCCCTTTCCTTCATGAAGGGCTTTGACGCTTTTGCGGGGGTCATCAAGTCAGGGGGGAAGACGCGGCGTGCCGCCAAAATGGTCATCCTGAACATCGACCATCCGGACATCGAGGAGTTCATCGAGTGCAAGGCCAAGGAAGAACGCAAGGCTTGGGCGCTGATCGATGCCGGCTATGATCCGGCGCTCGACGGCGAAGCCTATTCCTCAGTCTTTTTCCAGAACGCCAATAACAGCGTGCGCGTGTCCGATGATTTCATGCGCGCCGTGATCGAAGATAAGGACTGGACCACGCGGCGCGTTACCGACGGAGCGCCGGCCAAGACCTACCGAGCGCGGGAATTGATGCGCAAGATCGCCGCCGCCGCCTGGCAGTGTGGCGACCCGGGAATGCAGTTCGACACCACGATCAACAAGTGGCACACGGCGAAGAACACCGCGCCTATCAACGCCTCAAACCCCTGCAGCGAGTACATGTTTCTGGACGATTCGGCCTGCAACTTGGCTTCTCTCAATCTGATGAAGTTTCTGACGGCCGATGGCAAGTTTGACGTCCAAGCCTTCCGCCAGGCTGTCGACGTGATGATCACCGCTCAGGAGATCATCGTGGATAACGCCAGCTACCCGACCGAAAAGATCGCCCTCAATTCGCACGACTTCCGCCCTCTCGGCCTGGGTTACGCCAACCTGGGCGCGCTGCTGATGGCCTGCGGCTACCCTTACGACTCCGATGCTGGACGCGATTACGCGGCCGCCATCACCGCCCTGATGCACGGCGAAGCCTACTTGCAATCCTCGCGCCTGGCGGCGGAAGTCGGTCCGTGCCCGGGCTACGCCGTCAACCGCGACCCCTTCCTGGGCGTAATCTCGATGCATCGGAGCGCCTTGGCCAACATCAACAGCCGCCACGTGCCGGAAAATCTGTGGGAGACCACGAAGAAGGTTTGGGATGAATGCCTGGCGAGTGGCATGAAGTACGGCTACCGCAACGCCCAGGTAACCGTGCTGGCCCCCACCGGCACGATCGGCTTTATGATGGATTGTGACACCACCGGCGTGGAGCCGGATCTCGCGCTCGTGAAGTATAAAAAGCTGGTGGGCGGCGGGCTGATTAAGATCGTCAACAACGTCGTGCCGATGGCGCTTCTGAAACTCGGCTACAACGACCAGCAGGCAAGCGAGATTGTTAACTACATCGATCAGCACGGCACGATCGAAGGTGCGCCGCACTTGAAGCCCGAGCATCTACCGGTTTTCGACTGCTCGCTCAAGCCGGCCAACGGCAAGCGCTCCATCCATTACATGGGGCACGTCCGCATGATGGCCGCCGTCCAACCTTTCATTTCCGGCGCCATCTCGAAGACGGTCAACCTTCCCGAAGAAGCGACCATCGACGATATCAGTAACGCCTTTATTGAGTCGTGGCGCCTGGGGATCAAAGCCATCGCCATTTATCGCGATGGCTCGAAGCGGACCCAACCGTTGAATACTTCGGATCATCAGCGGAAGTCCCAAGCTAACCGGCAGAGGCCCGAAGACCCGGGGGCCGGCGACCGGGAAGCGGAGGCGGCCGGCGCGCCGGCCTCGGGAACTCCGACCTCGGCGCGCCCCTTCCGTCGCAAGCTTCCCGATGAGAGGCGCGCCGTGACCCACAAGTTCTCCGTTGGCGGCCATGAGGGCTACCTGACTGTGGGGCTGTACGAAGACGGACAGCCGGGCGAGATTTTCATCACCATGGCCAAGGAAGGCTCCACCGTGTCGGGGTTGATGGATTCCTTCGCCACGGCCGTATCGCTAGCCCTCCAATACGGCGTGCCGCTCAAGGTGTTGTGCGACAAGTTCAGTCACACCCGGTTCGAGCCGAGCGGTTGGTCCAGCAACAAGGAGATCGGCTACGCCAAGTCTCTCATGGATTATATTTTCCGGTGGCTGGCCCTCAAGTTCCTGCCCGTCGACGCCCAACCGCGCGAAAACGCCAGCCTTGCGGCCCCGAACGGTGCCGAGGTGGCGACGGCGGCAGAGCTCGCTTCGCAATTCTCGCAGGCGGCGAGCGGAGGCACCGGTTCGCCGCCGGATCGCCTCGTGCAGCCGCAGTTGGCCGGCGTCGTCCACGAGGACGATGCGCCAACCTGCTCCGATTGTGGCGCGATCATGGTCCGCAATGGCGCGTGTTATCGCTGCCTGAATTGCGGAAGCACCAGCGGATGCTCGTGACCGAGGGAACGCCAGCAACCTGAGGCATCGCGATTTTCCGTGCGCGGGTTCGAGGCCAAGGCCGAGTCCAGGGGAGCGGAGGCCAACATGGATGACCTGGGAACGCCGACCCGTCTTCCCGTCAACGTGCGGGAGGCGCTGGAAGCGATCGGCGCCTACGGCAAGGGTCGCTGCTGGTATTGCGACGCTCGGCTGCCCCCCGCCCGCACCGCGATTCGTCAAGGCTGGGACGTGCAACGGATTGACGGCCAGCCGGTGGCGAGCATCATCCTTGTATGCCCGGCTTGCCTCCGCTGCAAGCCGGACCCGCCCGAGACGGCGCTGAATCCCCTCTTGCCGCCTTCGCCGTCCGGCCTCAAGCCCAAACCATCGCGCTCGCTGGCCCGCTCTTCGCTTCAGCCTCGGCCCACGCGGGCATAAAAGGGGCTCGAGCGCCACCGTTTCGCCCGCCGTTACGGCCACAACGCTCTCAGCTTCGCCAAATTCAACTCGGCGAACGTACGCACCACGCAGTCCGCGCGGCTCTTCTCCATGAGCTCCTCGAACGAAAAGGTGGAAGCAATGGCCACGCATTTCATCCCCGCGCTCTTCACCGCGCTGATGCCGGGAAAAGAGTCCTCGAATCCCACGCAGGCCGCCGGCTCCACGCCCAGTTTCTCGGCGGCCTTCAGATAAATCTCGGGATCCGGCTTCGGGCAAGCCACCTCATCTCCGCTCACCAGGTGACGAAAATAGCGGCCAAATCCGAGCGCGCCCACGACGAAGCGGACATTCTTCTCCATCGCCGAAGAAGCCACGGCCATCGGAATCCCGGCGCGGTCGAGTTGGTCGACCAGATCGCTCAACCCCGGCAACGGCTTCGCGTGAGGGCGAAACCTGCGGCGAAATCGTTCCTCCAATTCTTCGCTCAGGCGGAGCATTTCGGCCTCCGTCAATTCGGGGCCGAAGAAGCGCCGAAAAATCGTATCGTTGCGCTGGCCCAGCACCAGCTTGGGCAGCTCGTCCGGATGGAAAGCGATGTGGTGCTCGGCGAGAAAGTCCGCCATTTTCTGCAGGTGGAACGGGTTGCTATCCACCAACACTCCGTCCATGTCGAAGATGGCGGCGGCCGGCGGCCGGGACGAGCGCGGCGGGCCGGCCGAGGATGGACGGCGCGCGGTGGGCCGCGAAGCGGCTTTCCAATCTCCCATATCTCCCGATGCCGGCGGGCGCCGGTCTCGTCGCCGAGGCGGATGCCGATCGGCGTCCTCACGCCGGCAGCTTGCGAAGCGAGGCCAGCAGCTTCTCCGGCGGATAGGTATTGATTACGTCTTTTTTTTCCATCCAGCCGCGGCGGGCCGTCATCACTCCGTACCGCATAAAGCGGAGGTGGTCCGGATGATGCGCGTCGGTGGAGATGACGATCTTCAGTCCCTTGTCGCGGGCCAGTTTCACATGGCGGTCGCACAGATCCAGCCGCTCGGGATTGCCGTTGAGTTCCAGAATCACCCCGAGCTGTTTGGCGGCGTTCATCACCGCGTCGAGATCGAAGAGAAACGGATCGCGCCGCAGGATCTGCCGGCCGGTGGGGTGGCCCAGGATGCGCACGTAGGGATTGCGGAGGGCCGTGAGCAGCCGCGCCGTCATCTCCTCGCCCGGCTGGGTCATCCGCGAGTGGACGCTGGCCAGCACGATATCAAACTCTTTGAGCACGTCGTCGGGATAGTCCAAGCGCCCGTCGCCGAGAATATCCACTTCCGCCCCCGCCCAGATTTTGATGTCCTTGACCCTCTTGCGCGCCGCGTGAATACGGTGGATGTTCTCCCGCGCCCGCTTCTCGTCCAGGCCGTTGGCAATCGTGACCGCCTTGGAATGGTCGGTAATCAGGATATACTGGTAGCCGAGCTTTTTCGCCGCCGCCGCCATTTCCTCCACGCTGGCCTTGCCGTCCGAGGCGGTGGTGTGCATCTGGAGGTCGCCCCGGATATCATCGAGCTCCACTAGCTTGGGCAAACGGCCGGCTTCGGCGGCCTCAATCTCCCCCAGGTTCTCGCGCAGTTCAGGGGGGATCCATTCCAGCCCCAGCCGCTCGTAAACCTCCTCCTCCGTGCGGCCGGCAATGACCTTGTCACCCTCAAACAGGCCGTATTCGCTCAGCTTCCAGCCGCGCCGCTTGGCCCGGTCTCGCAGTGCCACGTTGTGCTCCTTCGAGCCGGTAAAGTACATCAGCGCCGCGCCATAGGACTCCGGCGGAAGCATGCGGACGTCCACCTGCAGGCCGTTCGAAAGTTTGACGCTGACTTTGTCTTCGCCCTTGGCGAGCACGTCGGCAATGCCGCCGAATCTGACCAAGTCGTCCGGCAAGCCCGCCAGATCGCGGCCGGTCACGAGCAGATCGAGGTCCCCTACGGTCTCGCGTCCGCGGCGCAGCGATCCCGCAGGGGTCACCTCGGTGACCCCCTTCAGCCCGCGAATATAGCGGGAAAGCTCTTCGGCCGTCTCCATGGCCGTATCCAACCGGAAGCGGCCGGAAGCTCTCTTGAGCGTCGCGATGGCCTTCAGAATGTTCTCCTCGGACTTGGCGCTCATCCCCGGAAGCTCGCGCAGGCGATGAGACCTGGCGGCGGCCTCAAGCTCGCTAATCGTGGTGATGCCCAGCCGGTGATAGAAAAGGCGCGCCTTCTGGGGCCCGACGCTTTGAAGTTCGAGCAGGTCCAGCAGGCTGCGCGGAACCTTGGCCAGCAGCTCCTGGTGCGCCTGGCTCTTTCCTGTCTCCACCAGCTCCTTGATTTTCGCGGCCAGGTCGGCGCCGATGCCGGGAATATCGGTCAGCCGGCGATGGGGATCGCGGGCCACATCTTCCAGGCGCTCCGGGAAACTCTCGATCGAGCGCTTGGCGCGGTCGTAAGCCGCAGCCTTGAACTGCCACTTCGGGTCTTCCTGAAGAATCTTCAGGAGGTTCGACATTTCGCCAAAGACGGCGGCGATTTCACGGTTTTCCACGCGACTCCTCGAGACCAGGCGGCCGAGCGCCGCGAACGAGCCCGGAGGAACCCCATCTTAGCCGCCGCTCGGCCGCCCGTCAACCAAAGCCCAGAAGACTAGCCTACCTTTCGCCGGGACGGCGGCACCGCCCGGGCCTCGGGCGCGGCCGCTTGGCCTCGGCCGGCGCCGGCGGATATAATCAACCTCGTGCCTCGAGCGATCTCCCCGGCCCGCCGCCGCTTCCGCAAAGTTCTGATCGCCAATCGCGGCGAGATCGCGCTCCGCATTATGCGGACTTGCCGTGATCTGGGTATCGGCACTGTGGCCGTCTATTCCGAAGCCGACCGGACGGCCCTCCACGTGCGTTACGCGGATGAAGCCTACGCCATCGGTCCCGCGCCCGCGTCCCAGAGCTATTTGTGCGTCGACCGCATTCTCGAAGCGGCCCGCGCGAGCGGGTCGGAAGCGATTCATCCCGGCTATGGGTTTCTCTCCGAGAACCCGAATTTTGCGCGCGCCTGCGAGGCGGCGGGACTTGTGTTCATCGGGCCGCCCGCCTCGGCCATCGAGTTGATGGGTTCCAAGACGGCGGCCCGGAAGCTGGCGATCGAGGCGGGGCTGCCCGTCGTCCCCGGAACCGCCAACCTGGACAGTCTCGATCAGGCCCGCCGCCGGGCCGAGGAACTCGGCTACCCGGTGATGCTCAAGGCTTCGGCGGGGGGCGGCGGCAAGGGCATGCGGCTCGTGACCTTGCCCGGGGAGCTGGAAGCCGCCTGGCGCGGAGCGCGCGCGGAGGCCGAGAACGCCTTCGGCGACCCGGCCGTCTATCTGGAGAAACACATCGAGCGGCCGCGCCATGTTGAAGTCCAGGTTCTCGGCGACGAGCGAGGCAACCTGATCTATCTCGGCGAGCGGGAGTGCTCGCTGCAGCGGCGCCATCAGAAAGTGATGGAGGAGTGTCCGTCGCCAGGCGTCGATGCTGAGAGGCGGCGGCGGATGGGCGAGGCAGCCGTCAATCTGGCGCGACGCGCGGGCTACGTGAATGCCGGGACTGTTGAGTTCCTGGCGGATGGGGCGGGGAATTTCTATTTTCTTGAGATGAACACCCGCCTGCAAGTAGAACATCCCGTCACGGAGCTGGTGGCGGGAGTGGATCTGGTCCGCGAGCAGTTGCGCATCGCCGCCGGCGAGCCGCTGGGGCTCCGTCAAGAAGAGGTCCAGCTTCGGGGCGCGGCGATCGAGTGCCGCATTTACGCCGAAGATCCGGCGCGCCACTTCTTTCCTTCCCCCGGTCTGATCCGCAGCCTGAGGGTGCCGTCTGGCCCCGGCGTCCGCGACGACAGCGGCGTCTACGAAGGCTGGCGCGTGCCGCTCGAATACGATCCCTTGCTCTCGAAATTGATCACCTGGGGGCGGGATCGGCCCGAGGCCATCGCCCGCATGCGGCGCGCCCTCGAGGAATATCAGGTGGTCGGAGTTCAAACCAACCTTGCTTTCTTCCGGCGCCTTCTCGTGCACCCCGACGTCCTGGCCGGCCGGCTTGACACCGGGTTGATCGAGCGAATGATGGCTGAAGCGGAGCCGGCGAGCTTCGATCGCCCAGCAGAGGATGAGAGCGAAACCGTTGCCCTGCTGGCCGCGGCGATCCACACGCTGGCGGCCCGCGACTCCGCTGCCGGCATCGCGCCGACCGCGTCTCCACCGAGGCAGGCGGCATGGAAGATGACCGGACGCGAGGCGGCCCTGAATTCCTGGCCGCACCGCTAGAGGGAGAGCCGGCCCGGGCGCAGGACTGCGATGAAACTGGAGCTGGAGTTTGACGACCGAGGCCAGCGCCGGGAGCACACCCTGGAGCTGCATCCATCGGCCGGCGACGGCGCGACCCGCGGCCGCTGGCGGTTTCGGCTGGGCCATGCGGCCGGCGAGATGAGATCCGCGGACTGGGCGGCGGTGGGGCCGGGCGCCTATTCCATTCTCCTGGGTCCGCGATCGTACGAAGCCCGGGTTCTTCCCGCGACGGGGCCGGCCCTTCCGGGCGAAACCCGCTATGTCGTTGCCGTGGGTGGCCGCGAATACGGCGTCCGGTTGTTCGACCTCCGCTCCCGGCGGCGTCGCGGAACGATGGAAGGCGGCGAAGGTCCGCAGGAGATTTTGGCTCCGATGCCCGGCCGAGTCGTCAAGGTCCTGGCCGCCGAAGGCCAAGATGTCCAGTCGGGCGAGGGGATCCTGGTGATCGAGGCAATGAAGATGCAAAACGAGCTGAAGGCTCCCCGGGCCGGTCGAGTGGAGAAGATTTACGTGCGGGAGGGCTTCGGCGTGGAGACGGGGGCGAAACTGCTGCGCCTGGCTTAGACGGCTGCCGGGTGCGCGGCACCCGCTTCTCGATCCGCCCGCCGCCGCCACGGTTTTAACCGCACAGCGGCGCTGTCTGTGAGGTAGATCATGAGGCTGACGAAGTTCGGTGCAAAGAGCCGCCGCCCGGCCGGGCGAGCCGCCCGCGCGCTGGTCCTGGCCAGCGTCGTCTGGTGGCCGGCTTGCTCGCTCCATCGCCGCGGCAACCGTGAGGTGTGGGCTCGGGTGGACGGCAGGGCCATCTATCGCGACGAAGTCGAGAGCTACTGCCGCGCTCGGCTGAAGAACGGGGGAGACTGGAGGAGCCGGGAGCAGGAGCTGACGTTCAAGCTCAGCATTCTCAACGAGCTGATCAACCACCGGATCTTGCTCGATCGGGCGGCCGCCGCCCGGATTACGGTGACGGAAGCGGAGGTCGACGACCGCTGGAAACAGGTGCACACGCCCTATTCCAACGAGGAGTTTGCGAAGAGACTGCAACAGCAGGGCTTGACCGAGGAAAACCTTCGCCAGCAGTTGCGCGAAGACCTCGTCATCGAGAAGCTCCTCCGGCGCGAGGTCACGGCGCGCGTCACCGTCACCCCGGGAGAAATCGCCGCCTACTACAACCGCAATCAGGCCAGCTTCAATGTTCCCGAGACGCAATACCACGTGGCTCAAATCTTGGTAACGCCGGCTGTCGACCGGCCGGTGCAAAACCTCAAGCGCAGCGACGCGGCCAGCCCGTCGCAGGCGTTGCGCAAGATTCGCATGATCCACCAGCAATTGCGTCGAGGCGCCGACTTTGCGACGCTTGCCGAAGAGTATTCCGAAGATCCCCATACGGTTTCCGGCGGCGGCGACATGGGCTTTATCCCCGCCTCGGCGCTGGCCCCCGACCCGGCGATTGGGCGAGCCGTCGCCGGCCTGAAGGTGGGTGAATATTCGGGCATCATTCGCGACCGGCACGGCGATTTCCACATCCTGAAACTGCTCGGGCGGGTAGACGCCGGCCAACGGCGACTCGAAGATCCGCAGGTGCAGGCCACCATCCGCCGGAATCTGCAGAGCGAAAAGGAGCAGTTGTTGAAAGCCGCTTACATCGAGAGCCTCCGCAATCGGGCCACGGTGAAGGATTACCTGGCCGATGAGATTGTTGCCGTGCACGCTGACGCCGAGCGGATCGGCTAGGCGGCCGGCGGCTCCCGAGAAACCCGGCCGAGCGGGCAACCTCCGGTTTTGCTGACGACCCGGCCTCATGGCGAAGCTCCGTCGTGAACCTTGCCTTGTGGGGGCCCAGCGCCTATACTGGCCGCGCCGTTTTCATTCTGAGGGCGCAAGGAGGAGGACTTATGAACATGATCTCTCGTCGTCAGGCGGGCAAGTTGCTGGCGGCCGGCGCGGTCGCCGCTGCCGGCCGGCTGCGGGCAGCCGAGCGAATCGACTCGGTCGTGCAAGGCGTTCAGATCGGCGCCCAGAGTTATTCGTTTCGAGACCGGCCGCTGGACGCGGCCGTGGAGGCATATCGAACGGTGGGCTTGGGCGAAGCCGAGCTTTGGCAAGGGCACGTGGAACCGCCGAAAAGCCGCGAGGCCCTGCGGCAATGGCGGCTGACGGTGCCGCTGTCCCGCTTCCATGAAGTGCGGGGGAAGTTTGACCGGGCGGGCGTGCTCCTCTATGCCTACAACTACAGTTTCCGCAAAGATATGACCGAGGCCGAAATCGATCGCGGCTTTCAGATGGCTCGGGCGCTCGGCGTCAAGTACATCACCGCGTCTTCGAACGTCAGCCTGGCCCCGACAATCGACTCCTACGCCCAGCGATACCAAATCGTGGTGGGCTTTCACGGCCACGACGATACGCGCGATCCGGATGAGTTTTCGACGGCCGAGACTTTCGCGCGGGCGCTGCGCGGCGCGTCGCCGTATTTGGGAGTCAATCTCGACATTGGGCACTTCACGGCCGCCGGCGGCGACGCCGTCGCGTATCTGCGCCAGCATCATGCCCGCATCGTGACTCTTCACGTGAAGGATCGCAAGAAGAATCACGGTCCCAACGTGCCCTTTGGCCAGGGCGACACGCCGATTGTTCCCGTGCTGCGCCTGCTGCGCGATGAACACTGGAAGATTCCGGCCAACATCGAGTACGAATACGGCAAGCCGGGGCTCGACACGATCGCGGAGGTCGAGAAGTGCTATGCGTATTGCCGGCAGGCGCTCGAGACCTGATGCTGGCGGTCGCGGCCGGCTTCTCATTCGTTCCGACTCCGGCGCTGTGGATCTTGCTCGCCGCCGCCAACCTCGTCTCGTTCTGGGGAGCGATTCGCTGGGGCGCAAACCCGGAGCCTGCTCGCCGCCGAGTGGCGCTGTTGGCGCTCGGCGCTGGCGGCGCAACGGAATTGTTGGCGGTGTTATGGCTCGTCTGGCGATATCACGGCCGTTGATGGGGTGGGAAGCGCGGCGGCCGTTAAAGACTTATCTCATGTCTTTTCATCAACCTAGTGGCTTTCTGGAGAGGCGGGCTCCGAGTCTCTACGTATCTTCAATAACTTACGGGTAGATTCGACCCGGAGTTTTATTACTAACTCCATTGTTTTCTTAAAC
>CADDZC010000053.1 GCA_902812365.1 Acidobacteriota bacterium | reverse complement strand
TTGCTCCGTCCATCGGAATATCCTCCCCATCGGGGTGTAAGTCCCCTTTTCATAGAATTTGGTTCTTCCTGACCAGCAGAACCAACTTACACCCTCCCCCTTTTTACATACTCAAATTTACGTCACCACCCCCAAGACGTCGCCCCACTTCGGGGTTCGACCGACCGAGCACCCGGCCACGGTAAACATCCCTGAAGCCGACGGGCGCCCGCTGCCTGTGGTTTAAAATTGGCGGGCCACGGTAAAGCCTACCATACCGCGACGCTCGCGCAACCGGAGCGGGGCGAAGAATGTCAATACGTCGTTATAGGTCGCCTGGTTCGGGAACAGCGATGCTGGCGGAACGATCTGCGGCGGCGCGACCACTGTGTCCAGCCTCAGCCAGTCATATCCGTAATAGAGCCGCACGGGAGCATTCACCACCGGTAGCATCACCTGAAGCTCCAACCCGGTGGAACTGCGCGGCGTGAAATTATCCTTTGCCACAGGCTGTAAGTGGTTCGGTACGGGAAAAGTTGGAAACTGCTGAGTAAGGCTCGAAAGCGCTGTGGGGTTCAACTTTAGTTGGCTGGGGCGCATAATAAACGTCGATCCCGCGTCGATGAAGTACGCCAGCGTAACTGGGCCGGCAATGGGTATCCGATATTCAAAGTTGCCGAAGACCTCGGTGTCGCCTCCGGGGAAGACAATGGTGTTGTAAGGAAATTTTGTGAATGACCCGCAGGAGCCCGTCGGTTTTCCGGTACTGTCAGTCGCCTGAATCTGGTTACCGGCGTTGTCTCGGTTGCACACTTGGCCCAGCGTGGGGAAGAATCCGATGGGGCTGATGGTGAACAGATCAAAGCCCCGGATGTCATATTCGCCGCCCATGTAAAACCGCGAAAAAGGCGGCGGCACGCGACCGCCAAAGCCAGAGATTGTGGCGGCTTTAAGGTGAAAGGCTAGTACGTTCCGGTGATTATTGATGGGATGAAAATACTTCATCTCCAGCACCGGCGAGATCGTGTTCACATTTCCGCCCAACACGCTGCCCGAAAAACTGAGCCCCGCCGAGATAAACTTGCCTTGCGTCGGCGCCAGGTCACCATTCAAGGTGTTATAGAGGAAGGTTGGCATGACGCTGCTCTGGGTAATGCCCGTCAACTGATTGGGTCCCTGAAACTGTCCGAACGCCAGGGCTTGGTAAAACGCCTGGGAAGCCAAACTGAAAGCCTGGACGCTGCTCACCGAATAACTGTACGTTAGGCCTACGCGCGCAAACCCGCGAAAGTGCGAACGCATCGGGTAGCTGCCAAAGACCGTGAATCCCGAGGAATTCTGCTGGAAGTTCTGAAAAATGTTGGCCGCGAACGGATTGGTTTGCGAGACCGCCACCGGGTTAAACGCCCCGTTGGTGGCAATCGCCAACTGCCGCAGTTCGTCGAAGTGGTACTCGCTCTTGAACACCGTGAATCCGGTGGTAATCGGCCGGTCCAGCAGATAAGGCTCCGTAAAGCCGAAGGAGTATAGCTTTTCAAAGGTTCCCACTTGGGCCTCTAGGCTCAGCGTCTCACCGAGCCCGAGGAAATTGTTGGTGGCGTAATTAAAGCCCACAAAATTCCCCGCTAGTCCGCTCACACCACCCGAAAAACCGATCGAATTGCGGCCTTTTTCCTTTACCTTGACGTTGATATCCACAGTGTGGTTTTGCTGGTTCTGGGTAACCTCCCAACTTTCCTTTTTTATCGGATCGAAGAAACCCAGTTGGTTTACGCGCAGAACACTGAAATCCCACAACTCAGTGTTAAACACGTTGCCTTCATCTACCAGCAACTCTCTTCGGATTACCTTGTCGCGCGTCTTGGTATTTCCTGAAAAAGTGATGCGATGGACGAAATACTGGTCTCCCTCATGGAAGTCAAGCGCCAGATTAACAACATGCCGCTTTCGATCCGGTTCAGGATCGGGATCTGCCACGAAGTTAATGTAGCCATAGGCGCCATAGATCTTTTTGTAGTTTTCCAGGCTTTTCCGGAGCTTCGTGGCGTTGAAAATATCGCCGGTCTTCATTCCTAGCACTCGCTGCATGACGTCCGTCTTGAACAGTTTATTACCTCGAATCACAAACTTGCCCAGACGGTACTGGTCTCCCTCCTCGATGGGAATCGTGATATCCACGCGCTTGCCCCGCCCCCTCCCAAAAAGGATGAGCGGCAGGGGACGTTCTGTGTCTACCATTTTGGTCTTCGGTTCCTGCGGGAGAGCGAAGAAGTATCCATGCTCTTGGTACAGCTCGCGGATTTTTTCCAAATCGGCGTCCACCTTGTCTTTGTCATAGGTCCGGTGGAACAGGTAGAAAAACGGCGGCGCGCCCAAAGGTCGGGAGTACTTCATGGCCCGAATTAAGCGCAGGCTCGAGAAGACCGTATTCCCTTGAAACTTGATTGTGCCCACCTGAACTTTGGGACCTTCCACAACGACGAAGGTCAAGGCCACGGAATTAGGAGGAATATTGCGAGTGCGGGCGCGGACCGTGGCGAACTGCCGCCCATGCTCGGCCAAGAGCTCCTCCATCACTACCTCGGCCCGTTTGATCACCACCGGGTCGTACGCCGATTCGATGGCCAGCGGAACCTTAGCCTCCTTAAAACGGTCGAGCACATCTGACTCGCTCACCGTACTGAGCCCCTTGAAACTCATGCTTTGAATCAGCTTCTTCTCACGCACAAAGAAGGTAATGAGTTTGTTCCCGTCCGGCAAATCCGTTGCTTCCAGGCGTATATCGTCGAAGAAGCCCGTATTCCACAAAGCCATGTAATCGCGCTCAAGGGCGTTTTCGTCATACGCATCGCCAGGGCGGGTAAAAATCCGCGCTCGCAACGTTGAAGACGGATAGCGTCGATTACCGCGGAATTCAATGCGCTCGATGAGCGGTTGCTTCGGTTGCTGTGGATTCTCTGCCGCCCCCGGGGGGACAGTCGGCTTCTTCTCCGGTTTTTCCGGAGCGGCGACAGGTGGCGCCTCAAGTTGGAGCTGAGGCGACGGTGCAGGCGGTGTCGACGGAGCGGGCTTTTGCGGTTGGGGCGCCGATTGGCCCTCGGTTGAGGACTGCTGGCCGTTCGAAGCGGATTCCGAAGCCTGGTGGGCCACTGAGCGGTCTAAAGCGTGCTGGGGGGCCGCTGGCCCGGAGTTCTGCGCTCCGATCGCCGACACTGAAACCAGCACGAGGGCGACGGCCACCCACTTCTCCATAATCTCCGTCACTACCCTAAAACCACGGCTGTTTGTCAGAGGCCGTTCGCCTCCTTCGCACTCCGGCTCACTCCTGCCTCAGGAGGAAGAGATTCGCGCCCAGCATCGCCAAACGATTGGCATGAAGATAGTGGACGGTTTCGAGCACGGCCTCTCACGGTTGTAAACTAAGCTCCGCCTGAGTTCTGAAGTTGCTACAGTATGTCTCGGATGCCTTTCGTCGGCCGCAAGTTGGCCTCCCACCACTCAATCCCTATTCGTAAATTGAGGGGTTCGCCTTCCGAGTAAGTATCGCTCTCGCTCAACGCTACACTGTGAAAAGCCAACTTTGCGCAAGCTAAATTGTGCGACGTAACCGATTGACAATAAGCGACTTACCATCCACTCGCAAAGAGTTTAGCTGAGTCCTTTGCTTTTAGCTCACCAATTCGCGCCCAATGATTCAACCAGTCCGCCGATCGCGAACCGGCTCCGGGGTTCCCAGACTGAGAGCCGAAACCTCAGGTATTTGGAAAGCTGAGTCACTGACACCCGGATGCCCGCCGACGTCAGTGCGAAAGGGGTGTGGCCGCCAGCAACTTGTCGTTCACCGAGCGATAGTAAAGCCCTTCATCTCCAACGATGACTTCCAGCACCGCCGGTTGCTGAATCTCACCCTGAATCAATGCTTCCGACAGCGGATCCTCGACGTACTTCTGCAGCGCCCGACGCAGGGGTCGAGCGCCGTACGAGCGATCGGCGCAGGTTTTTTCCACCAACCATCGCGCCGCCTCAGGAGCAATTGTGATGGAGATGTTCTTTTGCGCCAAGTTCTGGTTCATCAGGTTGACCAGCAGATCCACAATCTGGATGAGGTCGGCATCCGTCAGAGCGTTGAATACAATGATCTCATCGAGCCGATTCAGAAATTCAGGGTTGAAGAGCCGTTTCACTTCGCTCATCACCAGGTCCTCGATCTTTTTGTCGTTAGCGCTTTCGCTCGCCGACTGGAAGCCGAGGCTAGCGCGGCGCTCCAAATGCCGGGCGCCGATATTCGACGTCATGATGATAATCGTATTCTTAAAATCGACCGTGTTGCCCAAGCCGTCGGTGAGTTGGCCATCCTCAAACACCTGCAGCAAAATGTTGAACAGATCCGGGTGCGCCTTTTCGATCTCATCCAGCAGAATCACGGAATAAGGAGAGCGGCGAACCCGCTCGGTCAGCTGCCCCCCTTCTTCGTAACCCACATAGCCGGGTGGCGACCCGATCAACTTCGACACGGAATGCTTCTCCATGAATTCCGACATGTCGAAGCGGATCAGCGCGCGTTCACTGCCAAACAGGAAAGCCGCCAGCGATCTGGCTACTTCTGTCTTGCCCACACCCGTCGGGCCGAGAAACAGGAACGAACCAACCGGACGGCCCGGAGCTTTCAGCCCGGCCCGCGATCGCCGGATGGCGCGCGCGAGAGCGGAGATGGCACGTTCCTGGCTGATGACTCTCTTGTGCAACTCCTCCTCGATGCGCAGGAGCTTCGACATTTCCTCCTCTTTGATCGCCGTTACCGGCACGCCGGTCCAGCGGGCCACCACTTCCTCGATGTCTTCCCGGGAAACCGAGCCCATCGCCGTCTCGTCGATGTTATATTTTTCCCGCAGCATGCGCAGATTCTCGCGTTCTTTGCGTTCCTCGTCAGAATAAAACCGCGCCTTCTCAAACTCATGGTTGGCGATGGCGTTCTCCATGCGATGGACGACGAACTTGATGCGCTTCTGCACGTCGATCATTTCTTCCGGCAGCGAGCTCTGCTGCAACTTCACTCGCGCCCCCGCTTCGTCAATCAGATCCACGGCCTTGTCCGGCAGGAAGCGATCAGGAATATAACGGTTGGAATGATAGACGGCCGAACTCAGCGCGTCGTCGGCATACGTGACGGCGTGGAACTTTTCGTAACGCTCCTTGATGCCAAACAGAATCTTGATGGCATCGGCTTCGCTCGGGGGAGGAACTTTGACGGCCTGGAAGCGTCGCTCGAGCGAGCGATCCCGCTCAATAGACTTGCGATACTCCGCCGGAGTGGTCGCACCGATGCACTGGATTTCACCTCGCGAAAGGGCCGGCTTGAGGATGTTGGCGGCATCGAGCGATCCTTCGGCCGAACCGGCCCCCACGAGCGTGTGCAGTTCATCGATGAAGATGATGGCGTTTTGCGACTCCATCAACTCTTTCATGATGGTTTTCAGCCGCTCCTCAAACTGCCCGCGATACTTCGTGCCCGCCACAATCAGGGACAGGTCGAGCGCCAAGATGCGCTTTTCGGCGAGGAACGCCGGAACGCCGCCGTCGGCGATGCGTTGGGCGAGGCCTTCGACGATCGCCGTTTTCCCCACCCCCGGCTCACCGATTAGCACCGGGTTGTTCTTGGTGCGGCGGCACAAAATCTGCACAACCCGCTCGAGCTCACTCTCACGACCGATGAGCGGATCGAGCTGGCCTTCCATCGCCGCTTGAGTCAGATCCCGACTGAATTCTGCAAGTAGCGAAGTCTCTTTGGGGCGGCTCGATGACGACTTCTCACTCTGTGACCGGCTCAGCTCCTCCCGAATCGTTGACAGTCGCAAACCGCGCTCATGCAGAATCTCGGCTGCAAACGACTTCTCTTCCCGCAACAGCCCCAGCAACAAGTGCTCAGTGCCAATGTGTTTGTGCGAGAGCCGCTCTGCCTCTTCGGCAGCGTAAGCCAGCACTCGCTTACATTCCTGGCTGAGCGGCAGATCCACCGACGTCGGCACCTTTTCGCGAACCGTCGTCCGGCCTTCAATCTGCTTGCGTATGGATTCAACCGAGGTATGAGACCGCAAAAAGCGGTTGGTCAAGGCCTTGTCTTCACGCAGCAGCCCGAGCAAAAGATGTTCGGTTTCAATATAGGGGCTTCCGAACTGGCAGGCCTCGTAACGGGCGAAGAAGATTACGCGGCGCGCTTTCTCGGTATACCTTTCGAACATAGCTCCCAGCCCCTTTTTATGGAGTCATGGTGTCATGGCTTGGAATCACCGTCTCCGTCAACCGGCCATCGGCCAACCGCAAGGTGCGGTCGGCGCGCCTGGCTAGCTCCAGGTTATGCGTCGCCAGCACTGACGTCAGCCCATGAGTACGATGCAAGTGCTCAAGCAAATCGGTCATCCGCGCAGCGGTTTTATGGTCGAGATTACCGGTCGGCTCGTCGGCCAGCAGGACGGCCGGCTGATTGGACAGCGCCCGGGCCAGGGCAACCCGCTGTTGCTCACCGCCTGAGAGTTCGCCGGCCCGCCGCCCAGCCGCCGGCGCGAGCCCCACTTCCTCGAGCAGCCTCCGCGCGCGCGTCTGCGCGCAACGGAAATCGCGGCCAGCGATGAGCTGTGGCAGCATCACATTCTCGAGCGCCGTGAACTCGGGCAGCAAATAGTGCATCTGCCAAACGAACCCTAGCTTGGCGTTGCGGTAAAGGGCACGCTCTCGGGAGCTGAATGCCCCGACCCGCTGCAAATCAAAGTATACCTCACCCTCGGTGGGGGTGTCCAGCGCCGCCAGCAGATGCAACAGGGTTGTCTTACCTGATCCGGACTCGCCCACGAGGGCCACGAACTCACCGGCGAAGACCTCCAGATTGAGGCCCTCGAATACGACCACCTGTTCTGGGCCCGACCGATAGACTTTGGTCAGATTTTCCGCCCGCAACAGGGCGGGTCGTTGATGCTCCGCAACGCGCTGCCTGCAGTCTCCTCTTACTGATTCGCTCATCGACTGGTTCTTCTCTTCAGGATAGCTGGCGCCGCGATCGGGTCGCGATCCGTAAGGTCCGTCGGCGCTATTCGTATCTCAAAATCTCCACTGGATTCAAATTGGCCGCGCCGAGCGACGGATACAGGGTGGCCAGAAAGCTGATCGCCAAAGCCGCCAGCGCAATCCAAACGCCATCCCACGGTCGGGCATGGAACGGGACGTAGGCGAGCGAGTAGACGTCGGCCTGGAGAGGGATCAGCCGATAATGCTCGCCGACCCAAGACGCGCCGTAGCCGAGAAGTAACCCCAGCGCCGTCCCCAG
The DNA here is from genome assembly GCA_902812365.1 of Acidobacteriota bacterium. Lineage (GTDB taxonomy): Bacteria > Acidobacteriota > Terriglobia > UBA7540 > UBA7540 > CADDZC01. Next base: position 18,752 of record CADDZC010000053.1, on the reverse strand, counting down.
CGCTCCGATCAGCACCCCGTGCAGGGTGAACAGGGCCCATACCTGCCGCCGCAGCGCGCCCATCGACACCAGCACGGCAATCTCGCGGTTTTTATCCATCACCATCATAGCGAGTGTCACGAAGATATTGAGCGCGGCCACGAGCATAATCAGGCCGATGGTGAGAACAGTCACTAAACGCTCAAGCTTGAGGGCACTGAACAGAGAATGGTTCTGCTCAATCCAGGTGGTCGTATCGAAGCCGGGTCCGGCGGCTTGGCGGATCACCTCCGCGATGGACGGCGCTTGATAAACGTTGTCCACTTTGAACTCAATCACGGAGACGACATGGGCCAAGTCGAAGAGCCGCTGGGCCGCCCACAGGTTCGTAAATGCCCACGTGGCGTCAAAGTCATAAAAGCCGGCGTCAAAGATCCCAACGACGCGAAAGTAGCGGTATTTGGGAACGATACCGAAGGGCGTGAGCGACCCTTGAGGGCTGGTCACCGTCAGCGTGTCACCGACGGCGGCGCCCAGCGACACCGCCAGGTCCTTGCCGATGATAATGGGATCGGCGTTCGCGAACGTCTCATTGAGTCCGGCCAACGATCCGCTGCGCATATGGCGGAGCAAGTCTCCGACGCGGATTTCATCTTGCGGATCGATGCCCTTCAGGACGGCACCCTGGGCCCGCGAACGACTCGAGATCAACACCTCTTCGTACAGCGCCGGAGCGTCAGCCACTACGTGCGGCAGCCGGGCCAGCCGCTTGGCTAGCTCCTGGTACCCCCGAATGCCGTCGTTCTGAGTACGGATTAGATTGATATTGGCCGTGGCCCCGAGCAGACGTTGCTCGAGATCTTCCCGAAAGCCATTATTGATAGCCAATGCAATGACCAGAGCTGCAACACCCGCCATGACGCCGAGCACGGAGATCAGCGTAATGACTGAAATGGCCGCCTGGCGTCTCTTCGCCTTCAGATAGCGCAGGGCGACAAAAAGCTCAAAGCGCATAGGGCAACGTCTTTATTATCAGCGACCGGCTCGCTTCGAGGAAAGAACATTCTGGCCGTCCTAACGTCGCGAGCCCTGCCGAGACGAACCGGCTCGCCCGGGCTGTTCCCCGCCTCGGCCCAGAGGAAGTTCCTTCAAGACGCTCGATCCCCCGCAGACGATGGATTGTCATCCGTCTCATCGGCAACTCCCATCTTCGAGAGGCGATAGCGCAGCGCGTTGCGGGAGAGGCCAAGCAGGCGGGCCGCCTGGCTCTTATTGCCGTTCGCGCGGCGTAGGGCCTCGCGGATGATTTCTTCTTCATACTGCTCGAGTGTCATGCCGTTCGGCGGAAAGAAGCCGGAGGTTACAGCCGACTCCACCCCCGGCGCCGGTCGTCGTGTGGCGAGCGCGAGGTCGAGGCGGATATCCGGCACGTCGAGAACCGGGCCGCTCGAAAGAGCAATGGCCCTTTGGATCACGTTTTCCAGCTCCCGGACGTTGCCGGGCCAGTGAAATCCCAGCAGCACCTTCAGTGCCGCCGGCGTGATGCCGGTCACGGCCTTACCGGACTCCGGCGCAAAGCGCCGGATGAAGTGATCAACCAAGTCGGGAATATCCTCTTTGTGGTCCCGGAGCGGCGGAATGTCGATGGGCACGACGTTGAGACGGTAATAAAGGTCTTCTCGGAAAGAGCCTTGTTCGAGCGCGGCGCGCAAATCGCGGTTCGTGGCGGCCACCAGGCGTACGTCCACCTTCAGCGTCCTCGTACCGCCAAGTCGCTCAAACTCTCTTTCCTGGAGCACTCGCAGCAGTTTTACCTGAATAGCCAGCGGCACGTCCCCGATCTCATCCAGGAACAGCGTGCCCCGATCGGCCAACTCGAACTTGCCAGGTTTGGCCACCACGGCGCCGGTAAACGCGCCCTTCTCATAGCCGAACAGCTCGCTTTCCAGCAGGTTTTCGGGGATCGCCGTGGCATTGATCTTGATGAACGGGCCGGAGGATCGCCGCGAATGCTGATGAATAGCGCGAGCGATCAGGTCCTTGCCGACGCCGCTTTCGCCTCCCAAAAGCACGGTGGCGTTCGTCGGGGCCACGCGCTCGACCGTGGCCAACACCTCCTGCATTTTGGGACTGCGCGCGACAATGTTTCCGAACGCGTAGCGCCGTCCGAGAGCCTCCCGCAGCGACCGGTTTTCCTGCCGCAGCCTCCGAAAATCCAGCTCTTTCCGGATGATGAGCTTCATTTCATCCAGGGAAAACGGTTTCAAGACGTAGTCGCTGGCACCCGCCTTCATGGCCTCGACCGCCGTCTCGACCGTGCCATAAGCGGTCATCACCACAACCGGAATCTCGGCGTTAGCGCGCTTGATGGCTTGCAAGAATTCGAGGCCGTCCATTCCGGGAAGTTTGAGGTCGGTCAAGACTAAGTCGATCGGCTCGCGATTGAGCAGGCGAAGCCCCGTCTCGGCGTCTCCCGCGATCAGCGTCGTCAAACCTTCGTCCTGGAGGCTGAGCTCGAGAAGCCGCGCCATTTTGGCTTCATCTTCGACTACGAGAATGGTAGGCATGGACTTGCTCCTGGGCGTTACAACTTCCTGTCGGCTGCCGGCAAAAACACACGGAATTCAGCGCCCCGGCCGGGTTCGCCGCCGACGCGGATGGACCCTCCATGTTCGTCAACGATTTTCCAGACGAGCGCCAGGCCGAGGCCAACCCCACCCCTTTTGGTGGTGAAAAAAGGGTTGAAGATCTGCCCCCGAATGTCCTCCGCAACACCCGGGCCTGTGTCCTGAAAGCTGACTTCGACGCCTCTCCTGCCGTTCCAATGGGTTTCCTTGATCTCGACCCGCAGCCGGCCACCCTCCGTCGCCATCGCCTCGTAGGCGTTCACCACCAGGTTGATGAATACCTGCTCGGAAAGCTCGGCATCCACCAGACAGCGTGGCAAATCGCTCCCGTAGTCCCGCTCAACTTCTACCCGGACGTTCGGCCAACGGTCATGGACGGCCTTCAGTGCGCGATCGACCAGAGGAGGAATCGTTTCCGGCCGGCGCTCGATGCGCAAGGGCCGGGCGAAATCGAGAAATCGCGCTACCGTCGTGTTGAGGCGGCCAGTCTCGCTCAATATGTATCCCGCTAGCTCGTTCGAGAGGGTATCGGACGGGGCGAGCCTCTCCTGGAGCATTTCTGCCGACCCCTTGATGACTCCAAGCGGGTTGCGAATCTCATGGGCCAGCCCGGCGGAGAGCTGCCCGAGGGTGGCCAGGCGCTCCGAGCGCCGCACTTGTTCGTGCGCCTGCTCGAGCTGGCGGTTGGTTTCGGCGAGCGTCTCAGCCGCAGCTCGATAGCGCTCTGCCTGACGGCGGCTCTCCGTCGCAAAACGGTTGACGACCACAGCCACGAGAAACAGAAATAGAATGCGAATAGCTAGCTCGCTCGCACCCTCGGCTGTTAGTCGGTACTCCCGCAGCGCCGGAATCAGGTAGGAACAATAGGCGGCGGCGGCGATCGCCGTCCAGGCCAGGGCGCCCGGGGCCTCGAACGTCATGGCCGCCGAGATGACCGGCCAGTAATAAATGAGATAGTAACTGCTTTCAATGGGCACGGTCCGCGTGTGGGCGATGAGCAACGTCGCCAGGAGAATCTTGAAAATGATGCCGTAGGCTCGGCGACGGTCCGGCTCAACGCGTCCGAGAAGCCGAGGTTCAAGAATCTGGAACAGGCCGATGGCGACTAGTGTTAGCTGTTTGTGGATTTCCAGGATCGGATTGAGCACGGCGAGACCGCCGAGAAAGGCGAGCCACAGCACGTCCAGCCAGACAAGGTGCCGGCGCTCCGGGTCAGCCATAACAGATACTAGGTTACAGGGTAGCTAGGGCACGACAAAGCGCAAACCACGTCATCTGAATCCGGAGCACGCGGACCGCGATTCCGGTCATTAGCTCGGCAGCCCTAGCGCAGGTGCCCACGGCAGCCATCGCGCCCCGGGTCTCTGTTCGCCGCCTCCGAAAACGCGCACCGGGCTGAGCGGATCGCTCGCGTCCGAGCGCGGCTAGCCTGCCAGCAAGCGGCAGTAAACCGGGGGGTCAACGTTGCCACCGCTGACGACGGCACACACAGCGCGGTGGCGGAAAACCTCCGGTTCCGCGAGGACGGCGGCCACGCCGAGCGCTCCCGTCGGCTCGACCTTCAGATTGGCCAAGGTAAATAGCAGCCGGACAGCTTCCACGATTTTCTCTTCGGAAACCTCGATGATGCTGGCTAAGCCGTTCCGCAGGACCGCCCAATTGTGTTGGCCAAGACTGACCGTGCGGGCGCCGTCGGCTATGGTCGGAGGCTCGGACGGGTTGCGGATGATTCGTCCTGCCCGCAGCGAGCGAGCCGCGTCATTGGCCAGGGCCGGTTCCGCGCCGATCACCTGGATGGCCCGGCCAGCCCTCCGCAGCCCAGTGATGATGCCGGACGTCAGACCGCCGCCGCCGACCGGCGCCACGACGCAATCGAAGGGCCGGTCGAGCGCGGCCAGTTCAGCGCCTAGGCTGCTGTTGCCTTCAATCACCAGCGGATCGTCATAAGCGCTGGCTACGTAAGCTTCGGGCTGCTCGCGTGCTAGCTCTTCCACCCGCTCGGCCCGGCTGATCACGCCCACGTCCACAAGTTCAACCCGGCCTCCGTATCCCCGCACCGCATCGACCTTGACCCCCGCCGAATTCGCCGGCATCACGACAACACACTTCTTGCCCGTCAGGGCGCACGCATAGGCCAGCGCCTGGCCGAAATTACCGGAAGACGCCGTAATGATCCTCGAGTGCGGCACGTGCGAGGCGAGGTGATGGGCGGCACGAAACTTGAAGCTGCCGGTTAGCTGGAACGTTTCGCTGGCGAGAAAGAGGTTGACCCCCAGCCGCTCGGCCAAGCGAGGAGGTTCGATAACCGTGGTCGGGCGAACCAGGTCTGGGGAGGCCGTGGTTTCAGGTTTCGCCATCTGGCACAAGCGCGCCGCCCGTCTCGGGCCAGAAAACCCTCGCCTCTTCTACTTGGGGCCGGCACCATCCGGCCCGGCAAGCGGCCGCTTCCTGGAACGGCCGGCGATTGGACCGGCCATCGCCGCACCTGAGTTCCTCGGCGGGTCACACCTGCACCGTAACCGCCGTCTCGGTGCGCCTCACGGGCCGGTAGAGCGTGTCGCGCTCGATCGGTTCGCGGCCGGCTTCGCGGATGAGGCGCTCGATTTCCTGCCGCGTCATGACCTGCGGCGTGTGAGCGCCGGCGTCATGATAAATTTTTTCCTCCACCACCGTTCCATCCAAGTCGTCAGCTCCGAAGCGGAGCGCCACCTGCGCGACGCGCGGCGTCATCATGATCCAATAGGCCTTGATATGAGGAAAGTTATCGAGTAGTAGCCGCGAGACGGCGATGTTCTTCAGATCCATGAGGCCGCTCGTCTCGGTCCACGCTACCAGCTTGCCGAGCTCGGTGTTAGCCGGATGGAAGGCCAGGGGAATGAACGTCTGAAAGCCGCCCGTCTGGTCCTGGAGGTCGCGAAGTTGCAATAGATGGTCCACGCGATCTTCGTCAGATTCGATGTGTCCGTACAGCATGGTGGCGTTCGAGTGTAAGCCGAGCCCGTGAGCGATACGATGGACCTTGAGCCAGGTGTAAGCACCGATCTTGTGGTCGCAGATCCGGCGGCGCGTGGCAGGGGCAAAAATCTCGGCGCCGCCGCCCGGCAGCGAGCCCAGCCCGGCCAGTTTCAGTTGTTCGAGAATCTGGCGGATCGACAGCCGCGTCAGGTGGGCGTAATAGGCGATCTCGACTGCCGTAAACGCCTTCAAATGGACAGTGGGAAACCGTTCCTTCAAACCGCGCAGCAGATCCAGATAATACTGGAACGGCAGGTGAGGGTGGAGTCCGCCGACAATATGGAATTCCGTCACCGCCTCCGTCCAGCCTTCACCAGCCTTGCGAAATACTTCGTCGAGGGCCATCGCGTATGCGCCGGGGGAGTCGGGCTTGCGCCCGAACGCGCACAGCTTGCAACTGGCCACGCAGACATTCGTGGGATTGATGTGCCGGTTGACGTTGAAATAAGTCCGGTTGCCATGCAACTTCTCCCGAACGAAATTGGCGAGGTAGCCTACGGTCAACAGATCGTTGGAGCGATATAGGGCCAGTCCGTCCGCGAATGTCAGACGTTCTCCGGCTCCCACCTTCTCGGCGATTCGGCGCAGCGCGGGGTCGTCAGTGTGCAATCTTTCAAAAACCATTTGCGTGACCGGGGGAACGGGTCTACAATACGTGCCGGTCTGGCATCATCGGCCGTGTCCTGTCATTGCAAAAACCGTATTCTACTCTGCCACAGTGCATTTTGCAAAAGCTCGGCGGGGAGTGGTGGGGGAAGCCCTCGGGATGGGTACCACGCGGCCCCGGCTTTACACACCTTCCGACAGATGGATATCACTAGTTCAGTTAAGCGTGGAAAGGGTTTTCTTTTTCTGGGTAGACATTTCCCGTTCCGTGCCGATATACTATTGTAACCTATTGATAAGATGGGGCTTGTGAGTTGGCACTGAGATTGCTTGGGTTAGTTTTCTGGAGAGCGCGGCGGCAAGAGTTCACGATCAGCCAGCCAGAAACGATTTTATCGCCAGCGGCCGACCCGCATGATCAGGATCACCCTGCGGCGATCGGGCCCGATGCGCCTGCTAAGAGTTATGCAGTGAGCGAGCCGAGCACCCTTACTAACAACTTTACGTGGAGGTAGAGCCTAGTTAGGGTTGGGCGATGACCTCGCTGCACCAGACGGCGGTGGGGAGGACTTCCTCCTCCCCACCGAATTATCAACGGCTGGTTCTGCGCCTCAGGCGCTCTGCTTCGTTCTGTTTCCATCCGGATTGGGAATCATCGCTAGCCGCCAGCGTTATGATGATCTAGGCCTGATGTTGTCCAGAACCTGAGCGTGCGCTACTCCACCTCCATTATCAGCCAGCCAAAGTGTTGCGAGGTAGTTGCGCTATTGTGTTGATAACAACTATCTTGATCCAACCAGCCCCGCCGGCCCGGACCGAGGTGGCTCCATCCGGCACATCAGCTGCCACCGAATTACTGGCGGTACTTATGATTCGGGTTAGCGATTGCTCAGGAACGCGCAAAGCTTCGCATCAGTTGCAATTTGTTGGGTCTGAAGAGTATGGTGAAGAGGCGGTGATATCCTGAAGGGAATTCCAAAATGCCCGAGGAACGAACGGAACGAAGTAAGGCTATCGACTTGGCCCTGGCGCAGATCGAGAAGCAGTTTGGCAAAGGTTCGATCATGCGTCTCGGCGCTAAGGATGCGCTCGTGCCCGTAGAGGTGATCCCCACGGGATCACTGGCCCTGGATGCGGCGCTTGGCGTCGGAGGAATGCCCCGGGGGCGAGTAGTCGAGATCTTCGGCCCGGAATCGAGCGGTAAGACCACCCTTTCGCTGCAAGTGGTCGCCGAGGCCCAGAAGCGCGGGGGCATGGCGGCGTTTGTGGACGCCGAGCATGCTCTGGACGCCGCTTACGCCCGACGTCTGGGGGTTGACGTCGACAACTTGTTGGTTTCACAGCCGGATTACGGCGAACAGGCGCTCGAGATCGCCGAAGCCCTGGTGCGCTCGAACGCCATCGACGTGCTGGTGGTTGACTCGGTGGCGGCCTTGGTGCCCAAGGCGGAACTCGACGGTGAAATGGGCGATTCGCTGCCCGGTTTACAAGCCCGGCTCATGTCTCAAGCTTTGCGAAAATTGACCGCCATCGTCGCTAAGTCGAAGACTTGTCTCGTCTTTATCAACCAGATTCGAGAAAAGATCGGGGTGATGTTCGGCAATCCCGAGACCACGACCGGCGGCCGAGCGTTGAAATTCTACTCCTCGGTGCGGGTCGACGTGCGACGCGTTGCCTCGATCAAGGACGGCGATCGGGTGATCGGTAGCCGTACCAAGGCCAAAATCGTAAAAAATAAGATGGCTGCTCCTTTCCGCGAAGCGGAGTTCGATATCCTTTACGGCGAAGGCATTTCTAAAGACGGGGAATTGATCGATTTGGCTGCCGAGAAAAACATTCTCGAAAAGAGCGGCGCTTGGTTTTCGTTTGGCGGAGAGCGCATCGGCCAAGGCCGTGAAAATGCCAGGCAATTTTTGCGCGAACATGCCGATATTAGGAAGAGGCTGGAGGCGGAAGTGCGCAAAGCCCTCAACCTGCCGCTGCTCGACGGCCAGGCCGAGGCTGCGTCCGCCGCTTCCCGTGGCCGGAAGTAGGCAGGTCGGGCGGCCATGCTGGATTTGGCCTGCCCCGGTCTCCGGTGAGCCGCTTGCCCACAGACGAGGCTACGCGTTGTTCGACAAAAAAAAGAGATTTGGGTTGCGCCGATCGGCATCGGTATAATGAAAAGGGCAACGGGAGGGACGTCGCCAAAGCGCCAGAGTTGAGGGGGTTGAAATCGCATTGAAGAGAACTCTTGTGAGGCTGCTGTTGGCCGCTGCGGGGCTGGCAGGCTTTAGCTGGGCGCACGCGGCTCGACGACCGTCAGATTCATCGACGGCCGTTTCAACCACCACCGGCTACATACGGCCATCGCGACGCCATCTCGCCAGCGCCCGCCTGCATCGGCGCGCTCGACGTTACCGCCACCGCGCGCGGCGGTTGTGGAGTCCGTGGAGCGTCAGCTCATTTGCCGATCCTTCGGCCGGTGACAACCCTGTCGGCGAAGACCTGAGCATCCGGCAGTCAGCGGTAGAAGCCCTCGGTGATCTGAACGGCAGCATTGTCGTGGTGGACCCCAATACCGGGCGCGTCCTGACCATGGTCAATCAGAAGCTGGCTCTCTCGAGCGGCTTCATCCCTTGCTCTACGATCAAACCCATTGTGGCCTTGGCAGCCCTGCGCGAGGGAATCATTAGTCGGAACACTAAGCTGGCCGCCGAGCCTCGAATGCGTTACTACTACGGAACGTCGCGCATCGACCTGGCCCAGGCCCTGGCCCACTCCAGCAATGAGTTTTTCGCCAAGCTGGGCGAGATGCTGGGCTTCGAACGCGTTGCTCGATACGCTCGCGAATTCGGGCTCGGCCAACGCGCTGGCTGGCACATCCCGGACGAGTCTCCGGGCGTGTTTCCCCCGGCTCCGCCCCGCGTCGGCGGCGTCGGCCTGCTCGCCAGTTTCGGACAGAGCATTGAAGTGACGCCGCTCCAGATGGCCGCGGTCGTCTCGGCCATCGCCAATGGGGGGACGCTCTATTACCTCCAGTATCCGCGCACGCCGGACGAAATTGCTCATTTCGCGCCCAAGGTTCGACGGGTGCTTTCCGGCCTCGAACCGTATCTAGCCGACGTTCGCCAAGGTATGGCCGAGGCCGTCCTGGATGGCACGGCCCGCCTGGCTTACGACCCGGACGAGCAGATTTTCGGTAAGACCGGCACGTGCAGCGAAAACGGAGCGCGTCTAGGGTGGTTTGACTCTTTTTCGAGTCAAGGTAAGCCGAAATACACGGTGGTAGTCATGTTGCGCGGCGGCCGCCTTATGTTCGGACCCCATGCCGCCGAGGTCGCCGGGAAGCTGTACCGCGACCTGCTCGAAAGAGTTCGCGCCGGCACGCAAGCCCGAGGGCTGTTGCCGCCGGCACCGGATTTCGCCAGGCATTAAAGAACTCCGCCACGCCGATCCCGATTGCTCCGGAGCGAAGGATGCGCGACATGGGAGATTCTGCCGAACGGCCTTCGAAAACCGTTGAGCCTAGCCCCTCGCTGACCAACCTTCCCCCGCTGCCGGCGATCGCCATACAGATTCTCCGCATGCTATCGCGGGCCGAAGTTGAGACGAAGGAGCTGGCTCGCCTGATCAGCGCCGACCCAGCGTTGTCCACCGAGTTGTTGGCGCTCGCCAATTCCGCTCTGTTTGGCTTTCCAACCCGCATTCGCAGTATTCGACAGGCCACGACGCTTCTGGGCACGGAGCGCGTCAAAGCCCTGGCGCTGACGATCGGTCTCAAGGTCTACGTCACCGGCTCGTTGCGCCTTCCGGAACTCAAAGCCTGCTGGATGCATAGTCTGGCGTGCGCCCTGCTGGCCGACCAGCTCACTCCATCGAACGGGACCGAAAAGGATCTGGCTTACACGGCTGGGCTTCTTCATGACATCGGCCGGCTGGCGATGGGTGCTGCCGATCCTCACCGTTACGCCCACTTTCTCAGCGAGGTTCGGGGTTCCGAGGCGGCGCTCGCGCGCGAGCGCCGCGTGTTTGGCTTGGACCATTGCGAAGCCGGCCGGATGCTGGTGGAGTCGTGGAAACTGCCGAGCGACTTTGCGGAGGTGACCGCCCACCATCACCGCCAACCTGACGATGGCGGGCCGAACCTCGTCACGCTGGTGTATTACAGTTGTCGGCTGGCTGACATCTTGGGATTCGGAGCCGTTCAAGAGCCCGAGGCTCGGTCGTTCGCGGAGCTGGTCGAGATGCTGCCCGAGCGGATGCGGGCTCATTGTCCCCAAGACCCGGCCGCTCTCACCCAAGACATTTCGGCCAAGCTCGGCACGCTGCAATGAGCGGTGAGCTCGAATCCTTTGGCCTTGCCCTAGCGAACAGTCTCTTGACAACCCCCCGGCCGCTCCCCTACAGTCATCCGCAGTGAATCCCGGCAGTCATCCCTTGGGAGTCTCGGCGGGACGACAGCGCATGGGGCCTGATCGCTTCCCCATGCACCCCGAGGGGTTGGAGCGCGAGACTGCCGGGGGTTCGTGGCGCGGGACGAAGGGATATCGTGCCAGCCGCCCTTGAGCGGCCCGCCAAGCCTTGAGCTTTACCATCGCAGGCGCGCTCCCGGATCCGAAGGAGGCGTTTGATGCCAACCAGTCAGAACTTGATCGGGCCGGGCGGGAGGCTATTCGCGGAGCCTGAGCCGGGGCGAGATGAAGCGACGTTCCGGGTCGACAATACTAGCGAGGCCTATTATCAATCGCCGTACTTCCGCCTTCACCAGAAGCAGGTCCAGCCCATCCCTGCTCCTCGTCGCGGCGCTCCCCCACAAATGAATCTCGCTGACTTCATCGGCCCGCAGGTCGCCTCGGCGATCGGAACCGCTCGGAAAATCACCTTCCACGCGGTGGGAGATTCGGGGGCGGCGAAAGTCAATCGCTCGCAAGGGGCCGCGACGGCGATTGGTCACGAGGCAGGCGTCGCCGACGCCATGGCTCGGGAAGTGCAAACGGAGGCTGCCTCGTTCTTCTTTCATCTTGGCGACGTCGTGTACTACTTCGGTGAATCGCAGTACTATTACGACCAGTTCTACGAGCCCTTCCGGGCTTACGATCGGCCAATCTTTGCCATTCCGGGAAACCATGACGGCATGGTGTTTGGCAAGGCTTCGAGTTTGCCGCAGGTTCCAAGCCTCGAAGGCTTCTTGCGAAACTTCTGCGCGGCCAAGCCGGGCCCCTCAGCGGACGCCGGAGGTCTGGTGCGCAGCGCCATGACGCAGCCCGGTGTGTATTTTACGCTCGATGCGCCCTATGTCTCGATCATCGGACTTTACAGCAATGTGCTGGAGGGCCCGGGAGTGCTCTCATCGCAAGGCGGGCACTACCCGGTGAGCGATGAGCAACTAACCTTTTTGAAGAGCGAACTCGAACGCCTCGCTCCCGATCGCCGGGCCGGGAAGAGGGCTGTCGTGCTGGCGCTTCACCATCCGCCCTTGTCTGCCGACGCCCGGCACGCCGGCTCGACGGGCGCTCAGAACGACATTGACCATGCCTGCCAGGCTGCGGGTTTGTGGCCCGACCTGGTGCTTTCCGGGCACGCCCATCTTTATCAGCGGTTCACTCGGCGCACCGGTCCTCGGAGCAAGGAAACGCCCTATATCGTTGCCGGCAGCGGCGGTTTCGCCACAACTCGGCCGCAGGCGAAGTTGCCGCCAGCGCCGGTTACTGCCGGTGATCACACCCTGGAAGTGGATCCCTTGGTTGACTTCGGTTACCTTACCATCACGACCGACGCCCGCACGTTGAAGGTTTCCTTCCGGTCTCCGAGCGCCGGCGGTGTCAAGCAATTGGATTCTGTCACGGTCAATCTGGAAACGGAGCGGCTGGAGCGAGCGGGAGCGGCGGGCGGTCGTCCAGCCTCGGCACGTCCGCCCGCGGCGGGGTCGCGCCGCCGGCCCTGAAGTGCATCACGGTAGACCCGCCAAGCCGCGGGAAACGAGCGTGGGCAGCCGCCCCGGGGCTTGACGGCCCGGCGTGCTTCCGGGATTGGCCGAGTAGAGCGGACGCCCAGGATTCCTCTTTCCGGCGCTGGGTCCCTGTGTATACTGGATAGCATCCGGGCGCGCTTCGCGGTTGGCTGGGCCAGCGGACGCCCGCGCTGAGAGTGGGGAGGAGTTGTGGAGGTTGTTCCCACTGAGATTCCGGATGTCAAGGTGATTACGCCGCGCAAGTATGGCGACCATCGGGGGTTTTTTTCGGAGACGTATAATCGAAGGGCGCTGGCCGAGGCGGGAATTGATCTGGAGTTTGTGCAGGATAATCACTCCCTCTCCGTCGAGCGGGGCGTGGTTCGAGGGCTCCACTTTCAGCTTCCACCCTTCGCGCAGGATAAGCTGGTGCGGGTGGTGCGGGGTGCGGTGCTGGATGTGGCCGTGGACATCCGCCGCCGATCGCCCACCTTTGGGAGGCACGTCAGTGTTGTGCTGAGCGCCGAGGCGTGGAATCAACTCCTGGTGCCGGTCGGGTTTGCGCATGGGTTTTGCACCCTCGAGCCCAACACCGAGGTGATTTACAAGGTGAGCAACTATTATTCGCCGCTGCACGACCGGGGATTGCTGTGGAACGACCCGGAGCTGAACATCCAATGGCCGGTTCGGGAAGATCGCGCGGTTCTGTCCGACAAAGACACAAAGCTGCCGCGGTTTTCCGAGATCCGCGATCTGTTCGATTGACGATGAACGCACCGTGCCGCTCGGGAGGGGTTCCGCGGCTCGGCGCCTTCGGACTTCGCTTGCCAGGCCACACCGTGCCGCCAGGGGCCGTGTGGGCTGACTCGACCACGCTGATAAGGAGCGTCTCAGATTGAAACTCTTGGTTACAGGCGGCGCGGGCTTCATTGGATCGAACTTCATCCGATACTACTTCAAAGCCCATCCTGATGCCCAGATCATCAATGTCGATAAGCTGACCTACGCCGCCAACCTTAACAACCTGTCTGAATTCGAGTCCCGACCAGGATATCGGTTGGTTCGGGGCGACATTGCCGATGCCCGCCTGCTCGAGGATGTCTTCGACACCCCCCTCGACGCGGTAGTGCACTTCGCGGCTGAGACTCACGTTGATCGAAGCATTGCGAACGCCCGCGACTTCATCCATACGAATGTTCTCGGCACTTACACACTCTTGGATATATCGCGCAAGAAACGGATCGGGCGCTTCCTTCATGTGAGCACCGACGAAGTGTACGGAAGCTTGGCGCCCGGGGATAGCGCGGACGAGCAATCCAGCATTCAGCCGAACAGCCCCTACGCCGCCAGCAAGGCCGCCTCCGACATGCTGGTACGAAGCTTCTGGCACACCTATCGCTTCCCGGCGGTGACCACCCGATGTTCCAATAATTATGGACCCTACCAGTTTCCCGAAAAGTTCGTTCCCTTGATGATCACCCACCTTCTCGAGGGCAAGAAACTCCCGGTTTACGGCGACGGACTTCATGAGCGCGACTGGATTTTCGTTGAAGACCATTGTCGCGCGATCGATCGCGTGCTCGAAGCCGGCCGCGCGGGGGAAGTCTACAACATTGGGTTTGGCCACCCGGTTCCCAACCTGGAGATCGTACGCCGCCTGATTCGGATAGTCGGCGCGTCGGAAGACCTGATTGACCACGTTGCCGACCGGCCGGGCCACGACCGCCGGTACGCTCTCTGTACAACGAAGATTCGTCGGGAACTCGGATGGGAGCCAAGGGTCGGATTACAGCAGGGATTGGCGGCCACAGTGGAATGGTATCGGGCGAATCCGGCCTGGGTGGCGAGCACGAGGAGCGGCGAATATCTCGCCTATTACGAGAAGTTTTACAGCCATCGTGACGCATCGCTCGCGCAATTGTAGAAATCATGAGGGTTGCGGTCATAGGAGCCAACGGCCAGCTGGGCTCGGACATCGTTCGCGTGCAGCGACAGGACTTCAGGGCGATGGAAGTGATTGCCCTGTCCCGCCCGCATCTGAATGTTGCGATTCCCGAGGCCGTGCAAGCCGTTCTTACGGCCTGTGCGTTCGATGTGCTGATTAATTGCACCAGCTTTACGAAGGTCGACGAGGCGGAAGAACACGCCCGAGAAGCTTTTCTTATCAACGCCCAGGCCCCGCGCCAGCTGGCGGCGGTGTGCAAGGCGAAAGGGGCGCGATTCGTCCACATCAGCACCGACTACGTTTTCGGGGGCGAGCGATCGCGCCCTTACCGCGAAACCGATCTGCCCGGCCCGTTGAACGTTTACGGTGCCTCGAAGCTGATGGGTGAAAGCTTAGCGCGGCATGAGCATCCCGCCGGGCTGCTGACGATCCGCGTGGCCTCTTTATTTGGAGTGGCCGGCTCCAGCGGAAAGGGGGGCAATTTTGTTGAAACGATGTTGCGTCTGGCTCGCGAGAAAGGAGAGGTTCGCGTGGTCAGCGATGTTCGCATGTCTCCCACCGGCACGGCCGACGCGGCCCGCGCCATTCTATTGTTGATTGAGAAGGGGGCCGCGCCGGGCGTCTATCACGTGGTCAATTCCGGCGATGCTTCCTGGTATGAGTTCGCGCGCGAAATCATCCGGCGCGCCGGGCTAGAGGCTCGCGTCATCCCGATTGCCAGCCGAGATTACGCCACCGCGGCACTCCGCCCGGTTTACAGCGTGCTCGACAACCGCAAGGCCTCGGCCATTGTGGGCGAAATGCCTTCCTGGCAGGACGCGCTCGACCGCTATCTGGCTGAGAAAGGTCATCGATCAGCGGCCGGCTTGATTCAAGCCCCCGGGGCCGCGCGCGGGAAAAACTGCCCCGCGTAAGAGTCGGACCTCATCCGTGGTGCCGTCCCCCGGGGGATCGGCCGGACCCGCTGGCGGCGCTCGGCGGATCGTGCCGGCCTATGCGGCGGGTCGGGCGCCGACTTTGAGGTTGCTTTCCTTCGACGCTTGACGTGAAATGGTGGCGGTTTCCCAACACCTTCTTCGCTGCTGGGATGACGGGCTATGCCGCCACCGCGTAAACGGTTCGACGTCTGGAGTCGGGTCGCCATTTACTCCGGCTTCGGCATGATCATTCCCAGTGCCGTCGTAGCCGGTTACCTGATCGGCCGCTTTCTGGATGCCACCCTGCACACCCAGCCGATTCTGGCTCTGGTATTCAGTTTGGCAGGTGCGGGCGCCGGCACTTTCGAAGTGATCCGGTTGGTCACGCGGATGGAAGAGAATGCCGCCAACGACGATTCCGAGGATGGAAAGGGCTGAAGCGCGGCTGCCTCGATGGATGGCGCTCATCGCCACCCTCGGCGTCGCCGCGGCCCTGGCTACCCAACGCCTGCCATTTGCCGCCGGCCTGGCCCTTGGCGCCGGCATCGCCATCCTGGCCTACCTCTGGTTACGCCAAGCGGTTCGCCGGGCGCTGGAGCTTGAAGCCGGGCGATTTCCCAAGGGTCTGGTGTTTAAGCTCGTCCTCAGGTATCCTTTAGTTTTAACGGCTGTCTATCTCTTTTACACAACCCATTGGTTGCCGTTCCAGGCGTTCCTGTTGGGATTGTTCGTGCCCCTCGCCGCAGCGGGGGCGGAGTTCCTGTTCCAGCTCGGGGCGGCCATAATGGAGCTCGGCAAACGTTACCGACGGGGAGCGGTCGGCTAGGCAGGGATCGCGCCTCGGACGGAACGGGAGTCTGATGATGCTCTTCTG
This sequence comes from Acidobacteriota bacterium, assembly GCA_902812365.1. GTDB lineage: Bacteria > Acidobacteriota > Terriglobia > UBA7540 > UBA7540 > CADDZC01. The sequence goes on along the minus strand of CADDZC010000053.1, from coordinate 2,857 downwards.
GTTCACGGTTCTGCTCAATCGTCTACTGGGCGCGCCCGTTTCCGCGCTGCTCAGGATGCTCGGGATCACTCCGGCCGATCCGGCCAGCCCGATTCCGCCCTATGTGGCCGGTGAAGTGCTCGTGGCGATCATCATTCTCGCCGGCGCCCTCGCACTCCGCTCGCGCCTCTCGGTTGAGCACCCGGGCAACTTCCAGCTCGCCATGGAGTCGGTCTTCGAGTTCACCCGCAACCTGACCGAACAGATGATCGGTCACGACGGCCGCCGTTACGTCACCTTGATCGGCACCCTGGGCATCTTCGTGGCCCTCTGCAATTTGCTCGGCCTCGTTCCGACCCTGGCCACGCCCACCGCCAACATTCAAGTGACGCTCGGCTGCGCGGTCGTGGCCTTCCTGTACTACAACTTCCACGGCTTCCGCCATCACGGCGTGCTGGGTTATCTGAGGCATCTGTGCGGCCCCCTGTGGGCCATCGGTTTCTTGATGTTCCCCATCGAGGTCTTCAGCAACGTGTTGCGGCTGCTCTCGTTGAGCGTCCGTTTATGGGCCAACATGATGGTGGGAGGGATGCTCGAACAGGTCTTTACGGGCCTGGTTCCTCTGGTCGTCCCCGCCCTGCTGATGGCCCTGCATGTCTTTGAATCGGTCTTGCAGGCCTATATTTTTATGATTCTGCCGGCCGTCTATATCGCCTTGGCCGTGCAGGAAGAGCACTGACGAGCGCATCGGAAACAGGAAGCCGCCTCGGCCGGCACATGGATTTCTGATTTCCCCGCCAGTGTGAGCCCGGCGCCTCCCCCGGCGCCTGGGAACCACCTCCTGACGGGACATTCATAAGGGCTGACGGGTTGAAACGCCGGGCCACCGGCGCTTCAACGACCGGGAGCCGACAAGGAGAATCGCGTGCGACGTACAATCTGGATGATGCTGGGTGGACTGGGAAGCCTTCTGGCCACGGCGCCGGCCTTCGCGCAGGGGACCGCTTCCGGAGGCGCGGCCGGAGGCGGCAACATGGTGCCGATCGCCGCGGGCATCGGCATGGCCATTGCCTCCGGACTGTGTGGGTTGGGCCAGGGCAAAGCGGCTGCCTCCGCCTGCGAAGGCGTGGCCCGAAATCCCGGAGCGAGGCCGGGCATCTTTCTCTTCCTGATCCTGGCCTTGATCTTCATCGAATCGCTGGCGCTTTACACGCTGGCCATTATTTTCCTGAAGGTGAAGTAATCGCCGGCGGCGGGAGAGCGGGCGTTCGGCGGGCTTGCCGGCCGTAACCTCGTTCTGGCCGCTCGCGACGCCCAACCGCATGCCGGCTGCCCTCCTCCGCCAAGCTGGAGCGCCGCTCGCCCTGGCGGCGGGTCCGATCGCCACGGTTGCCGAGACTCGCCGCCTCTCCGCCATCAACCCGGTATTCGAGCGAAGGCGGGCCGGCGGGATCCAGGGGCGCGTGGTCGTCGAACTTCCGTGTAGCGGGCGGCAGCTCCTCCGCCGGTGCGCTGGGACATGCGAAGGTTACCGGTTTACATCGCGGCCGTTCTGGCCATTGCGCTCCTCGTCATGACGCGGCCGTATCTCGAGCGGAAGGGAGGGTTTCCGACCGCCGAGCGGGAGCTTGAGCCGGCGGTGCTGCCGGGCAGAGGCGCGGTCGACGGCCCTTATTTTTCCGACGCCGGCGGCATCGCCGAGCACGTGGTAGCGGCCATCCGCCAGACGCGCGCAACCCTCGATATCGCCATGTACGACCTCACGGAGCCGAACATCGCCGGGGCCATCGAAGCCGCCCGCCGGCGGGGAGTCCGGGTGCGGATCGTGGCCGACGAACATCAGGCTCGCGAGCCCTATTCCGAGATTCCCGATCTCGAATCGCACGGCATCCTGGTGCGGCTCAGCCGCGGCTATCGCGGCCAGCGCTCCCTCATGCATGACAAATTTGCGGTCTTTGACGGCCAGCGCGCCGAGACCGGCAGCTTCAATTGGACGACGAGCGGCGACCGCTACAACTTCGAAAACGCCCTCTTTGTGTCGAATCCCGCCGTGGTCTCCGGCTACAAAAAAGAGTTCGAGCGCCTCTGGGGCCAAGCCCACTAGAGCCTTCGCGCCCGCCGGCGGCATCGCCCGCCCTGCGGCAAGCCGGCCAGCGGCTGGCGCGACTACCCGGGTCCTTTCTTTTGCAGCGCCGGCAAAATGTAGGCGGTCAAAAAGGTCTCGTACTCTTTGCGCACGTCATCGGTAATCGGCGCCGTCGTCATCGGCTCGTCGTCAACGACGCGGAAGTAGGCGTCACCCTCTTGGCCAAACGGTCCCGGGTTGATCTTCTCGAATTTCTCGGAGTCGGACCCGAAGTCATAGATTTGCTTCGTCGTGTACGTCTTCAGTTGATCAGGGGTCAGTTGCGCGACGCTGCGCACCTGGATCTTGAATCGCCCAAAAAACAGATTCTTGTCGTATTCGACGCTGAGGACGTGCTGGAATTTCTGGTTGGGGGTCTTGGGATCGGTGTAGGTGTCGGCCACAAGATAAAAATTGGTCAGCTTGCCCCCATATGTGCTGTCCAGGAGGTGATAGAGCTGGTAGGTGGGATCGTTGGTGTCAATCTGATGATCTTTCTTTTTGGCGTACGCACCGCCTCCTCCCACCCATAAACCCCAAGCCACCGTCGCCGCCAGCGCGCCCACGCTCGATCGGAAAGGCTTGAACATCGCTCCCCCTTCGTCCCTTCCTCTCACTTAGGATGAAGGTCCCAGCCTTGTATGCCGTCCAGCTTTCGAACCTTGCCGCTCCAAATCCTACGCCAGCCCGCCGCAAAAGACAACCCGGTGGATGGTTCGCGCTCCGCCCGGGGCGCGGTCGGGGGGCGAATGG
>CADDZC010000052.1 GCA_902812365.1 Acidobacteriota bacterium | reverse complement strand
TTTGGTATTGGCAAAGGACATGACGGTAGCGGCCAACTCGCCCCGGCCCGACCCTGGGCCGGGTCATTGACAATCCTTTCCTCATTTCCTATCATTGAAGCTGCGAGGCTTGAATTGTTCACCGGCGGATTCGAGGAAATCGGCTTGCTCCTCTTTCTCGCTTTTCTGCTGTTCGGACCCAAAAAGCTGCCTGAGATTGCGCGTATTTTAGGGAAGGGGATGGCCGAACTGCGTCGTGCCTCCTGGGACTTCCGAGCATCCTTGGAAGAGGAACTCAGGCATTTGGATCACGAGGTGGAGAGTTCGGTGAAGGAGCTGCCGGAATCGGTTCCTGCATATGGCGACAACCGTTCAGAACCCGCCCCCCACGAGTCCGAAACCCGATCCTGAGGAAGAAGAACTCAACGGCAAGCAGATGTCGTTCCTCGAGCACCTCGAGGAGTTGCGCAAGCGGCTGTTGCGTTCCATTCTGGCGATCGTAATCGCCTCGTGCGCCTGCTTCTACTTCGCCGACAGCATTTACGGTTACCTGGCCCGGCCGCTTACCGAGACTCTCAAAGAATTGCACTTGTCGGCGAACCTGGTCTATACGAACCCGGTTGATCCCTTCAATCTGTACGTCAAGCTGGCCATTGTCGCCGGACTGTTCTTGGCTTCACCCTTTGTGTTGTGGCAGATCTGGATGTTCATCTCGCCCGGTCTATACCGGCACGAAAAGCGCTACGTGTGGCCTTTCGTGCTACTGACGAGCGGCTTGTTTATCAGCGGCGGATTCTTTGCCTACCGGCTGGCGTTTCCTCCGGCCCTCAAGTTTTTGGTGAGTTACGGCCACCGCTTCACGCCCATGGTGACGATCAACGAATACTGGGACCTGGCCATGACCATCATGGTGGGCGTGGGATTGGTCTTTGAGCTGCCCGTGGCGATTTTGATCCTCTCCCTGATCGGCCTCATCACGCCGCGGTTTCTGTGGAAGCACGTGCGCTACGCCGTCCTGATTACGGCCGTGCTCGCGGCGGCCATTGTTCCCTCGAACGATCTGGCCACGATGTTCGTCGTCTGGATTCCACTCGTCGGCCTCTACGTGCTGAGCATCGGGCTGTCCTGGCTGGTGCAGTGGCGACGGAATCGCCGCCAGAAGGCGTTGGCGGCGCCATGAAACCGCCGAAAGAGGTGACGAGCCGAGTCCGGGTGCTCCCGATGATCCCCTTGCTGGTTCTCCTGGCCGGGGCTGGTTCCGCCGGCGGGTGGCGGAGCGCCCCCGCTCCCGTGTTTGACGGGAACCGAGCCTTTGCCGATTTGAAACGGCTGGTGGCGTTCGGGCCGCGCCCGTCGGGATCGCAGGCACTCGAGCAGGCGCGCGCCTGGATGCGGGGCGAGCTGGAGCGGAGCGGTTGCCGGGTCGAGGAGGATCCGTTCCGGGCGGAAACGCCGATCGGCGAGTTACCGATGGACAACCTGATCGTCAAGATTCCCGGCGAGCGCCCGGCGGTGGCGATGGTGGCGGGACATTATGATACGAAGCGCTTTGACGGTTATCGTTTCGTCGGCGCCAACGACGGCGCCTCGAGCGCGGCCGAGTTGCTTGAGCTCGGGCGGATTTTGTGCCGGCGCCAGAATCCGCTGACGATTTGGCTGGTCTTCTTCGACGGCGAAGAGGCGGTGCGCGAGTGGTCGCCGGCGGACAGCCTTTACGGCAGCCGCCACCTGGTCCGGAAGCTGAGCGAGGACGGCGAGCTGGCCAGGATCAAGGCCATGATCCTGGTGGATATGATCGGCGACGCCCAGTTGGACATCCGCCGCGACCAGAACTCAACCCCCTGGCTGGCCAACCTCGTCTTCGGCGAGGCCCGCCGCCAGGGCTACGCCCGCCAGTTTCGCGACGAGCCGACGGCCATTGACGATGACCACATTCCTTTTGTGAATGCCGGAGTATCGGCCGTCGATCTGATCGATCTTGACTACGGTCCGGCGAACCGCTATTGGCATTCCGCCGAGGACACGGTGGCGCATTGCAGTCCGCGCAGCCTCGCCATCGTCGGCCGGGTGGTGCTGGCCAGTCTCGACCGCCTGGCCGCCGATCCCCGCCTGCCGTAAAGAAGGGCTATCGCTTGCGGCTGGCGATTTTGGCCCGCGGCGACTGCGCGGCCCGCAGCGCTTCATCGACCGCCTGGTAGAAGACCTCGGGTGAGACGATGCCGGCAAGCGGCCGGCCGTTGATGAAGAACGTCGGCGTGCTCGCCACGCTCAGCTTTTGGCCTTCGCGCATCCCCTCCTCCACGCGCGGCAAACTCGAGCGGGAATCGAGGCAGCTCGCCAGCGCCAGACGGTCCAAACCGGCCTGCTGGCCGTAATCGAGCAACAACTCACGCACCGTCGACGTGTTGGCCTGCACGGCGTCAATATCGTTCTGGTGCTGGAAGATCAGCGTCCGATAAGGCAGGAATGTGGCGGGGTTAATCTGGTAGGCGCATTCGTTGGCGATGGCGGCCGTCGGCGCCCACAAATGAATATTGACCAGCGGGAATTCTTTAAACACCACGCGCACCTTGTCCCCGTACTTCGGAAGCAGGTCGCGCTCGAGGAACTCGTGCATCCGCGCGCAGGAAGGGCACTCGAGATCGGCATATTCCACGATGGTCACCGGGGCCCGGGCCGGACCCACGCTCGGCTGGTTGGCCAAGTTGATCACCCGCAGTATGTCCTGCTCGGGATGGTCGCTGAACGGATAGATGCTGCCGAGAATCAGGGTGCGGTGGTCCGGGGTCAGGTAGACCTCTTGCGTCGCTCCGTTGCCGGCCTTCACCGTCACCTGACGGAAGCTCCCAAAGGGAGTGGAGCGCGCCGGCCATCCCACCGTCAGCGGCGTGGCGGCGGGAACCTTATAGGCCTCTCGTACGTCCCGGCTGATTTCCGGCCGGACATCACCGCCTGCAAGGGCATATAACTTGCCGAGCACGAGATACTGGCCATCCTTCGAGACGTAGGCCGGCTGGGTCTTCTTGTGCTCGGGGGTGCCGTCGTCGGCCGTGATGATCGTTTGATAGAAGTCCGGCGAAGCCGAGTTCTCAAACGGCGCGGCGGTCAGTTTGATATTGCGGGGCACGCCGAAACGTTCGCGGACGAAGCGCAACAGCCGTTCGGTGCTGGGCGTGGCCTGAGCGGTGCGCCCCGGGCGGGCCGGAACGAGCCCGGCGCTCCCAAGCCCGATCACCGCGATGCCCGCGAGGCCCCAAAGCTTCATTGAATTTCTCATGAGTATCCCCGCTCCTTCGCCGCCGTGCCGGCTACGCTTTCATTTTACACCGGCCGGGGCTGCCGGGCCCTCAGAAGTTATGTTACGGTAAGAAATGTTGTTCCGATCACCTCGCTCCCGAAGGAGTCCCCATGCCTGAATCAGGCTTTTCCACGGTCATTCTTGCCGCCGGCAAAGCGACGCGGTTCAAGTCGGAGCATTCCAAGCTGTTGCATACCCTGGCCGGACGCCTCCTGGGCGACTACGTCGTGCGCGCGGTGCTGGACGCGAAACCGGATCGCGCTTACATGGTCATCGGCCACGAGGCGGAGGCGGTGCGCAAGGCGTTCGAGCGTCCGGGGCTGGCGTTTATCGAACAGAAGGAGCCGTTGGGCACGGGCCACGCGCTGATGGTCTGCCGCCCGGAGCTGGAGCGGTGCCCCAGCGAGAACTTGCTGGTGCTCGTGGGGGACGCGCCCCTGCTCGAGGCGGCAACGCTCCGCCGGCTGGTCGATGCTCACCGGCGGGCGCGAGCCGCCGCGACCGTCCTCACCACCCGCATCGAGAATCCGCAGGGCTACGGGCGGGTGGTGCGGGCCGGCGGCCGCCGCATCCGGGCCATCGTCGAAGAAAGGGCGGCGACGCCGGCGCAGCGCAGGATTCGGGAGATCAGCTCCGGCATCCTCTGCTTTTCGCGGGCGAAGCTGCTGGCCAACCTGGACCGGCTCACCGCCGATAATCCGCAACGCGAATACCTGCTGACCGACCTGATCGGGATTCTCCACCGCCAGCGCCAGAAGGTGATCGCCTATCTGGCTGCCGACCCCGCCGAAGTTTTGGGCATCAACGATCGGCTGGAGCTGGCGCGCGTCGAGAAGCTCTTGCGGCGGCGCAAGGCGGAATCGCTCATGCGCGAAGGCGTCACCCTGGTCGACCCGGAGGTGACTTACGTGGATGAACCGGTGGAAGTGGGACGCGACACCATTGTGGAGCCCGGGGTGAGTCTTTTGGGGGCGACGCGGATTGGGAAAGCCTGCCGGATCCGGCCTTACGCCATCATCACCGACTCGGTACTGGGCAACGGCGTCACGGTGCGCCCGGCGTCGGTGATCACGGGTTGTGAAATCGCCTCCGACGCCATCGTCGGGCCGTTCGCCCACCTCCGCGACGGCGCGGTGCTCGAAGCGGGATCGCGGATTGGCAACTTTGTGGAAGTGAAAAAATCGCGCATCGGGCGGGGCGCGAAGGCGTGGCACCTGGCCTATCTGGGCGACGCGACGCTCGGTGAAGGGGTTAATATCGGGGCCGGGACGGTGACGTGCAACTACGACGGCGTCAACAAGCACCCCACCACCATCGACGACGGGGTGTTCATCGGCAGCGGGACCATGCTGGTCGCGCCGGTGCGCATCGGCAAGGGCTCCTATGTGGCGGCCGGTTCGACGATCACGGAAGACGTGCCGCCGGAATCGCTGGCACTCGGCCGAGCGCGACAGGTCAATAAGGAGGGGTGGGTCCGCGACCGCCAGCGAGCGGCCGCGATGCCGCCCCCGGATCGGAAGTCCTGATCGCCACCGGCGCTGGGGGTCCGGGCGCGGCCCCGGCTCTTATCGATCTGGTGACCCGGGCGGCCGAACTTTTTTACCGGTAGCCAGTAAGAGTGGCGCGGAGGCGCTGCCCGGCGCGCCGCGCCACTTCGGCTATCTACCCTGTTTCTTTTTGCTTACGGTCGCCCTGGCGTTTGGCCCCTGGCGTGCCTATTTCCGGCTTCGAGTGGCGGGAGCCCACCCCGGGTTAACCTCCACCAAGGAGATGATACTTATGGCTATCGACGACATCCCCCAGGAAACTTCGCACGACGGTTTCTCCGATTCGCGGCGCTACACCCGGGCTTTTGTGACTATCGCCATCGTTCTGGCGTTGCTCGTGATGGGTGAAATCTATACGCTGGGTAAGATCGGTTCGCTGCGCCAGGATCTGGAAACTCAGCAGGCGCGAGCCGCCAAAGACTGGCAGGACCAGCTTGCCAGCCGGATGGCGGCCCTCTCCGAACAGAATGCCCAGCAACTGGATGAACTCCGCAATGAACTTGACGCCTCCGCCCAGAGTGTGGGCTCGAAGACCAGCCGCGAGCTGCGTCACGCCCAGGCTTTGGTGGCCAAGCTTCAACAGCAGCAACAGCAGCAGGCGGACGAATTGAAGCAGGAGATCGCCAAGAAGGCCGACGACGAAAAGGTCGGTGCCCTGACCCAGGACGTCTCGGCAACCAAAGCGGATCTCGGCACCACCAAGCAGACCGTCGACACGCTGACCAGAGACCTCGGCATGGCGCGGAGCGAGATGGGAACGTTGATCGCCCGCAACCACGACGAGATCGAGACCCTGCGCAAGCTCGGCGAGCGCAACTACTTCGAGTTCACGCTGAAAAAGAACCGGGAGCAAAAGATCGCCGGGCTCGGCTTGATCTTGAGGAAGACCAATCCCAAGCGCCACTCGTTTAATCTCGACGTTCTGGCGGACGATATGGTGGTGACGAAAAAGAATCGCAACGTGGACGAACCGATCTTTTTCGCGCCCAGCAACTCGAGGGTGTTTTACGAGCTGGTGATCAACAAGGTCAGCGGCGACCAGGTGAGCGGCTACCTCAGCACGCCTAAGGTGGGCCCGGCGGAGATGGCCGCCAACCAACCGGCGGCGGCTCAGAGCCCGGACGCCCCGAAATAGTTCGGGAGGCGCGTCCTCCAGACGACGCCCCCCGCCAACCTGGTCATCCCACGCCGGCGAGGTGCGGGGCTTGCAGCCTCACCTCGCCGGCGTCTTTCTTCGGGATGACTTTTTGGCCGCGCGGGCGTACACTTTGGAGAGCGCGAAGGATAAGATGGCGTTTTCTTCCGCGGCGAACCGGAGCCGCGCGCCCTCCTGCTGGCCGCGATGGGAGTTGGACAGGCCTCGGGTCGGGGCTTCAAGCGTGGTTCCCTTGGGGGCGCGGCTGAAGCGGGGGAGCCTATGAATCCGGAACCGCCTTCTCACGACCAACAGATTGTGGTGATGCCGGAAACCAAGAACTATACGCCGGCGTTCATCGCCATGTATATTGGCCTCGCCTTGTCAGTGGCGGGCGTGTGTTACAGCCTGACGCGGCTCGCGCGGGTTCGGAATGCGTTCCAGACCCGGCAGGGTCAGCTGGAACGGCAGATGGCGGCCCAAAACGAGCAACTTCGGCTGGATCTTTCCAATCTCGAAATCGAAAACAGCCGCCAACTGGAAGCCTTGCGCGCCGAGCTGGACGAGACGGCCCAGCGCCTCGGGTCGAAATCCGGCGGAGAGCTGAGCCGCGCCCGCGCCATGGTGGCCCGGCTCCAGCAGATTCAACAGCGGCAGGCGGACGAACTGAGGCGAGAGATGGCCAAGAAGGCGGACGCGGAAAAAATCGGCACCCTCAGCCGTGCTGTTTCGGCCACCCGCTCCGATCTGGGCACGACGCAGAAAAAGGTGGACAACCTGGCCAGGGACCTCGGCATGACCCGCAGCGAGCTGGGAACCCTCGTCGCTCGCAACCATGATGAGATCGAAACTCTGCGCCGGCTTGGCGAGCGCGACTACTTCGAATTCACGCTGAGCAAGAACCAGAGCAAAAATATCGCCGGCGTCGGCCTGCTGCTGAAGAAGACGAACGTCCGGCGGCATTCCTACCACCTCAATCTGATCGAAAGCGACGTCCAGATCGAAAACAAGGATCACAACGTCAACCAGCCCATTTTCTTCTACGTCGACGGCTCGACCAAACCGTACGAGCTGGTGGTCAACGAAGTGGGCCCCTCCACGGTGAAGGGCTACCTGAGCACGCCGAAGGGCGCGGTGCGCGGCGGAGGCCAGGTGGCCAGCGGCAACTGAGCGCCGGCGCCCCGTCGCCGTTATTGCGACTTCAGCGACGCCACCGGAAAGTAGAGACCCTTGAACTGGCGGCTCCACCAATCGCCCGTCGCTCGGCGGGTGGAGAACGTGGTGAAGCGGTAGTCGTAGACGACAGCGCGGATGTAGCGCGGCGGCTGGCCGGGAAAGGGATTTTTGGCCAAGAGCGCCATCACCGGCGGCGACCCTTCTAGCAGCCGGACCATCAGGTTGACAAACCAGCGGTTGTTGCGGTAGCTGCCGAGCGCCGCGAACCACATCTGCCAGTCGAGGCGCGGCTGGTGAGGCTCAACCCAAGGCGGCCGGCGGCCCACGTCTCCCGGCTTGTATTTGAACTCGTAGGCTAGCCACGTCTGGCCGTCACTGCTGCCCTCGATGATGATTTCCGGGCGCGACGTGGTCATTACCGCAAACAGGCCGTAGCCGTTGGCGATGTGGAAGGGTTCAAACCAAGCCACGGCCTCCCACACCGGACGCGGCAGGCTGTCGGGGGAACCGAAGGTCCGGAGCAGGTCGGCTCCGCTTACCGCCAAAATGACGGCGGCCAGGGCGGTCAGGCCAACCTCCCGCAGAGCGCCGGGCCGGCGGGGCGCTGGCGGGGTTGCCAGCCGGGCCACCAGCGTCGCAGGCAGAAATCGTTCGAGACATCGGTCGTCCAGCAGCACCACGACGAGCGCCAGGGTGAGCAGGTTGAAGAAGGCGTAGTTGCCGGTTAAGGCGATGAGGACTTGCAAGTAGGCGATCAAGGCGGCGCCCAGGAACCGGACCCGGCGCGGCAGAAACATGAGGAAGGGCGCACCCAGCTCGATCACAAAGACGCCGACAACCGAGAGCTTCTGGAACCAGCCCGGCAGTTGCGCGGCGTACCAGGCTACGGGGGTCGGCAACGGTTGCGTCCAGTAATGATAATTGAGGGCCGTTAAGTTCCGCCACGTCGGATCATGGCTCAGCAACTTGACGGCGCCGGAAAGGAAAACCAGGCGGAACAGCAGCCAGCGCAGCAACCAGAGCAGGCCGAGGGAGGGATTGGAGTTGCCCGAGCCTCTCCAGTGGGGGTTCAGGACGCGCCAGGGAGCGAAAAAGATGGCCAGAAAACCGGCCTCGAGCAGCAGGATGTCCCATTGAAACTCCAGAAAGTCCTGGCCGACCGACACGAGCGACAGATAGAAGATCCACAGCACCGCGAGCAGTGGCCCTTCCGCGAAGCCCAGCACAAGGGGGACAGCGAGCAGCGTTCCGGCCCCGCACAAAAACTTCAAAAAGGCATCGCTCGGATCGATCCAGGCCAGCGTGGGGACGAGGTGATACCGCGCGTAGCCGAGTTCCTTGGTGACCGCGCCCAAGAAGCCGCGCGCGGGCAGGATGCCGTCGGCTCCGATCAATCCTCCGACCTGAATCCAGAGCGACAGAAAGGCCAGGAAGTAGACCAGGCCCAGCAGGCGCACGAAGAGCCACCGAGTCAGATGATACGAGGGCGGGCCCGGGTGCCGGCCCCAGGCGAGCCGTGTCACCTTGAGGAAGAAGTTGCGGTGACGGGCAATGATCCGGTAGCACCATTCGATCAGCAAGGCGAAACCGGCGAGGTACTCGTACAACCATAGCATCCAACCTTTGCCGGGGACCAAGGCCAGAGCGCGGAACACTGCCTCGGCGCCGGCAAACGTCCGGCCGTCGGGCAGAACGAGTTGGACGGCCTCGGCGAACTTCTCCGGCGGAATCTGCGGAAATTGACTCGCCACCTCCTGGGAGGGAGCGAAATCCACGCGGTCGCCCAACGACACCTTCCAGGTCTCAACCCAAAATCGACAGAAACCGCAATCGCCGTCGTAGATCAGCAGCGGTCGTTCCATGGAATCCTCGCCGGGCACTGGCGGTGCTATTGTAGCGGGAGCCGTCGAACCATGGGCGGAGATCTTGAAGGCATCCGACCCGCGGCGAAGTCATCCGCCGCCGATGGAGCCCCGCATCTTCTCCAGAATTTCAGAAAGTTGCCGGCTAAAGGCCGAGCGGGCGAGAATCGTATCGCAACCGGCGGCGCGCGCCCGGGCGATTAAATCCCCCTGGACATGGGATACAAATCCCCAAACCGGAACCGACGAGGTTGACGGGTGCCCCTTGAGCGCCTGAAGGATCCCCGTCGCCGGCCGCTCTCGGAGATTCAAATCAAGAAGGATGGCGCGCACGGACTTCTCCCGGGCGCGCGCCTCCACTTCGGAGGGAGGAATCACCTCGAGGGGCGCTCCCATCAACTCGGCCGTCTGGCGGATTTTGGCGAGAAACAGCAAGTCGTCGACAACGGCTAGGATCATGTTCGCCCCGCGCTTTACCGCTCGGTTTCACTATACCCTGCCGCCAGCGCGAGGTGTTAGGCTGTTGGATGAGCGGGAAGGCGGCGGGCCGCTCTCCCGCCCGATCGACCGATGCCGATGAGACCGTTAGCTTCGCTGCTAGTGGCTGTCCTGATGCCAGCAACCCAGGCGCGACGCCAAACGAGGCCCTTGCCGGATCCGCGAGCCGTCTTCGAGCGTGCCCAGGCAGCTCTGGCGGCCCGCAACTATGCGGCCGCCGAGCGAGGCTTCCGTGAGGTCTTGAAGCTCGATCCGGAATCGGCCGCTGCTTACAGCAACCTCGGCGTGGTCGAGCTGCGGACGAACCGGCTTGACGCCGCCATTCGCTCGTTCGCGGCCGCGAAGCGCCTGGCTCCAAACGTGGTGGGCATCGATCTCAATCTCGGCCTCGCTTACTACCAAAAGCAGCAGTTCCGCCAAGCGATCCCTTACTTTGAGCGCGTCCTCGGCGTCGACCCGACGAGCGTCCAGGCCCATTACCTGGACGGCATGTGCCACTTCATGCTGGACGAGTATGGGCCGGCGGTCGCAGCCCTGGTGCCGATTTATGACCAGGAAAAAGACGACCTCGATTACCTGTTCGTGCTCGGGATAAGTTACGGCAAGTTGAAGCGCGCGTCCGAGTCGGAGCAAACCTTTGCCCGGCTGGTTGAAATCGGAGGCGATACGCCCCACCTGCATCTGCTTCTGGGCAAGGCGTACCTGGACCTTTACGAAAACCAGAAGGCCGAGCAGGAACTGGAGAAAGCCGTGGCCGGCGATCCTCGTTTGCCGTTTGCCCACTACAATCTGGGAGTTGATTACCAGCGGCTCGGCCAGCTCGATCGGGCGGCGGCCGAGTTTAGACAGGAGATCGCCGTGAGCCCGCTCGAGCCCTGGGCCTATGAAAGTCGCGGCGTCGTCCTGCTCGAGCAGGGGCATGCGGCCGAGGCCATCCGGCTTTTTCGCCAAGCCCTCGAACGAAACCCCCGCCTGCCGCAATCCCTGGCCGGGCTGGGAAGAGCGTATCTGGCAGAAGGAAAGCCGCGTCTGGCCCTTGCCTGTTTGAAGCGGGCCGTGGCTCTTGAACCTGACAGCGCCAATCTGCACTATCAGCTCGGCCAGGCTTACCTCAAGGCCGGCGAAAAGCAGCCGGCGGAGAAAGAGATGACCGCCGCCCAGAAGCTGCAGGGTCGGGCTCGGGAAGAGCAGGCCGAGCGGCTAAACGGCAAACTTCCGCCACCCCAAGCGCCGGAATGAGGCGATGACTCCAGCCCTCGAAGAGGCGGCTCCCCCCGGCCCGCGGGTTCTCGATGACATGCCGCCGATCATTTTCTTCTCGATGGCGTTCGAGGGCGCGCCGGCTCGGCGGCGACCACGCCGCGCCCTTCTTCGATGCGGATAAAGCGGTCGGCGGGCAGGTTGCGAACCCGCTCCACGTGACCGCTGGGCCAGCGCACCTCCACCTCGTCCACTGTTCCCGAGCCGCCCAGCCCGAAGTGCTGGCGCAAGTCGCTCTGCGAGATATAACTGGAGCCGCTCAGCACTTCGCGAATCTGCCGCCGTCCTCCCGCCGCCACCGTGATCCGCGCGCCGATGGCGGAGCGATTGGAGCGGGTGCCCACGGCCTTCACGCTCAGCCAGTGATGCCGGCTCGCATTGTGATTTTTCAACAGCGACGGCGGCTCGCCCAGGTTGAGAATGAGGACATCCAGGTTTCCGTCGTTGTCGAAATCTCCGAACGCGCATCCCCGGCTCGAGTGGGGCTCGAGCACGGCCGCCCCGCAGCGGCTCGAAACCTCTTCGAACCCCCCGTTCGCCAGATTGCGGTACACCACGCGGGGTGTCTTGTACGGATATTCGGGATGAACTTTTTCGACCTCGGGGTAAACGCTGCCGGTGACGTGGAAGATGTCGAGCCAGCCATCGTTGTCGAGATCGGCAAAGTCGGCGCCCCAGCAGATGTATTGGGTGTTGACGGCGAGACCGGCGGCATCCGTCACATCGTCGAAAAACTCGCCCTTGACGCTGTGGTAGAGGATGGGGGTGTCGTCGGCGAAGTGGGGTAGAAACAGATCGAAGTAACCGTCGGCATCGTAGTCTCCGACGCCCACGCCCATGCCGGCCTGCTCGTGGCCATCGCCGTTCACGGCGCAGCCGGCCTCCATGCCGACTTCAACGAACGTGCCGTCGTGGCGGTTGCGAAACAACAGGTTGGGCGACGAATCGCACGCCACGAAAATATCGGGCCAGCCATCGTTGTTGTAGTCGAACGCCACGGCGGTGAGAGCCCAGCGAGTTCCGGCGGCGGCGATTCCGGCCTTGCGGGTCACCTCCGTGAAGGTGCCGTCGCCGTTGTTGTGGTAGAGCGAGCAGGTTTCCTGGGGCAGCCCGAGAGGGCCGCAATTGACCGGCACGCCTTGAAATCGGCAATAGCGGCTCTCGCCGCCGACCGGCGTATGCTTCAAGTCCAAGTCGATGTAGCGGGCGACGAACAGGTCCAGATACCCGTCGCGGTCGTAGTCCACAAACGTACAGCCGGCTCCATAGCGGGGGCGCGACTGTTCGAGTCCGGCCTTGCGGGTCACCTCCGTGAAGGTGCCGTCGCCGTTGTTGTGGTAGAGGCAATTCCGGCCGTAGTAGGTCAAGAAGAGGTCGTCGTAGCCGTCGTTGTCGTAGTCGCCCACACACACTCCATAGCACCATCCGGAGCGGCGCAACCCGGCCCGGTCGGTCACGTCGGTGAAGGTGCCGTCGCGATTGTTGCGATAGAGATGATTGGTCGGCTCCTGGCCGGGCGGAAAGCCTTCCCACCGCGTGCCGCTGGGCACGAAGACATCCAGCCAGCCGTCCTGATCGTAGTCGTAGAACGCGATTCCCGGGCCGTTGGCTTCCACAATGTAGCGCTTCACGGATTCGTCACCGTAAATCGTCGGCGCCCGCAGGCCCGCCTCAGCCGCCACGTCCGTGAACGCCACGGGCCAGGGCCGGCCTGAAAATTTTGGCCGCGGCGCCGGCCGCACGCCGCGCGTCGCCATACCCTGGCCGAAGAGCCGTCGGCGGCCGGCCACAGCCAGGGCGGCCGGCGCGATGGATTGGAGAAAGTTCCGGCGATTCATGCTCAAGGGTGGGAGATGGGGGCAAAGCGCCGCGAGAGGAACTCTCGGAGGGCGCGGACCGGATGCCGCGCCGCCCGGCTCCTCTCGGTCACTTTGCTCCCGGAACGTCGCGCGGGTCCGTCAACTGGCCGTTGATTCCCGTGCGCACCCTCTGCCTCTCTCCCATCAATGCGTCGTGGGCCCGACGGTAAGCCGCCAGCTCGCGCTCGGCGTCGCGGTCCCGACCCGCATGCCGGTAGGCGAACGACAACTGATAGTGGGCGTCAGGATTGCCAGGTTGCAGCCGGACGGCCCGCTCGAGCGGGGCCACGGCCTCGGACGGACGGCCCGCTGAAATCAGAGCGCCGCCCAGCCCGATGTACGCCGCCGCGAACTGGGGGTCCAAGCGGATGGCGCGCTGAAAATGGCCAATCGCCTCGTCCCAGCGGCGACCCTGGCGCGCCATCTCCCCAAGCTGATATTCGGCCGCCGCGCTCTCGGGTTCGATCTTCAGTTCCTCCTCAAACTCCCGCTGGGCGGCGGCGAAGTTGGAAGCGTCCGGGAAACGCTCGAGCAGCAGGCGCCCCAGCTCGTAGTGAATGCCGCCGCGATGAGGGTCAAGCGCCAGCACCTTGCGGTATTCGTCGATGGCATCGGCCGTCTTGCCCTCGAGCTCGAGAACCTCGGCGTTGAATTGATGCGCCTGGTAAGAATCGGGAGCCACGGCGAGCAGCCGCTCGGAAGCTTCCGTGGAGAGCTCGGAGTAAACATGACTGGCGAGATAGAGCACCTCCGGATCGCGCGGAAACTCGCGCGTCAGCGCCCGGGTCATCTCCAAGAGGCTCTCGGGTTGATGGAGGGTCAGGGCGCAGCGCAACGTGTCAGTGCCGAGGATGCGCCGCAGTTGCGGGTCGGCCACGCGCGAATAATCCTTTTGCAGATAGGGGAAAGCGTCTCGGCAGTCGCCGCTTTCGGCCAGGCTCGGGCCGAGAAAGTTGTGGGCATAAGTGAGGCCGGGCTTCAGCCTAAGAGCCGTGCGACACTCGCGTGCGGCGTCGCCGTAGCGACCGCTAAAATAATAGGCGACGGCCAGGTCCGCATGAACTTCCGCCACGTCGGGAGCGATCTGGATCAGCTTCTCGAAACCGCTGATCGCGGCGGCATAGTTGCCGGCGCGAGCCGCCGCCTGCGCCTCGGCGGCAAGGCGAGCGGGGTCGGTGCGCTCGACCCAGGGGCGGGCGAAAGCTGTGATGGCCGCGAGCACCGGCACCGTGAGGGCCACGCATCGAGCGGCGGTTTTGGGGGTCGCGCGCACAGCCGAATAGCCAGCTCCCGCTGTTTATTCTGCCACAAAAGCGGCCGGCCGCACACGGCCCCGGGCCGAGCCGCTTGAATTCCCGATCATGCGGGTGTTATTCTGCCTTGTTTCGGCGGCGCCGGAATTAACACCTGTAATGCCGCGAACGGAAGCGCAGCGGCCGGGTGGCAGCTCCGGCAGTCAGGAATAGGGCTGCCGCCGGGGTGATCTCGGATGGAGCGGCCCGCGGAACCCAGGCGGAAGAGGATGCGCAAGGTCAACACGGATCCATTCGGCGCGCGGACGACGCTGGAGACGCGTGGGGGGCCGGCCGACATATTTAGCCTGGAGCGGCTGGAGAAAGCCGGGATGGGCAACGTGTCGCGCCTGCCGTTTTCCATCAAGGTGCTGCTCGAAGCGGTGCTTCGGAACTGCGACGGCGAGCTGGTCAGGGAGGAAGACGTGCAGGCTCTAGCCGCCTGGAACGCGGCGTCTCCGGCTGACCGGGAAATTCCTTTCAAGCCGGCCCGCGTGATCCTGCAGGATTTTACCGGCGTCCCGTGCATGGTCGACCTCGCCGCTATGCGCTCGGCGATGCAGCGTTTGGGCGGCGATCCGGCCAAGGTGAATCCCTGGATTCCCGTCGATCTGGTGATCGACCATTCCGTCCAGGTGGACGTTTTCGGCACCCCGTTGGCCTTGCGCCGGAACGCCGAAATCGAGTTCGAGCGGAACCGCGAACGTTATGAATTTTTGCGCTGGGGACAGAAGGCTTTTTCCGGTTTCCGAGTCGTCCCGCCGGCCACCGGAATCGTTCATCAGGTGAATCTGGAATTCCTCGCCAAGGTGGTTCTGGCCCGATCGGAGGGCGGGCGCCGCCACCTGATCCCCGATACGCTGGTCGGCACCGACTCCCACACGACGATGATTAACGGCCTCGGCGTGGTGGGTTGGGGTGTGGGAGGGATCGAGGCGGAGGCCGCCATGCTCGGCCAGCCGTATTATTTTTTGACGCCCCAGGTCGTCGGCTTCCAGCTCAAGGGGGGGCTGCGCGAGGGCGTGACGGCCACCGACCTTGTACTGACGATCACCGAGATGCTGCGCCGGAAAGGCGTGGTGGACAAGTTCGTGGAGTTTTATGGCGACGGGCTCTCGCAGATGACGCTGGCCGACCGCGCCACGATCGCCAACATGGCGCCCGAATACGGCGCCACGATGGGATTCTTCCCGGTCGATGACGAGACGTTGCGCTACTTGCGGCAGACCGGGCGGACCGAAGACGAGGTGGATCGGGTCGAGCGCTACTGCAAAGCTCAGGGACTATTCCGCAGCGAGCCAAGCCCCTCCCCGGCGTATAGTGACACCCTGGAACTGGATCTCGGGGCCGTCGAGCCGAGCCTGGCGGGGCCGAAGCGTCCCCAGGATCGCGTTTCGCTGTCGGAGATGAAAGCCGCCTTCCGCCGCTCCCTGACCGCGCCGGTGAAGGAGCGCGGTTTCGGTCTCGCCCCCGAGGACTTGGAGCGCGCCGTGACGCTGCAGTTCGATGGAACCCAGGCGCGTCTCGGCCACGGATCGGTGGTGATCGCGGCGATTACTTCGTGTACCAACACCTCAAATCCTTCGGTGATGGTAGGAGCGGGTTTGGTGGCCCAAAAAGCCGCGGCCCGCGGTCTGCGGGTCCCTCCTTATGTGAAAACCAGTTTGGCGCCCGGCTCGAAGGTCGTCACCGAGTATTTGAAGGAGGCGGGGTTGCTCGACGCCCTGGCGGAACTGCGGTTCAACCTGGTGGGCTATGGCTGCACAACCTGCATTGGCAACAGCGGCCCGCTACCTCCCGAAGTTGCGAGCGCCGTCAGTGAACATCAACTGGTGGTGGCGGCGGTGCTGTCGGGCAATCGGAATTTCGAAGGGCGTATTCATCCCCAGGTGCGGGCCAACTACCTGGCCTCGCCGCCCCTGGTGGTGGCTTACGCGCTGGCCGGCAGCGTGGATCGAGACCTCGTCCACGAACCGTTGGGGACCGATCGCCGCGGGGCACCGGTCTACCTGCGCGATATCTGGCCGTCGCCGCGAGAGATTCAGGAGACGATCGACCGATCGATTCGCCCGGAAATGTTCCGCCAGACGTACGCGAACGTTTGGGACGGCAACCCGGCCTGGAACGCCATTCCGGTGACGGGCGGGGCGCTCTATGAGTGGCGGGCGGACTCCACGTACATCCAGGAGCCGCCATTCTTCGCGAACTTCACGCGGGAGCCGGCGCCGATCGGGGACATTCGCGGCGCCCGCGTGCTGGTTCTGCTCGGAGACTCGATCACCACCGACCATATCTCCCCGGCCGGGGACATCGCCCTTGACAGTCCCGCCGGGCGTTACCTGTCCGAGCGCGGGGTGCCGAAGAAAGACTTCAACTCTTATGGTTCCCGCCGGGGCAACGACCGGGTGATGGTGAGGGGCACGTTTGCCAACGTGCGGCTGAAGAATCTGTTAATGCCGGGCACCGAAGGCGGCGTTACGCTCCACTTCCCGGGCCGCGAGCCGATGTCGATTTACGATGCCGCGATGCGTTATCGCGCGGAAAACGTGCCGCTGATCGTGATTGCCGGCAAGGAGTACGGCGCCGGCTCGTCCCGCGACTGGGCGGCGAAGGGCACGGCATTGCTCGGCGTCCGAGCCGTGCTCGCCGAGAGCTATGAGCGAATCCATCGCAGCAATCTCGTCGGGATGGGTGTCCTGCCGTTGCAGTTTAAGGAAGGCGAGAACGCTGCCACGCTCGGCTTGACCGGCGCCGAGACCTATGACATCACGGGCCTCCGGGAGCGGATCGGGCCGCGAGCCGAGGTGCAGGTCACGGCCACGAATCCGGAGGGTCAGCGACGGCGGTTTTTCGCCATCGCGCGCCTCGATTCCGCCGTGGATGTGAAATATTACCTCAACGGCGGAATCCTTCCGACCGTTCTGCGGAGTCTGCTCAAGGAATCCTGAATCGCGGACATGGTCGGGGCGGCTGGCGGGCGATCCTTGACCCCAGCTCGAGCCCGCGGCTCGCCAGGGACGGCGGAGACGCCCCGCGGAGAGTCGGGCCCCGGCTGGCTGCCGGACGGCGGTTGGGAAACAGCGACGGAAAGAGGCCATGAAATCTTCTTACAACCACGCTCCCTTGCCGGCGGACGGCCAAGCCATCAGCTTTGCGGGCGGCCGATTTCAAGTTCCCAATCATCCTATTATTCCTTACATCGAAGGGGACGGGACGGGTCGCGATATTTGGAAAGCGGCGCGGCGCGTCTTTGACGCCGCCGTGGAAGTGGCCTTCGGAGGCGAGCGGCGCGTCCGGTGGTACGAGGTATTTGCGGGCGAAAAGGCCTTCCGGCAGTTCGGCGAGTGGTTGCCGGAGGACACGCTCGAGGCCATCAAGACCTTTCGGATTGCCATCAAAGGGCCGTTGACCACGCCGGTGGGCGGGGGCATCCGCAGCCTCAACGTCGCCTTACGACAGCTCCTCGACCTTTACGCCTGCTGGCGCCCGGTCCAATACCTTCCCGGCCTGCCCTCGCCGGTCAAACATCCGGAGAAGATGAATATCGTGATCTTCCGCGAAAATACGGAAGACGTGTACGCGGGGATCGAGTGGCGCGAAGGGACTCCGCAGGCCCAACGGGTCATCGAATGGCTCAATGAGCGGCTTCGGGAAGATAAGAATCCTAAGCAGATTCGCCGGGATTCGGGCATTGGGATCAAACCGATCTCGGTCACCGGCACCCAGCGGCTGGTTCGGCGCGGCATCCGCTACGCGCTCGACCACGGGCGCAAGACCGTGACTCTGGTCCATAAGGGCAACATTATGAAGTTCACCGAAGGGTCGTTTCGGGACTGGGGCTATGAGCTGGCGCGGCGGGAGTTTCGCCGGGAAACCGTCACCGAGCGCGAAAGCTGGATCCTGGAGAGTAAGGAACGCCAGCCGAACGCCGGGCTGGAGGTTCATGCGCGCGCCGTCGAGCCCGGATGGGAGATGGCGCCGGAAGCGTTTCGGCGAAAAATCGTCGAGGAAGTGAAGGCGTGTCTGGACTCGATCGAACTCACGCACGGGCGGGGACAGTGGAAGACAAAGCTGTTGATTAACGACCGCATTGCCGACTCGATGCTGCAGCAGATTTTGACGCGCGCCGACGAATACGAGGTGGTTTGCACGCCCAACCTCAACGGCGACTATCTCTCCGATGCCTGCGCGGCCCAGATCGGCGGTCTGGGGCTCGCGCCGGGCGCCAATATCGGCGACGAACACGGCGTCTTCGAGGCCACTCACGGCACGGCGCCCAAATACGCCGACAAGGACATGATTAATCCCTCCGCACTGATCCGCTCCGGGGCCCTGATGTTCGAGTTTCTGGGCTGGACGAAGGTGGCGGAGAGGATCGAGGCGGCGCTCGCCGCCACCATCGCCCAGCGGCGGGTGACTTACGATCTGGAGCGGCTGCTGGTGATGGAGGGCGCGACCGGTGTTCAGAGGCTTTCCACCAGTGCCTTTGCGGGCGCGATCATCGAGAATATGCAGGTCGCCTCGGCCACGATCGGCTGAGGAAGACGGCCGGTCGCGATGAGGCGCGGCGCCGGAGAGCGGGAGTCGCCAGCCGAAGCGCCGGGTTTGAACCGCCTCTTCCGTCATCTCATTTTTTTCCGAACCTGTGGGAGGATCCATGCGCAGAAAAGTGACCGTGGTAGGCGCGGGCAACGTGGGTGCGACGGTGGCTCACCGCCTGGCGGACAAACAGTTGGCCGATATCGTCCTCATCGACATTCTGGAAGGGGTTCCGCAGGGCAAAGGGCTCGACCTGCTGCAGGCAGGACCGATCGAAGGTTACGACGTCCATATCCAGGGCACCAACGATTATCGCGATACGGCGAACTCAGACCTGGTGGTGATGACCGCCGGTTTCCCGCGCAAACCCGGCATGAGCCGCCACGACCTGTTGAAGGCCAACTATGAGGTGGTGAAGACGACGATCGAGAAGGTCGTCACTCATTCGCCGGAGTGCATCCTGATTATTGTTACCAATCCCCTCGATGCGATGGCCCAGACGGCGTTGCGGGTGAGCGCTTTCTCGAGGAACCGCGTCATCGGCATGGCGGGTGTGCTTGACACAGCGCGCTACCGGACGTTCATCGCCGAGGCCCTGAAGGTGTCGGTGCAGAACGTCCAGGGATTCGTGCTTGGCGGCCACGGGGACACTATGGTTCCGGTGCCGCGTTACACGACGGTGGCGGGAATCCCGGTGACGGAACTGTTGCCCCCGCAGACGCTGGAGGCCATCATCCGGCGCACCGCCGGCGGAGGGGCCGAGATTGTGAATTACTTGAAGACGGGCAGCGCTTTTTACGCGCCTTCGGCGGCCGTGGTGGAGATGATCGACGCCATCTTTCACGACCGCAGAAAGATTCTGCCCTGCGCGGTTTATCTCGAAGGCGAGTACGGAATCGACGGCCTCTTTGTCGGCGTGCCGGTGAAGTTGGGGGCGCGCGGGATTGAGGAGATCATCGAGATCAAATTGTCGCCGGAAGAGCGCGCGGCCCTCCATAAGTCGGCCGAGGCCGTGAAGGAACTGGTGCAGATCATCGGCGTGTAAACGGCGGTGTCCAGCGCCGCTGCTCTGCGGCCGAGCTCTTTAGGCGTTGACTTCGACGATCCGGACTCGGTTCATTACCACCGGGGTTTGCGGTCGGTCGCGCCGGTCGCGCGGCGTCATTGAGATCTTGGTGACGACGTGCATGCCTTCGATCACCTCGCCAAAAATGGTATGCCGGTTGTTCAGCCAGTGGGTGGGGGCCACGGTGATGAAAAACTGGCTTCCGTTGGTATTGGGACCGGCATTGGCCATAGCCAGCTTGCCCGGGCGATCGAATGTCAGCTCCGGTGAGAACTCGTCCTCGAATTGGTAGCCCGGGCCGCCCGTCCCGACTCCCAGCGGACAGCCGCCCTGGATCATGAAGTTGGGAATGACTCGGTGGAAGATCAGTCCGTCGTAATACGGGCGCTTGACCGGCTTTCCGCTCTCGGGGTCGGCGAACTCTTTGCTCCCCTGCGCGAGGCCGACGAAGTTCGCAACCGTTTTCGGAGCCCGATCCGGAAATAGGACGCACGTAATGTCCCCCAGCGAAGTTTCAAAGACGGCGTAAACGCCGGGCTTGAGATTCTTCATCTTCCCTCCGACGCGGCAACGATTTAGGCCAACTAGCCGGTGACACCGGGTACGGCGCGTCCCGGCTTCACATTGTATTGCTCGCGGGTCCCTGCTAGGGTACACCATCTGCTGAGGCGGCGCCTCATGGCACCCCCGCGGGGCCAATTCTGGTGATTGCCAGCCAGTTGGATTATCATGGTATACGGGTTTGACCGTGAAACGTAACGCCGCGGTCTACTTCTGAATCACGAGGTGAAAAGTCATGAAGAACCAGTTGATGTCGTTCCTCACGGTCCTGATGCTGGCGTGTCTCGGGGCCGGGCCGATGTTCGCTCAGGATACGCAACAGCCAGCGGAATCCACTCCGGCCGAAAAGGCCGCGCCGGCAAAACCGGCCCGCCACGCCCACGCCGAGGCGGTGGCACCCGAGACGCTTTCGGGAACGCTATCGATGGTGGACGCGGATAAGAAGCTGATCGTCGTGACCGGTTCGAATGGCGTCCCGTACGATTTCAATGTGACCGGGGCCACGAAGATCACCGTCGGCGGAAACAAGGCGAAGCTGGCGGATCTGTCGTCGGATACGAACAAACAGGTTTCCGTGACGTTCCTGGCCCTCAAGAAGCGCGGAAACATCGCCAAGAGCGTCGAAGTGACGCAATGATCGAAAGGGGCGTTCAGATCCCCGCACACCGGCGCGGCTGGGGCGGTGAGCCGTGCCGACAAGTGGGCGAGACCCGCCTCTGCTGCAGCGATCTCGGGATCGAACGCCTGGGGCGCCGGTCCGACTGCCGGCGCTATCTTGAATACCGGGAGGAAAGTCAATGAAGAGGATCACCCACCTGGGGCTGGCAGTTTTGTTGACCGCCGGAATCGCCTGCGCCGCGCCGAAGGCCTCGCAGACGTTCACGGGCAAAATCAGCGACAGCATGTGCGGTCTCAAGCATATGATGCCGGGCGGAGACAAGACGTGTACGCAAAGCTGTATCAAAGAAGGATCAAAGTACGTGCTGGCGGATGAGGCTCACAATAAGGTCTATCAACTGAGCGATCAGAAGGCCGCCGCCCAGTATCCGGGTGAGGCGGTTAAAGTGACCGGCTCCCTGAAAGGCGATACCATCCAGGTATCTTCGATCGAGCCGGCCAAGTGAGAGTTGGCGACTCAATCCCGCGGCGCTGACGCATGAGCCGCGGCCGGTCCGTCCCGATAACCTCCAACCGCCGTCGGTGCGGACTGCCGCACCATCGTGCTCGCCTAGGACCGAAAGCGTCAACCGGCCAGAGGCCAGAGAAAGGATTTATGGAGAACAGCGCATCAAACCGGCAGGACACGAAAACCTGGGCCGTGCGGCGCGTCGGCACAGTCACTTTCGCGATCTCCAAGCCCAAGCGAAGCCGCCGTAAACTGCGCCAATCGCGGCTGAAGAACCGCCGGCGCGCGCGGTGACGAGTCCGATTCGGGATGCAACCCTGACCGGTGCCTGCGCTTCTATTGGGAAGAGGGGCGGCGCTTGAAAGCGGAATCGAAGGAACGTGTGGCAAGGCTCATGGTAGGGGCGGTGGGTCTGCTGTGGGCCTGTTTGTCCGCCCCCGCCGCCCCGAGCGGGGAACCCGCTCTGAGTCAGGACGACGTCACGTTATTGCTGATCGGCGGGGCGAGTCCCCAGAAGATGGTGGCGCTCATCGAGCAGCGTGGTATTAATTTTTCGATGAGCGCGGAACTCGAGCGGAAGTTTCGTGCCGAGGGCGCCGATGCGAGAGTCATCGAAGCGCTGAGCCGGGCGAGCCAGGAGCGCGGTTCGCTCGCGCCGCCGGCCAGCCCGGCGTCGCCAGCCGTTTCCCCGGCATCCGCCGAGAGCCGCTCCGCGCCGGCCCCCGGAAACCAGCCGTTGACTTCCACCGAGCAGAAGATTCATGACTCCTTGTCCGGTCTCGCCGGCCAGCCCGCCGGCAAAGAAGAGCAGAAGGAGGCGAATTCGTCTTCGCCGTCCGGCTCCGCGGCGAGTCAGACTCGAGCCAAGGAAAGCCAAGCGCCCGACTTGAGTGATCCCAGCCCGGAGCGAATCCAGCAAATTATCCAGGCCTTCGCCGCCAGAGAAGAGCTGTTCAAGCGCGCCCGCGACATGTATACGTATCACCAGATCAATAAGGTGGAGGAGTTGGACGCCGACAACAACGTCAGCGGCCAATATGAGCAGGATTGGGATGTCCTTTACGATGATAACGGCCACCGCATCGAGCGCGTGACTTACGCTCCGAGCGACACGCTGAAGCGGCTGATCGTGACCGAGCAGGATCTGGATTCAATGCGAAATATCCAACCGTTTGTGCTGACCACTGAGGACCTGCCCGAATATGACATCAAGTACCTGGGTCACGTGAAGGTGGATTATCTGACCACCTACGTGTTTTCGATCCGGCCGAAGGAAATTAAGAAGGGCAAAGAGTATTTTCAAGGTGTGGTGTGGGTTGACGACCAGGATCTGCAGATCGTGAAGTCAGAAGGCAAGACCGTGCCCGAAATCAAGTCCAAGCACGGCCAATTTAATCTTTTTCCGCGATTTACGACCTGGCGCCAGCAGATTGACGGAAAATTCTGGTTCCCGACCTTTACGATGGCTGACGACACGCTCTACTTCCCCACCGGGCCCGTCCACGTGCGGGAGATCATTCGCTACACGGACTACAAGCAGTTCCGGTCGTCCGTGAAGACCAAGGTCGTGGTGGCGCTGCCAAATGGTCAAACGCAGGAGGCGGGGAAGCCCAAGGCGGACGGGAAGAATCCGAAAAACTGATCAGCCGCGCGCCCGCCCCCCGGGCGGCTGATTCTGTGGCGGGAGGGGTTGCGGCACCAGAGCAACGCTGTCGCCCGCAGAGTCGTCGTTTACAATCGAAAGTAATGATCGCGCGGCCCAAAACCGGCCCGAGGGGATTGCTCGTCTTCGATCTGGATGGCACGCTGATTGACAGCGAGACCGATCTGGTTCTGAGCGTCAACGCCACCCTCCGGCAGATGAATCGCCCCCCGCTGCCCCGCCAGCAGATTGCTTCTTACGTGGGACGCGGCGTGCCTACCCTTATGCGGCGGGCGCTCGGCGAGGCCGCGTCTGATCCGGAAGTGGAGCAAGGGGTGGCGATTTTTCTCCATGCATACCGCGTCCACATGCTCGACCACACGGTGACCTACCCGGGCGTGCGCGAGGCGCTCGCCGAACTGCGATCCCACCGGATGGGCGTCCTCACCAACAAGCCGAGCGAGTTCAGCCGGCGGATTCTTGCCGGCCTCGGCATCGACCACCATTTCCTCTTCATCTACGGCGGCGACAGCTTTGAAAGGAAAAAGCCTGATCCGGTAGGCCTCCTGGCGATGATGGAAGCTACCGGAGTGCCGCCGCGCGAGGCGCTCATGGTCGGGGACTCGGATACTGACGTCCTCACCGGCCGCAACGCCGGAGTGTGGACGTGCGGCGTCACTTACGGCATCGGTTCGGGGACGCTCGACGCGACGCCGCCAGATTTTCGGGTGGATAATCTCCAAGAGCTGCCCGCCCTCCTCGATGGCGGTTGGCAAAAGCTGGGCTTGGCGAATCCGGGAATGTCCATTGAGGCGTAAGAGTTGGCCACCTGCGGTACCCACCAGCGACTGCTCGAGCAGCGCGGCGGACATCTGCCCGCGCCGACGGTTTGCCCCGCATTTCGGGGAGGAGTCGAAGCCAAGCTCAGCTGGTGGGAGGAGTTTTCCGGAACCGTCGCGCCCGCCCGCGGATCGCGGCCAAGTCGGCTTAGAGCCCGGATTCAATTCCGGAAGTGGTTTTGCGGCTTCCGGAAATGGGACCTTCAGTCCTTGCGGATTCCCGCGTTGGCCTCGCTGGACTTACTGCTGGGCGGCGTTGTTGGTTGCCTGCCTGCGCCGCGCGCTACAGGCGCCCCTTGTGGGCGCTTTCAGCCGCATTCAGAGCCCTCGGCGCTGCCCTCCGTTGGCAGGGTGTTGTCTCGCGCTGACAGCGTTCTGTACTTTGCGAGCTCTTGGCGGTCAGAACCCGGCTCGACCGCCCGCCCGCGCCCGGCCCGCCGCTTCGAGCAATCCTTCGACGCCGCCGGCCGGCAGTTCACGTGCCGAAGAGGCCACCGCCGTGCTGCCGGGCGAATGGGCTCCCGAGCTGCTGGACGGCATCCTGAGCTCGCCTAACCCGGAAGCGGAACGAGCTCTTTATGATGCCGCCTTTGCCGCCGGCCGCAGCATCCTTCCGCAACTCCAAGCGGCCTTGCAAGACGACCGCACCGCGGAGTTCGCCGCACAGTGCCTGGCGTACATGGGGGGCGGTGAAGCCCTCAAAACGCTCGCGGGGCTCATCAGCGATCCGCGCGATCTCGATCTGCGCCGCTTCTACTTCGGGGCCCTCGGGGAATATCGCGCTCCCGAGGCGACCAAGATTCTGCTCTACGCGCTGGGCCACGCCGACGACGAGCCGGATCGAACGGTAACCGAAGCGGCGATCCTGGCGTTGACGACACGATCTGATCTCAGCCTCATCCCTCAGCTCGTGGATATCAAGGCGAAGATTCACGACGTAGTCATCCGCGACGACTTGGACAACGCCATCGAAGCCATCCGCCGCCGCGCCCAGTACCTCGCCTCGCCGGCCGGTCAAAAGGTCGGCGGCTCCATTCCCGAAGCTTTGCGCACCTACTTCATTCCCGCTCTGCAGGGAATGGCGGCGCCCGCCCCGCAGCCTACAATCGAGGGTCTGACGTTTTCCCCCGATCTGTCCCGATCCCTCGCGCACGTCCGGCTGGCGGGCCCGGGCATTGTGGCGCGCTACCACATCGTCCTGCAAAAGCAGGGCGGCAACTGGCACGTCGTCAGCGTGTGGCTGGAGCCGGATATGGAAACGCCCGCGCCCAAAGCGCCAGCGGCGTCGCGGAAATCGGAATTCAGTCCCCGCCGTTTCCGCCCGCCCTCATTTTAGTCCCGCGCCCACGCCCGTGAAGCCGTCGGGCCGGTGCGCGTTGCCGGGCGTCTGATGAGCGACCCGCACCCACGCCCGTGAAGCCGTCGGCGGCTTGTCCTGAGGGGGCGCCCGTGTGCCGGGGGGCAGGCCGGGGAGTCACGCCGCCCCTGCCGCCAGCGCCTCGCCGGCCGGGCGAAGGCGATATCCCAGGTCTGCGCCGGTTTGGCGGTTCACAATGTACTCGTGAATATCGATCGGATGGGTGCCGCCCGTGAAAACGTGGGTGAATAGATCGGAAAGGTGTTCGATGACGTTGCTGTGCTCGTCCATGTCGCAGTCGAGTAGGATGGCCGCGGCGCCAGCGGCGTTGCGGACCTTTGCCATCGTGAATTGCACGTTACCCTCCTCATAGACACGTTTCACGCTGATAATCGGGGCCGTGGGCTGGTAGTCGCCGGGGATATTGTCATAGTGGAGGGAGCTGTCGGCGGGGAAAAATCCTTGACTTCGAAAAGTATCCATGTGGCTCAGGATGTGATCAATGCTCTCGTACAAATTGCCGGTGACGGTGGCGACGAAGCGCTCCCGATCGATCATCAGAATCTGCTTCACCGCATTGAACCAGGGTTGGTCGCTGACGGGGTCGTTCTGGCTGCTGAGGACAGTGAATAGATTCAGAAGGGCCATCTTGGCCAGCAGCAAGGCTGACGAAGCCATGCCGTCGTAAACGCCGGGGGTGACGACGCCGACGTCCGGCCCATGCTTCAGTTTCACGAACTTGCCATCGAGTACAGCCTTGAGAGCCGTGAACGGGGCGGCCAACGCGTTCCACGGCGTGAACTGGGGGCGCCAGTGGTCGGGATCGCGTAGAACCACGGCCGATTCGTCGATGGGCTTGCCGGCGGTCAGGGTGAAAAATTCGGACTGCACGGCTCTATATAGGGACGGCGTAATGACGCAATGCAGGTTCCGGGCTTGGGGAAATGCCGGAAGCGTAAAGCTGTGGGAAGGAGGAAACTGCAGGTTGTGTGCCCGAAGAATGCTCGTCCCGTCTAACTCCACAAAGTCGACTGTACCGGCGGGCTCAACCGCCGGATCGCCTTCGGCATTGAGCAGACCGACCGTGAACGTTCCGGAGTTCCCCATCGCAACCTCCAAACCTTCAGTGGGATTTGAGCGGGCCATGCGCTGGGCTCGCTGATAAGAGTAGCCTGCCCGGCGTGCAGGCATCATCGTCGAACGGGCCGGCAAAGTCAAGCGGCCCAAAACGCGCCGAAACGAGCTCGCGTCCCGGGGGGCGCGGCGGCGGAAGGGGCGGGTTATTGGCGGGCTGCTGCCGGCGTGTTGACCGGGAGGGCCGATTGGGAACACGGGATGGTCGAATTCGCTTCAGGCGGCCGCTGATCGGCCTTGCCGGTCGCATGGTTCACGGGGCGAGGCGCTGAGTGGGCCCGCAGGGCAGGGCCCG
>CADDZC010000051.1 GCA_902812365.1 Acidobacteriota bacterium | reverse complement strand
CGGCAAGGTCTATCGCGCCGCGGCGCGCAATCTGGCGCTCGATCCCGATCCGAAGACGCTGCCGGACGAAGACGTGGCGCCCTAGGGGCCCGCCGGCGAAGGCGCAGCGAAAGCCGCGGGCGGCGCTCCTGACGGCCCCTCGGGCCCGCCCCGGTGCCGGCCACCGGCGCACCGAGCCCCCTTTCATTTTTTTCCCCGCCTCTTACGCGTCCCGGCGGCGAGCTTGCGCGGCGCCCGCCAACCCGGCCGCGCCGGGTGACTTGCATCCGGCCGGCAAGGCTGCTAGCGTGTCGAAGGTGCCCGGGAAGCGGCCCGGCTCGCGCCGTTCCAGCCGCCCGGTCAGCGAGGAGGAGCGATGAGCAACGTGCGCGTGCTGGTGGGAACTCGCAAGGGAGCGTTTATTCTGGAGTCGGACGGCCGGCGCCGGAACTGGAGCGTGAGCGGCCCGCACTTCGCGGGGTGGGAGATTTATCACGTCAAGGGATCGCCGGCGGACCCGAATCGGATTTACGCCTCGCAGTCAAGCGGATGGTTCGGGCAGGTCATCCAGCGCTCGCGCGACGGCGGCCGAACGTGGGAAGCGCCGGGCGGCGGCGTCACTGTGGAGCCGAGCGGCATGCCGCGAGGCGAGAGTAACAAGTTCGTGTACGACACGTCGGCCGAGACCGGACGGCCGCTCACCACGCATCAATGGTACGACGGCACGCAGCATCCGTGGGAGTTCAAGCGCGTCTGGCATCTCGAGCCCGCAATCGACGACCCGGACACGGTTTACGCCGGCGTTGAAGACGCCGCCTTGTTCCGCTCGACCGACGGCGGCCAGACCTGGCAGGAGCTCGCCGCCTTGCGTGGTCACGCGAGCGGTCCTCGATGGCAGCCGGGCGCGGGCGGCCTCTGTCTGCACACGATTATCCTCGACGCGCGCCGCCCGCAGCGGATCGTCGTGGCCATCTCCGCCGCCGGGGCGTTTCGCACCGATGATGGCGGCCGCACCTGGAAGCCGATCAACCGGGGGCTGAAGTCGCCTTACCTTCCCGACCCCGATGCCGAGGTCGGCCACTGCGTCCACCACGTGGCCATGCACTCTGCGCGTCCCGATGTGCTCTTCATGCAGAAGCATTGGGACGTGATGCGCAGCGACAACGCGGGCGATTCGTGGCAGGAAGTGAGCGGAAACCTGCCGACCGACTTCGGCTTCGTGATCGAGGTTCACGCCCACGAGCCGGAGACGATCTATGTGGTGCCCATCAAGAGCGACGCCGAGCATTTTCCGTTGGACGGCCAACTGCGGGTCTACCGCAGCCGCTCGGGAGGTAACGAGTGGGAGGAACTGACGCGAGGCCTGCCGCAGCGGAATTGTTACGTCAACGTGCTGCGCGACGCGATGGCCGTCGACGCGCTCGATCCGTGCGGCGTCTACTTCGGGACGACGGGCGGCCAGGTGTACGCCTCGGCGGACGCCGGAGACCGCTGGGCTCCGGCCGTCGAGC
This sequence comes from Acidobacteriota bacterium, assembly GCA_902812365.1. Classification (GTDB taxonomy): domain Bacteria; phylum Acidobacteriota; class Terriglobia; order UBA7540; family UBA7540; genus CADDZC01. The sequence continues at coordinate 25,227 of CADDZC010000051.1, read as the reverse complement.
ATCTTCCGCCCGTGCTGTCGGTGGAGGCGCAGACGCTGCCATGATTCGAGTCCTGCTGCCCACGCCTTTGCGGACGCTGGCCCGGATCGACGATGAGGTGCAGCTCGACGTCGCCGGTCCCGCCACGCAGCGTTCCGTGCTCGACGCGCTCGAAGCCCGCTACCCGGTGCTCTGCGGTACGATTCGCGATCACGTCACCCGCGAGCGCCGTCCGTTCATCCGCTTCTTCGCCTGCGGAGAGGATCTCTCGCTCGAGCCGCCGGAGGCGCCGCTGCCGCAGGCCGTGGCGAGCGGGGCGGAGCCGCTTCTGGTCATCGGAGCCATCGCCGGCGGCTAGCGGCGGCCGGCGCGCGCCGAGCGGGGCTTGACAAAAGGCGGTCGGCATTTTCAGGATAGTGACGATGCCGGCTGGCCCGAGGCGGCCGCCCGAGTTTCTCTTGCCGCTCGCCGCCGGACCCCGAGCGCGCCACAGTTATGGGCAACGGAAACCAATGCGGCGATGTGCTGTCAGTGGCTCACGAGACCTTTGTTCTGGGGATCCGGCTGGTCAACGCCGAAATCCAGGACTTCGACCGGCAGCTCGTGGCCGCCCTGCAGTCGGAAGCCGTCCAGTCGGCCCTGCAGAACGCCGTCGCCGATCTGGCCAAGGAGCAGTTGACCCAGCCGCGCCCGACCCAGCTCCAGCAGGATCCGAAGGCCGTGGCCCAGAAGATTGTGGCGGCGTCGGGAAAGGCCTTGGAGGACGAGCTTCTCGCCCAAATCCAGCGAACTCCGAAGTATCAGGCCCTGGAGAAGAGCGCGCAGAGGCTCGTCGACACCCTGAAGTGCAGTCCGACCGGAGTTTGGGTCGAGCGCAACAAGACGTGGCTTTACATCGTCGGCATCGGCAGCGCCATTGCCGGGGCGTTCGCGCTGTACCGGGCGCGCGCGGGCGATCCGGTGGCGGTTCCGGCGATGAAGTGGCTGGGCGAGCAGGAGATGAAGTTTGTCGAAGTCGGGAAAATCCAGTTTTCCGGGGCTCTGACCCAGTTCCAGCCGTCCCGCCGCACCGTGGGCGCCAGGATTAAAGCCACCGGGAACTGGACGGGATTCAAGGTTGAGCTGAGCGTGGAGGGCGTGGCCGCCGATCAGGACTTGAAGGTGGTCGGCCGCTCGCAGGTGATCATTCCCGTGACCCACGATGTCGTCGTCACTCCCTCCGTCTCGGTCGAAGACAAGCAGAAGAAGTACACGCTCCATCTCGGCCTTGACGTCACGTCACCGGTGGTGAAGTTTAATATTCTGGCCGACGTGCAGGATAACCGGTTGGCGGGTGGGTCGCTCTCGGTCACCCCGGGCAAAGACGTTTTCAAGAACTGGCCGGTGAAGCCCGGCCTGACCCTCAAGAAGGACGACCATCAGCTATCCGGATTGCTCTTTCTGCAAGGCACCTGGTAGCGGCCAGGCGGGATTTCAGGGAGCGCGAGTTGGCGGAAGCGACGCCGGCAAATCGGTTGATTAGGATTTCCGCCAGCTGGATCCAGCTGGAGATGCAATGTTAGGACTTCCGACGCAGGCAAATCGGCTGATCAAGATTTCCGTCAGCGGCTTGGACGAGGACGAGCTGCTGTTGCGGAGCTTTTCCGGGCACGAAGGGATTTCGCGGCTTTACCATTACGAGCTGGTCATGTATTCGCTCAAGCCGGACATCGACTTCGACCAAGTCATCGGCCAGCCGGCCACGCTGACGATTACCCTGGATGATCAGAACAGCACGCCGCGCTCCATTCACGGCATCCTCAGCGCGTTTTGCCAGGGCCCGGCGCATTGGGTGACGCTGCCCGACACCGAGAAGCTTGGCTTCGCCGAGTACCGGGCCACGCTGGTTCCGGCCCTGTGGATGCTGACCCGCCAGAGTGACTGCCGCATCTTTCAGAATCTCGCCGTTCCCGATATCATCCGCGAGATTGTCAACAAGTATTCGGGCATCCAGCTGGACGACAGCCAACTGCGCGGCCATCATCCGCAGCGCGAATACTGCGTGCAGTACCGCGAGACCGACTTCAACTTTATCTCCCGCCTGATGGAAGAGGAGGGGATTTGCTACTTCTTCGCCGACGATGACCGGCAACAGAAAGTGGTGCTGGCCGACAATCTCACCGCCTTTCCGCCCTGTCCCGTGATCTCCACGCTCAGCTATACGGAGAAGAACCAAATTAACGAGTGGAACCTGATGCGGGAAATCCGTCCCGACCTTTACACGCTCCAGGACTATAACTTTGAGCAGCCCGCCACCAGCCTCTTGTCAAACACCCCGCCGCCGAAGGCCGGGCCGACCTTGGAGATTTACGATTACCCGGGCGAGTACTCCACCAAGGATGAAGGCGCCACGCTGGCCCAAGTCCGCCTCGAAGAAGAAACCGTGCCTCAGGTGGTTATCAACGGCTCCGGCCACGCCGCCAGCCTGACCAGCGGCTTCAAGTTTACGCTGCAAGACCACTATCGCGAGGATCAGAACGCCGATTACACCGTCATTTACGTCTATCACTCCTGCGAGCAGGGCGAGAATTTTTATACCACAGGGCCGCAGGCCCGGCAGGATTTTACCTACTTCAACCGCTTCCAGTGCATCCCCAACGCCACGCCTTACCGCCCCCCGCGCGTCACGCCGGAACCGGTCATGCGCGGCACCCAGACGGCGGTGGTGGTCGGCCCGGCGGGCGAGGAGATTTACACCGACCAGTACGGGCGCGTGAAGGTGCAATTCTATTGGGACCGTCTCGGGAAGAGCAACGAGAACAGCTCCTGCTGGATTCGCGTCTCGCAGCCGTGGGCGGGGAAGAATTGGGGCGCGATGTGGATACCCCGCATCGGCCAGGAAGTCATTGTCAGCTTTCTCGAGGGCGACCCAGACCGGCCGCTCATCACCGGGCGGGTTTACAACGCCGTGCAGATGCCCCCTTACAAATTGCCCGACAACATGACCCGCAGCACCTTCCAGTCGCGCAGCTCGAAGGGCGGATCGACCTCCAATTACAACGAATTGCGCTTCGAAGACAAGCAGGGGGCCGAGCAGATTTTCATGAACGCCGAGCGCGACCTGGACCTGCGCGTTGAGCGCGATGCGCGCGAGTACGTGGGCCACGCCCGGCATCTGATCGTCGACGGCAGCCAGTTCGAGCAGGTTAATGCCAGCAAGCATCTGCATATCAAAGGCGAGCACATCGAGAAGATCGAGCAGGACGCCTCCATCCATGTTTTGGCCAACCGCCGGGAGCAGGTCGACCAAAGCCAGTCGCTGACGGTCGGCGGCAACCGGATGGAACAGATCGCCGGCAACCAGTCGCTGACGGTCGGCAGCAACCGGATGGAGCAGATCGGAGGCAGCGATTCACGCTCCGTCACCGGCGACGTCAAAGAGCTGATTGGAGGGAGCTGTTCGCTGATCTTGACGGGCGATCAGAAAGAGGCGATCGCGGGCTCGGTCTCGCGCGAGATTCTCGGTGAAATCAAGGAAGCGGTGGCGGGAAACGCCTCGCTCGCCGTGGCGCAATCGTACCACCAGACGGCGGTCATGAGCTCCAATTTGACGGCCGGGATGTCGATCAATTTGCAAGGCGGATTGACCGTCAATATCGAGGCCGGCGAGGGCGTGTCCATCGTCGGTCCGGGAGGGTTTATTTCCATCGGTCCGGAAGGCGTGGTGATCCAGGGGACGATGGTGCTGATTAACAGCGGCGGGGCGCCGGGCACGTGCTCGAGCGCGAGCCCCGCCGCCCCCGATGCGGCGGACGTCCCGGACGCTCCCGCCGGCCCCGTCGCTCCGGCCGACCCGACCGATCCGGACACGGCCGATGACGGCAGTCAAGGCGGAAAGCTGAATTGAGAACTCGGTTGGGGATCGCCGGAAGTCGAGTGCCACTCCCCGGCCATCAGCCACGAGGGTTACGGTTCTATGCCTCCAGCCGCTCGCGTGACGGACATGCACGCATGCCCGATGGTGACCGGCGTGGTGCCCCATGTCGGCGGTCCCATCCTGCCGCCGGGGTGCCCGCAAGTCTTGATCGGCATGCTGCCGGCCGCCCGCGTAACCGACATGGCCACCTGCGTGGGCCCGCCGGATGTGATCGTGATGGGGGCGCAGACGGTGCTGATTGGCGGCCTGCCGGCGGCTCGCCTGGGCGACCAGACGGCCCACGGCGGCGTGATCGTCCTCGGCCTGCCCACGGTGGAGATCGGCATGACCGGCATGGGCGAGGCGCTGGCGGAAGCCGCGGAGGAGGGCACGCCGTTCTGCACCTGACCGGGCGAGGAATAGGGCCTCGGTTCGAGGCCCGGCAACGAAGCGGGAGCGGCAAAGCGCGCTCCCCACTCATAGGCGCCGTGGAAGTTATTTTGGAGATTGTCTCGGGACCGGCGGCAGGAGCGGCGATCCGGCTGCTCGGCGGCGATTTGGTCCGCGTGGGCCGCACCGAGCCGGCCGACTACGCCGTGGGCGGTGACGTTCACATGTCGCGGCTCCACTTCGCGGTGGAATGCGGCGCGGCCGGCGCGCGGGTACGCGATCTGGGGAGCAGCAACGGAACCTACGTCAACGGGATGGCGGTGAGCGAAGCGGCGTTGCAGGACGGCGACCAGATTGCCGCCGGGGGCAGCCTCTTTCGGGTGCGCGTCGCGGGCGGCCCGCCGGAACCGGCGGCTCTCCGGCCGGCGGAAACGCCGCCGGCCGCCGTTGCCGACTCGCTGCTGGCTCTGTTGCGGGGCGAGTTTCAGCCGCTCTACGCCCTGGTGGATGCAGCGCGCGCGCGGCGCGCCTACGCGCTGCTGCTCCAGGCGCAGGAGGAGCGCCAGTCGCTTTACGAGGGTCCAAAGGGCGACCGGCTGGCTTTGTGGGCGCCCCACTTGGTGCGCCTGGCTCCGGACTCGCCCCTGCTCGAGGCCCTCGTGCGCGAGGGCTGGGGCAAGAGCTGGGGCGTCTTTCTCACTTGCCCGCTGGGCTTTCAGGAGCTCCGCCATCACCTGCGGTACTTCGTGAAAGTGAGGTTGCCGGACGGCCGCACGGCCTTCTTTCGCTTCTATGACCCGCGCGTCCTGCGGATCTATTTGCCCACCTGCGATGGCCGGGAAGCGGCGGCTTTTTTCGGCCCGATCGCCCGGTACCTGGTTGAAGACGACCGGCCGGAAGCGCTGCTCGAGTTCACTCCGCAGCCCGCCGGAGTGAAACGCCGGCGGCGCGAACTCGGGCCGCCGGGGCCGGGCGCGGCGGTGAAGCAGCCGGCCGGGGAAGCGCGGCCCGACTCGGGGTGAGTTCAGCCATGCTGCAGATTCGTCCGGAACAGATGGAGAAGTTCCAGCAAGCCGCCCAGCGGCGGTTCGAAGATAGGATGGTGGCGCATCTGAAGAAGTTTTTTCCTGAAAACTGCGGCGGAATGCCGGAGAAGGATTTGCGGGAGTTTGTCCGGCACGGCCTCGCGCGCTCGAAAGCTTACGGCATCACGGGCCGCCGCGACGTGTGCCATTACCTGGACATCATGGCGGTTTTCGGGCGGGACTTCGACGTGGATCCCCGTCTGCCGTGGGCGCAAGAAATCCTGGGCAAGAGCCGGTTGAAGAATGCCACGGCCAAGGTTCAACGTCTTTATGGGGTGGCCATGAAAAAGCAACTCGAGGGGGCGTCCTGACGGGGCCGGCGATGGGCGACAAGCTGACCGAACAGAGCCAGCAGGACGCCCCTCGATCGAACGCGGCGCCGGAGGCGGCGGAAGCGGCCTGTCCGGCGGCCGGCCAGCTCCCGCTCGGCTTCAAAGACGAGCCGCAGTATCATCAATGCATGAGTGAGCTGGAAGACGCCTTGGCCGAAGAGGGTGTTACCGACGCGACGATCGGGGTGCGCGGAAGCGCCGTTACGGGTCAGTCTTCGAAAGGCGGTCCGTTTCGGTGGGTGGCGGAAGGCGGGAAGGCGCCAAGCGACGTGGATGTATTTGTGGAGAGCGAGCAGCTCACTCGGGGCCTCAGCGAATCCAAGTCAATTCCCGGCTTCGTGCATCCCAACAAAGTGATGGCCGAACACCCCGCGCTCGAGCAATGGTCGGCGAAGTGGAGCGGGGAACTCGGCCGCGAAATCACCCCCGGGGCTTTTAAACCCGGCACGGTGCCGGAGGGCCCGAAGATCATCTGGGGAGACTGAACGTGGCGATTGCGATTTTGCACGTGTCTTCACCTCTCGACTTGGCCGAAACGAGCCGGGCTGTTTACTCTCTGCTCGGGGCGGCCGGTTTTCTGGAGCACGCCAGTGACAATTATCCCGGAGGAGCCTACTTCCAGGGAAACGTGGGCGACCTGACGGTGCAGGTCTCGCCGGAAGACGATCGGGGATTTGAGGATTTCCAGTATTGGGTCACCGTCAAGGGCTCCGCCCGGCAACCCGCCGAGTTCGAGCGGCAGGTCGAGTCGATCGTATCGAAGCTGCTGCAGGCCGGGCACCGCGTGGGCCGTAGCGTGGAAGAGCGCCCGGATTACGTCGTGCGCGACGTCTATTATTTGGACTCGACGGGAGCTCTGGCCAAGAGAAGGGAAAAGGTCGCGCGGTCCCAGCCGGCTCGCTTGCCGGGCTGAGGGCGCCAAGCTATTCGACGGTCACGCTCTTGGCGAGGTTGCGGGGCTTGTCGACGTCGCAGCCGCGCTCGACGGCGCAATAGTAAGCGAACAGTTGCAGCGGCACGACGGTCAGCAGCGGCATCAGGAGATCATGGTTGGCGGGCACTTCGATCAGATCGTCCACGTGCTGGGCCAGCCGCGAGTTGCCGGCCGTGGTGACGCCGATCACTTTCCCGTCGCGGGCGCGGATTTCCTGAATGTTGGAGACGATCTTCTCATAGGAGCTGTCATTGGGAGCGAGCGCGATGGTGGGAAAGTCGGGGTCGATCAAGGCGATCGGACCGTGCTTCATCTCCCCGGCCGCGTAGGCTTCGGCGTGAATATAAGCAATTTCCTTAAGCTTGAGCGCGCCTTCGAGGGCGATCGGATACTGATACTTGCGGCCAATATAGAGGAAGTGCTCGACGCCACAATATTGGCGGGCGAGCTCGCGGAGGCGTTCGGAGTGGGCCAGAATCTCGCGCATCTGGTCGGGAATGCGCTCGAGGCCGCGCAGCAACTGGTCGCCCTGTTCGTAAGAGAGGTCGCGGCTGCGCCCGAGGAGAAGGGCCATCAGCACGAGAATGGTGAGCTGCGAGGTGAAGGATTTGGTGCTGGCCACGCCGACTTCAATGCCGGCATGCGAGTACACGCCGGCGTGGGATTCGCGGGCGATGGTGCTGCCGACAACATTGACCAAGCCGAGCACCAGCGCCCCTTTCCGCTTCGCCTCCCGCAAGGCGGCGAGCGTGTCGGCGGTCTCGCCGGACTGGCTGATGGCCAGCACCACGGTGTTCCGGCGGATGTTCAGCTTCCGGTAACGAAACTCGGAGGCCAGTTCCGTCTCGACCACCAGATCGGTGAGAGTCTCAAACGCGTAGCGGCCAAACAGACCGGCGTAATAACTTGTGCCGCAGCTGACGATGATCAGGTTGCGGGCCTGCTCGAGCCGTTCCCGCACCGACTCCAAGCCGCCCAGCTTCGGCACGCCCTCGGCATGATTGATGCGCCCGCGCAAGGCGTTTTCCACCGCTTCCGGCTGCTCGAAAATTTCCTTCAGCATGTAATGCGGAAACCGGCCGCGGTCCATGGCCTCGGCGCCGCCCTCGAGCAGCGTCGGGCCGCGTTCAACGGCGCGATTGTCCAGGGTGCGGATCGAGAATCGGCCCGGCTCGAGACAGGCAACTTCGTTGTCTTCGAGATAGACGACTTGATCGGTGTGATGGGCAAGAGCGGAGGCGTCCGAGGCCGCCAGCGACTCATCCGGACCCACGCCGAGGACGATGGGGCTGCCTCGCCGGGCTACCACGATCTGCCGCGGATGATGGCGGTGCAGCACGGCAATGCCGTAAGTGCCTTGCACCTCGAGCAGAGCGAGACGCACCGCCGCCTCGAGGTCGCCTTGGTAATGGCTCTCCACCAAATGGCTCAGGACTTCCGTATCCGTTTCCGACCGGAACGTATGACCGGCGGCGATCAGGCGCTTCTTCAACACCAGGTAGTTTTCGATGATGCCGTTGTGAACCAGGAAAATCCGACCGGTGCAATCCGCGTGCGGATGGGCGTTGGCTTCCGTCGGCTTGCCGTGCGTCGCCCAACGCGTGTGAGCGATGCCCACCACGCCCGCCGGCGCCGCCTTCCAGACCTGTTCCTCGAGAGCCGCGACCTTGCCGACGGCCTTGGCCACGTAAGGTTCGGAGCCGTCGAGAATCGCCACGCCGCTCGAATCGTATCCCCGGTATTCGAGCCGCTTGAGGCCCTCGACGAGAACCTGATGGGCCGGTTGGTGGCCGGTGTAGGCAACAATTCCGCACATAAACAGGTTACCGCCTCTCGGCGCGAGGCCGTCCGCGTTCGGTTGGCCTCGGACTTACAGGTACCCGAGTTCGCGGCCCAACCTTCGTAGCGTGACGTCGTCGATAAACAGCTCGGTTTCCGTCGGGTCGTAGCCGGCTTCGAGCGTCCGCCGCAGGTGAAGCGCGGCAATGTCGGCGAGCTGCTGATCGCTCAGATACTTTCCGTCCCGCTGCCGGAGATCGTTGACCGCCTGGCACCAGATCGACACGGTCACGCGCCGGCCGTTGACGCGAAAAATGGCGTCGATGGTGTCGCTGTGTCGGGTCGCAATGCCCGACATCAGGTGGACAAAGCGCACCTTCGCGGGAGCCGGCAAAACCTCGGAGGCCACCTCAAACGGGCTTACCACATAGCTCACAAGGCATCTCCAGTGTATACCGGAATTCAGATCGAGAATACAGGGGATTGTACGGTCCGCGTGAGCGGTCTAAAGCGAGGCGCGCGCGGCGAGCGGAGGCCACGGAAAGGCCGAATGTTAACATAATATATCTTATCGGACTTTAAGGACCTTGGCCTTTCCGCCTCCCCCGCTCTCCTAAACCCCTACTCGCTCGGCTCCGTCTTGGCCGCCTTCTTACCTTCCCACGTCCCTTTCTCTCCGCCGTCCGTGGACCACTGTCCGGTAAGTTTCCCGTCGATCAATTTGGCGGTCAGAACGTAGTTAACCTGGTCGGTGTCGATGTGGATTTCGAGGGTGTTGTCTTTAAAAGTCGCGGAGCTGATGTCGGTACCGCCGAGCGGCGAATCCACCGAGCCGGTGACGGTTTCGCCGTCCTGCTGAAGGTCCAACGTAAACTCCATGTCGCCATTGGAACCGCCGTGAGACATGCACTGCCAGGTTCCCGTCAGCGGCTCTGGATTCGATGGCTTGGTTTGGCCGAGTCCCAAAACCGCCGTAGCGATCACTGTGCCGAGCGCAATTGCCATACGTCGCATCAAATGGCCTCCGAGATAACTAAAAATGTCTTCCTCCGGCCGCCAGCACCAGAGCGCTGGCTGGCCCAGGCAGCGTTTATTGTACCGTGGCGACACCCGGCCGTCCAGGGCTGCGCCTGCGCAACGCCACACGGCGCACTGCACGAAAAAAAGAGGGGGATGACTCCCCCTCTCAGCGTCGGGTGTTGGGTCTCAATTCCGAGCATCGCGCCCGCCGTTCCCCGATTGCGCGGGAGAACAGCTTGGCGTATGCCCGAATCAGGAACAGCACGCCATATGCCAAACATCGCGTTCCCGTGACGAGCTCCGCCTTAGTGGCTAATCCCATTTATTTATTAGAAGTTACGGGCCTGTAGTCAGAATATACTATTCTCGTTAGTGTGATCGAGCACTCCGCGTTACTATATTTGGTAGCTGGAAATATGAATTCTCGCAATCACCCGCGGCCAGCTCCCCGTCTCTCCTTTCCGGTGGATCTTACAGCAACGTCGTTTTAGGGTCCACAGGCGGGGCTGTCCGAAGCCTTGACGCCCTTCGCGCGGACAAGGTAGCTTGAGAGAGCTGGGAGTGATGGCACTTTCCTCGATGCGGAACTGATCTCAAAGCGACCCATGATCGACATCCACTGCCATCCGCTGCCCGCCGTCGATGATGGCGCTCAGACGCTTGCGGAGGCGGCGGCCATGTGTGGGATGGCGGCCGCGGACGGTATCACCCATCTGGTCGCGACGCCTCACTGCAATTACACCTATCGCTTTGATTCAGAGCGGAACCGCAGGCTGCTGGCCGAGCTGCAAGCCGCAGTTGGGCCGTCGCCGCATTTGCTGCTAGGCTGCGACTTTCATCTTTCCTATGACAACCTCGAGATGTTGTTGAAAGATCGATCGCCTTTTACCATCAACGGCACCCAATACGTCCTGGTCGAATTTGACGATCACTTCGTACCCGAGCAGTTGGACCATGTCTTTTACGACCTCCAGGTGGCCGGGCTCGTCCCCATTTTAACCCACCCGGAGCGGAACCCCGTCTTCCATCGCCGGCCGGAAATTGTCTACCGCTGGGCGACCCGGGGCTGTCTGGTCCAAATCACGGCCCAGTCATATTTGGGGGATTTCGGAGCGCGCGCGCGCCAGCTTGCTGAAACCTGGCTCGATCAGAATCTCGTCCATTTTTTTGCCTCGGATGCGCACGATACCCGCCGCCGACCGCCTCTGCTTTCACCGTGCTACCAGAAGCTCGTGGCATCCAAGGGTCCGGAAGTCGCCGACCTCCTGATGAAGAAGAACCCCAAGGCCGTCATTGACGGCAAGCCTCTACCGCAGGCCCCGCCGCCCGTGCCCCCCCAGGAGGAGAAGCCGCGCCGCCGCTGGTGGCCAATTTTCCGTCGCAGGTGAACCGTGTTCGCCCGTCAGATCCGCATCGACGTCCTCGGCTCCGAGGGAGATTTCCCCTGCCCTCTGGCTTGGCTGGATAGTTTTTGCATGCGCAGTTTTACCGGCCGCTCCGCTTTTGACGAGACCCTGCCGGTGTCCGACGGCCTCATCGAAGCTGGTTTTCGCGTGAGCCTTGATGCCTTGCGAGCCGACATGGAGGACTGGATGACCCGCAAGTTCGGCGAAGGTCGGCCCGTGCGGTTGCGACTGCGGGAATTGAGGCCGGCAACGTGACGGGCGACACCTCGAGCCGGCTCACGTCCCTCTTAAGAAGATTCTTTTTTCCGACGCGGAGAAAACGCAAAACCGGCGGAAGCGCCAATCCAAACCAACCTATCGCGGTGCGATATCCGTGAAATTTTTCCTGGACGATCCGATTTTTTGAAAAAAATTTCTTGCAACCCCCTTCTCACTTGGTGTATCAAAGTAGACAAACCAACACTTATGACTACCTGGGGAAGTGGGTAGCGTTTAGGGCAACCAAGTTACTCACTTCCTCCTTCCTCCTGAGAAGCGGAACTCCCTTCTGTGACGCTGAACACGCGCCCAAGGGAATGAGTGCGATTGTGTCCGAAGGACTCAGCAGGACGCCGCGAGGCGAATAGGGGTTAGTGGCTATGCTGAGGATGCTGATGCGGCCACCAGCCTAAAGGCGCTTTCGGCATCAGGCGCCGAAGAAGCCCGACGGCCTGATGGAGCGCCGCCCCTAAATTGTGCGCCAGGAACTTTGCGATCTCCTTGACCACGATAGCCGCCACGGCCACCGCAAAGGCAGCCACGCCAAGAAGCAGAATCAACGCCACGCAGATTAGATAAGAGCCGATAACATACATTGCCCGCCCCCCCATCAGTCCACGCACTTAGATGCGCGAAGCTCAGGTGGCGTTACCCAATGAGCCGGAGACGATGCCCGTGAGGATGGCCACGCCAGGACTGAGAGCCGGTCCGCCCACATCTACCGGCGCTCTCTTTTAAAGTCCCGGATGGGCGGGGCGAATGCGAAGCTCGAAGAGAATCGTCGCAACGTCCTCGCTAGGCGGCGGCGATTCTCCTGATCAGATCGTTCTGCTCGGCGATGCTTTCCGCGCCGATCGTGAAGGCATCGAGCACGCCCAGGCCAAGAGCGAATTTCAGCGCCTCGTCCTGCCGGTGACGCAGATCACCCTGCCCGAGAATCTTCATCCCGATCACGGCTTTGCCGGAGGCCTTCATTTCTTTCAGCACGTCCAGGACGGTGTGAGGGTCGGCATCCATGTGGGACTGGATCGGATTTATGCGGGCGAGGTCCACTTCCACCCAGGGAGATCGGGCGGCAGCGCGCAAGGCTCCGATCGTATGGCACGAACATCCGTGGGCGCGGATTTTACCTTGCGCCTTGGCTTCGGAAATCACGTCCATCACACCCCGATAACGCTCCGTCCAATCATCTTCGAGCATGCAGTGCATGAGCAGGATATCGATCTGGTCCACGCCCAGCTCGCGGCGAAAGCGTTCGATGTCGGCGCGCATCCCCTCCGGGGTGCGATTGTCGGACTTTGTCAGGATCGTGACCTGGTCGCGGGGGATGCGCTTCAAGGCTTGTTTGACGTAAGGGTGGCTGCCGTAAGAGTCGGCGCAGTCAAAGAATCGCAGACCGCGGTCGTAGCCGTTGAGAAACAGATCGACCAGACCGTTCATGCCGAGCCGCGTCTGGTTCGAGTGATGACCGCCGCCGATGGTTCCCGTTCCCATCGCCAGGCGGCTCGTCTGGATTCCGGTGGCGCCCAGCGTGACCGTATCCGAGGCACTGAACTTTTGCGGCAGAGTCTCAGGGATGGGGATACTGCCAAGGCGTTTCGAGCCCAGCCAGAAACTGCCGACTCCCGTCGCCGCGCGGGCGAGAAACTCTCTTCGCTGCATGCCGAACCTCCGTGAAAAGAGTCAGGAGTCCGACTTCCCTGCCCCCTCGCCGACCGTCGTGGCTCCTCAGCGGCACAATGTACCACACTTCACCGCCTGCGGGTAGCTCTCGGGACCGGCGCGGCTGACCGATCCCGCCGCGGAAGGCCGACGGAGGTTCCGCCGATCTCGGGCCTTCCGGGGGTCGCCGGTTGATGAGAAACCGATCCCAGAAGGATTCGGAGTGTCAGCGGCGCCGTCGCTCGGCGACGACGGTCACTTGCCGATCGGTCGCCAGGCGGGCGACCTTGAGCGCCACGGACGGATCCCAGGCGGTGAACCTCGAAAATTGCTGAGGCCGCGAGACAAAGATCTGAGTGACGGAGTTCTCGCGGGCGAAATTGACGAGGGTTTGGGCGACGTCCTGGCCGCAAAGAATGCGCGTCTCGATGTGCAGGTTGCGAGCAAAGTTCAAGTGCCGCTCCAGGCTGTCGCGCCGCGACGGCGGTAAATGCTCGAGCTCGCCGGGTCGCTCGACGGCGACGGCGAAACAGTCGGCTTGGAGGTAATCGGCCACCCGGCGGCCGCGGCGGATCAGCATCGCGCTCGACGGCTCCGGCGTCACGTGAATCAAAATCCGCTCGACGGTGGCGACGGACCGGGCCGCTGCGCGCTCGGGCCGGCCCGGCGGCGGCGAGTCGGCACGCCGCGCCTCGGGTTCGGCGAGGTTGCGGATGTCAACTTCGTGGGCCGTCTGGCGAAGGGCCAGCTCGCGGAGGGCAACAAGGTTGGATTCTTTGAAAAAGTTCTGCAAAGCCTCGGCCGCCTTGGCCGGGGGATAGATGGCGCCGCGCTCCAAGCGATGGATGAGGGCCTGAGGTGTGGCGTCGACCATAATCACTTCATCGGCCTGTTTGATGACCCAATCCGGCACGGTCTCGCGCACGCGAACGCCCGTGATGTGCCAGATGTGGTCGTTCAGGCTCTCGAGGTGTTGAATGTTCATGTTGGTCAACACGTCGATCCCGGCATCGAGAAGCACCTGAACGTCCTCCCAGCGCTTGGCGCGCGGCGATCCCGGAACGTTGGTGTGAGCGAATTCGTCCACCACGCACACGGCCGGATGACGACGCAGAATGGCGTCCGTATCCATTTCTTCAAACCACACGCCGCGATACTGCACCCGCTTGCGGGGGATCACCTCGAGGCCCTGAGCCATGGCGATCGTGTCAGGTCGGCCATGGGGTTCGAAATATCCGATGACAATGTCGACGCCCTCCTGGCGCAGTTTCTGGGCCTCCTCCAGCATCTTGTAGGTTTTGCCCACGCCGGCGGCGTAACCGAGATACAGTTTCAGCGAGCCACGGCGGGCAGGGGGGCGCGGATCGCTCATGCGGGAACCCTCGGTTGGGGGAACACGCGGACGTCGATCCCTTCTGCGGCACGAATCATGCGTTCGACGAGACTGCCGAAGATGCGCCTTCGCCAACCTTGGCGAGTGCTGTGGCCGAGGAAGACCTGGGTGACTCCGTGCTCGCGGGCATAACGGGTGATGGCGCTCACCGGATCATCCTCCTGCAACACCTCGACATGGGCGCCCGCCTCCCGCGCCAGGGCGAGGTTAGCTTCCAGGACGGCCTTCTCCTCCCTGGCCAGCCCCGGCTCGCTCACATGGATCACAAACAACTCGCCGTGGAAGCGCTCGGCATTGCGCCGCCCGCTCGAGATCATCGAGGCGGCGTCGCGATGCGCTGAAACGCACACCAGAATCCTTTCCTGGACGCCCCAAGTCTGCTCGATGCCATGGCGCCGCAAGTATCTCTCGAGCTGGTGATCCACCACCTCTGCCGCCAGCAACAAGGCAATTTCGCGCAGTTCCGAGAGCTGCCGGGCCAAGGCCTCGGTTGACTCCCCCGAAGCTCCGTCGGACGACCGCTCCAGGCAGAGCTCGGGAGGCGCGTCGACCACCTCGATCTCGTCCGCGCTTTTGATAAAGCTGAGGGGGACGGTGCAGCCGGCGACTTTGCCGGTAATCCTTTTGATCTCTTCCTGCACTTCGGCGATGTACTGAATGTTAATCGTGCTGATCACCGCGATCCCCGCGCGGAGAAGCTCCTCGGCGTCCTGCCAGCGCTTGCGGCGAGGCGCTTCAGGCGGGTTGTCATAGGCCAGACCGTCGATCAGGCAGACCTGGGGCCGGCGGCGCAGGACGGCCTCGACATCCACCACCGGAACCCCGCCGATTAATTTCGGAGGAATGACCTCGGAGCTGCGAAGCAGGGCCTCCACTTCCGGCGAGGCGGCGGACTGGGTGGCGGCAACGACAACGTCCTCGCCGCGCATGCGGCGGCGGCGACCTTCGTCCAGCATGCGGAAGGACTTGCCCACGCCGGAGGTGTAGCCGAGAAAGATTTTAAGCCGGCCGCGCCCCTCGAACTCCTCCTGCGCCTCGATCTGACGCAACAGAGTATCGGGGTCTGGCCGGGTGAACAGGGTTGACATCGACCGATGGTCTCCTCCCTCAAGTATGCCGGAGGACGCCGGATAAGCAAACCCGCCCCCCGGATCGAGCCGGCGTCCGGCCGCCAGATCACGTTGCGGCGGACAGCAGCTCTGCCACCGCGCCAGGGGATCGGCCTCGGCCGCCGGCCGGCCAGAACCGCAGCGCCAAAATTCGCTTGACGGCTTGCGAACGGTTCCAGCATAATATCGCTACCTGGTACCGATACGCATGCTTTTATATCTGCTCATGAAACGGGGGTGCTCGACGCTTGGCTGAAGTACGGCTGCAAGAAGGTGAATCGCTGGAGAATGCGCTGCGGCGTTTCAAGCGCAAGGTCCAGCAGGAAGACATCATTAAGGAGATCAAGAAACACTCCTTCTACCTGAAACCCGGTGAGAAGCGCCGGGTAAAGGAAGCCTTGGCCCGCAAGCGGGTTCGCAAGAAGGCCAGAATGGAGCGCGAGTAAAGCGGCCTCGGTCGGGGCCGGAACGAATGCGGATCAAATTTCCGCGCCCTGCCCCGAAGGCACGCACAGTGGCACGAGGGCCCGCTGTGCACGGGGAGAATAAAGCATGGAGTATCGGGACAGGGTGCTCAGGTGTCAGGAGTGTGGCTCGGAGTTTGTCTTCACCGCCGGCGAACAGCTCTTTTACGCCGACAAGGGCTTCAAGAACGAACCGAAGCGATGCAAATCGTGCAAGGCCAAGCGCAGCCAGTTGACCGGCGCGCCCGGTTACGGGCGGACCGTCACGACCACGGTCTGCTCCCAGTGCGGCAAAGAGACGACCGTGCCGTTTAAGCTGACTCAAGGCCGGCCCGTCTATTGCCGCGAATGTTTTCAGCAGCGCCGAGCCTCAGCCAGTCCGGCCTAACGGCCGGCTATCCTCGCGGGTGGGCGCGGCGGCCGATCACGGGCGGTTCCAGAACGGTACTTTCTCCCACGATTGCGGCTGACCCCAGAGCTCGCGGAGTTTTTCCCAATACTTTTGGCGCGCCAGGTCGGCTTCGACGCCGGTCGGGAAGTTCGGACCTTCCACGTCGAATTCGACCGGCGGCTGATCAGGCAGAGTTGACCCGTAGGGGTACTCGTGCGCCAGATGCAGCGCGGCCCAGTCCCAGTACGCCCGGCCGAGCCGTTGGGCGACGTCATGGTGCGAGGCCGTCCAGTCGGGGTAGGCATTGAAAAACTCGGCCGGCGGGTCGGCCTTGAGCCGCATGATCGGGCGGCTGGCCAGAAACACAAACAGCAACGTCGGCGCCGTGGCGCCGACAAGGAGCGCCAATCTCCCCGCCGACTTCCGCCGCGCGGCGGGCTCGATTTGGGCCAGAGCTTGACGCGCTCGCTCGAGGTGCAACCGGGCCGCCTCGTCCACCTGCTCCTGAGCGATCCGCCGTTGCTTGCGAACCACTTCCTGCAGCTCCTCTTCGAGCTGCTTGTGGCTGCTCGCCGCAAAATCCTTGGCCAGGGTGCGAAGCTGGCCGCGGCATTGCTCGACCGCCGCTTCGGTGACGGGTTGCAGCGAGACCTGCACTTGGGTAGCGACTTGCGCCCGCGCTTCTTCGACGAATTGGGCTCCGGCATTCTTCAAGTCGCCTTTGATGCGCTCCGCCGCGTCGAAAGCCTGCCGATGGAGTTGGACTGAGGCGCGCTCGACCACATCCCCAGCCACGGCGGGAAACTCCCGCGCGGCCTGCTCAACGGCCTTCTGGCGGTAAGTCTGCAGAACCTCGTCCAGCTTTTTTTCCCAGCCCTCGGCGTGAGCTTTCAGCTCGCGCATGGCCGCCTCCAGACTCGCCGTTGCGGACTGGCCCAGGCGTTTCTGAAAGGCGGTGGCGTGCTCTTCGGCGGCCGCCTCCATCTTCTGCTGCGCCGTCTCGATCTTCGTCACCGCGCCGTCTGCCCGGCGCAGCACGCCCTGCAGCCGTTCCTCAGCTTCTTCGCAAGCCCGGTTGAGCGCCTTCTCGGCCGCTGACCTCGCCTCCTTGCAGAAGGATTCCGTTGACTCCTTCTGCGCGTCAGCCAAGTGTTTTCGAGTGTCGGCGACAACTGTTTCCCCCGACGCTTTGAAGTCGCTCTTGAGCCTCGCCACGGTCTCGTCCAGCTGCTTCTGCAGTTGCTGGCTTCCGCGTTCGAGGAGTTCCGTGGCGATCTTCGGCAACTCGTCGGCTACCCGCTTGGCGGCGTTTTGCCGGCAAGCATGCCAAGTACCGTTTAATCGCTCTTCGAACTCCGCCAGCAGGGCCTGCGAGCGGGCCTCGAGTTCCTTCATTCCAGCCGCCGTCAGCTCTGCCAAGCGCGTCTGGTGCCGGCCGAGGAGATCTTTTTCCAGTTGCTCTTGCGTCCCCTGCATCCGCGCCGCCGCCGCTTCCGCGGCCATCTGGACGGCCTGGACGCTTTCCGCGGCGAGCCGGGATGCCGCCTGAGACTGCTCCGCGAACGCGCCGCTGACCTCCTGCCGCGACGTTTCCACCGCCGAGCGGATGTGCTCCCCGAGCGTTTGGGTCGCCTGCCCAAGCGCCTCGTGCATCACGCTCTGGGCGCTGGCCGTCAGGCTGTCGAGCGTAGCGCGCTCCAGTTCAGCCAGCCGCTTCGCCGCTTCTTCGGCCGCCCAAGTGCCCGAGGCTTCAATCTGCTCTTGGAAGCGGCGCGTCGCTTGGTCGATGTGATCCTGAAGCTGTTCGGCGGAATGCTTCAGCAGACGCTCGGCGAGCTTAGGGAATTCCTCCGCCACCTGCTTGGCGGCTTTCTGCTTGAAAACGCGGAGGGTATGTTCAAGTTTTTCTTGAAATTCTTCGGCCAGACTCTCCGAGCCGCGCCGGAGCGGCTCCATTTCCGCCATGGATGATCCCGGCGATCGTTCCCGATCCACCTCCCGGCGTGGTCCCGAACCCAATTCGTTTTTACTGTGAGGCACCATGATCCGTCCTTTTTTTGCGAGTCGTCCGCCGCTCGCGTCCCCACGAGCGCACGAAGCGCGCCGCTCGGCACGCGACCCTTCGGCCACACACCGGCCCCGCTATCCTTAACATCGGCAGGATCCGGGTCCAAAGTTAGTCGAAACGGGGTTGTTGGCGTGACGGCGGATCGCCGGTTCGTGGGGGCAGGGGAGCGTGAGCCATCGATCCGAGGGGCGCGATGGATTCCCTGGCGGAGCCGCGCTACGGGGCAAGGTGCGTCAACAAATGAACCAGAGTCTGCACCGGATGTCCGGTAGGGCCTTTGGCAAGGTAAGGCTTCTCCTCGTTCGACCACCGCGTGCCGGCGATGTCGAGGTGCACCCAGGGCGTGTCGCCGGCAAATTCGCCCACAAACATCGCTGCCGTGATCGCCCCGCCGTACCGGCCGCCGGTGTTCGCCAGGTCGGCGATCATGCTCTTGTACTGCTCGCGATAATCGTCATCGACGGGCAGCTCCCACATGCGATCCCCCACGGCCGCGGCGCTCTCGAGCACCCGCTTGACCCACTCCTTGTTCCAGCCGAAGACTCCGGTGGTAATGTTGCCGAGCGCGATCGTGACCGCGCCGGTCAGGGTGGCGGCGTCAATCACCACCGTCGCCCCGAGCTGCCGGATATAAGTGATGGCGTCGGCCAGAGCCAGCCGCCCTTCGGCGTCGGTATTGAGAATCTCGATGGTTTTGCCAGACATCGACGTCACCACGTCGCCCGGCTTGTAAGACTTCCCGCTCGGCATATTTTCCGCCGCCGGCACCACGGCGATCACTCGCACGGCCGGCCTCAGTTGCGCAATCGCCTGCATGACGCCCAGCATCGTCGCCCCGCCGGCCATGTCGGTCTTCATCTCGTGCATGTCGGCGGCGGGCTTGATCGAAATGCCGCCCGTATCGAACGTCACCCCCTTGCCGACCAGCCCCACCACCGGCGCGGGCGGGGCCTCGGGCGGCGTGTAGTGCACCACGATCAACCGCGGCGGCTCGTCAGAGCCCTGGGCGACCGCCCAGAAGGCTCCCATTTTTAAACCTCGAATCTCCTCCGGACCGAGCACCTGGCACTGCAGCCCGAAGCGCTGCGACATTCTCAGGGCCTGCTCGGCCAGCAGCCTCGGCGTCATCCGATTCGAGGGTTCGTTCACGAGGTCGCGCGTGAAGTTCTGCGCCTCGGCCACAATGCGCCCTCGCTCGGCGGCCGCCCGCAGGTCGTCACCCACGGCCGCTCCGTTACTCGCCAGAGTAAGCCGGTCGATACGCTTTTCGTTCTTGCCTTCGGTGCGATAACGGTCAGCATCATAGTCGCCCAGAATCACCCCTTCGACAACCGCCTGAACGGCTGCCGCCCCGCCCGCCGCCGGCATCACCCAGGCCGCTTCGCTAAATCCCCGGGCTCTCAAGTAGCGGGCCGCCGCCCCGGCCAGCCGCCGCAACGCAGGGGGATTCGACGGGTCCTGCTTCCCTGCTCCGATCACCAGCAAGGCCCGGGCGGCCAAGCCGGGCGGCCGATGCAGCAACGTGCATTCGTAGGCTTTGCCAGCCATCTCGCCGGCGGCTTGCAGTTCCCCGAGCGCCTGGCGTGTCTCGGGCAGCAACGCCTCGACGGTTCCGGCGGCGGCAGGATGACCTTCAAATCCCACGGCGATAACCGCCGGACAGGCGAGCTTAGCCAGTGATTCCGTGCGAAAGTCGATGGTCACGCGATATCTCCTGGGTTCGAGATCAGCGATAGGGACCGCTGCATCAACAGGGAGAAACTTCCGGCCACTCGGCGTCACCTCTGGTGGCGCCGCTGGTGTTCGCGGATGGCCTGCGCCGTCTCCCGATCCACGGTACGACGGCGGATGGTTTCTCGCCGGTCCCACACAGTCTTGCCCTTGGCCAGGGCAATCTCGCATTTGATGAAGTTATTTTTAAGATAAAGCCGGGTGGGAATGATGGTCAGACCCCGCTCCTGCGTCCGGCCACGCAGCTTGTCAATCTCCCGCCGGTGGAGCAGCAACCGCCGCTCGCGCAGCATGTCGTGATTTTGATAGCTGCCGGGAAGATAGGTGCCGATATGGCAGTCGATCAGCCAGACTTCATTCCCTTTCACCTGTGCGTAACTATCCTTCAGGTTGGCCTTGCCGTCGCGGATGGCCTTCACCTCCGTGCCCGTCAGCTCGATGCCCGCCTCAAACTTTTCGAGCAGATGGTAGTAATGGCCCGCTTGGCGATTGAGGGCCAAATTCTTCAGTCGGGGATCTTGAGCCCTGCTCGCCATGCCGCGCCCGCTCCGCCACCTCGCCCAGCCGATTTTCCATGGTAGCATATCGGGGCAGAAGCACGCGGCTCAAGGCGTGAGGGCCGCGGTTTAGCCGATGCAGCGCCGGCCCGAAGGATGCGCCGCCCCGCAAACAGTGATAAATTGGCTGATCTCTGGCCAGCCGGCTTGCCAGAACGCCGCCGTATCGATCATTCACGATGGTGCCAGGCTTGTCAATCTGAGGTGATCATGAGAGTTTTCATCCCGCGCACGGTGTGGCTCGCGATGCTTGTCGTTCTGCTGCCCGGTTCCCTTGCCGGCGCGCCGGGGGCCGAGCTCCCAAACCTTGACTGGCCGCGCTATCAGGACGAGACCGTCAGGCTGCTCCAGCAATATATTCGCATCGATACGTCGAACCCGCCGGGCAACGAGATGGCCGCCGCCGAATTCTGGCATCGCCAGTTTGACGAGGCCGGCATTCCCAACACCATTTACCCTTACGCGCCCGGGCGCGCCAACCTCTATGCGGTCATCAAGGGTGACGGCACCCGGCGGCCGATCGTCCTGCTGAACCATCTGGATGTGGTGCGCGCCCAACCGGAAAATTGGAAAGCGCCGCCTTTCGCGGGCGAAATTCTGGATGGATACCTCTATGGCCGAGGCGCGCTGGACATGAAAGACCAGGGCGTGCTCGAAGCCATGGTGATGCTGATCGTCCAGCGCGCGCACATCCGCCTCAAACGCGACTTGATCTTCCTCGCCACGGCGGATGAGGAAGTTGGCGACTCGGGCAGCGCCTGGATCATTCAGAATCACCCGGAACTGGTGCGGGGTGCGAAGTATCTGATCACGGAGGGGGGCTCGAACCTGATCTATCCGGGAAAGGGGACGGTTTACGGCGTGGGGGTGGCGGAAAAAGTTCCCTTTTGGATACGCCTAAAAGCGACGGCGCGGGGAGGCCATGGATCGATACCGATACCGGATTCGGCCCCCAACCAGTTGGTGCGCGCGCTCTATCACGTCGTCAACTGGCAGACTCCCATCCACCTGTTGCCGGCCGTCGAGGAGTATTTTCACGCCGTGGCCCCGCTCGAAGGCGAGCCGCTGGCTGCGCAGTTGCGGAACATCCGGCAAGCCCTCGCCCATCCCGACTTTGTCCGCCAGCTCTCCCGGAATCCGGACTTTAACTATCAACTGCGCGACACGGTTTCGCTCACCATGCTCAAAGGCAGCGAGCAGACCAACGTGATTCCGGATACGGCGTGGGCCCAGATCGACGTCCGGCTGTTGCCGGGCGAGAGCCCGCAGGAATTTCTGGCCAGGCTCCGCGCCGTGGTGGGGAACGATAAGATTAAGATCGAGCCGTTGAGCGAGTTCCGCCAACCGAATTCTTCGCCCACGAACACCCTGCTCTATCGGATCATCGAGCAAGTCGTGCACGAGTACAATCCTCGGGCCATCGTGGCGCCCGTCCTGAACGCTGGATATACGGAGAGCCAGATGTACCGGCCGCTCGGCATCATCTGTTACGGTTTCGTGCCAATCGAGCTGACGCCGGAAGTCGATGCCACCGAACACGCCGCCAATGAGCGCGTGCCGGTGGATCAGCTTCGCCGCGCCGTGAAGATGTTTTATGAGATCGTCGTCCGGACGGGGAACCAGTAAGAGCCCGGCAACGGCTGACAGGCCCCTCAAAAGCCTCCGTCGCCGGGTGGAGGCCCCAAGAAGGCGCGAGTACCCCCGCCATCCTCGGGTGGGGGTTGGTGGGGTCGTGATTGACGGCACCCGAGTGTTGCTCGTCCGCCGGGGTGCGGAACCCCTGAAAGGTGAATGGTCGATTCCGGGCGGGATGCTCGAACTCGGCGAAGAACTGCCCGCGGCGGTTGTCCGAGAGCTGCGAGAAGAAACCGGGCTTGACGTTGAACCGTTGGATGTCATTGCCGTGTTCGACCGCATCGAGCGGGACGGCCGGTCGAAGCCCAAATACCACTACGTCATCGTGGATTACGTTTGCCGCAAGCTCGGAGGGAGGCTCGCGCCGAGCAGCGACGTGGAAGACGCGCGATGGGTCGAGTTTCGCCAGCTGCGCCGGTATCATCTCACCGCGAAAGCCAACGAGGTGATCCGGGAAGCGTTTCGCCACCGGTCAGGAAAGCGTCGATGAGCGATAGTGGGGCTGGGAGTGTGGAACAATTCCACACTTTTGCCCACAGGTAGGCTCTCCGCTCCTTTTTTCGTCTCTAACCTGTTGAAAAAAAATAGCATAAAAAATTTGTCTCACTTTTCTCATCCTTCCCCACCGTCCCATTTGTAGCTGCTACGCTCGAGGAGAGCGATCGCGCCCAGCGGAGAAGAGGGACGCGAGGTCGGCTGGCCGGCGGATGAAGGACGGGCTCGTTGGCTCCAGCATAAGTTATTGTCCGTCAAATAGTTATACCAGATGGATCGTCTCTCCTCGCCGCTTGCGGATATTCGCGACCATTATCAGGTCGTGGTGGTTGGATCGGGTTATGGTGGGGCCATCTTGGCGTCGCGACTCGCCCGAGCCGGCCAAAGCGTCTGTATCTTGGAGCGCGGTCGGGAGTTACACCCCGGTGAGTATCCGGAAACCCAGGCCGAGATCCTGGCCCAGGCCCAACTGAATCTACCCGACGCCCGCCTGGGAGCGCGCACCGGCCTGTTCGATCTTCACATCAACCGCCAGCTGGACGTCCTGGTGGGTTGTGGCCTTGGAGGAACCTCGCTCATCAACGCTGGAGTTGCTCTCCGTCCGGAGCCCCGCGTTTTCGACGATCCGCTATGGCCCGAGGGTCTGCGGGCAGACCTAAGTACTGTCCTGGAAGAGGGTTACAAGCGCGCTACCGAGATGCTCCAGCCGGTTCCCTATCCCCCAGACTTCCCTTCTCTCGACAAGCTGAACGCGCTCTCCAAGGCTGCCGGAGCCCTTCGTCTAAGCTTTTCCCGTCCGCCGGTGGCCGTGGCCTTCGCCGATGGCCCGAATATGGTCGGAATCGAGCAGCAGGCTTGCCGCCTCTGTGGAGACTGCGCGACGGGTTGCAACTACTCGGCGAAGAACACCTTGCTGATGAATTATTTGCCGGATGCCAAAGCTCACGGCGCGGAGATGTTCACCGGCTTGGAGGTTCGTGAAATCCGCCGTTCGGGCCACGGCTGGATCATCCACTTTCAAGCTATTGATGCGGGTCTCGAAGCCTTGGAGTCCCCCAAGCTGTTGGTCTCCGCCGGCATCGTGATTCTGGCCGCCGGCACGCTCGGCTCGACCGAAATCCTGCTGCGTTCAAAGGCCGGCGGGTTGCCGCTTTCCGACCGTTTGGGGCACCGCTTCAGCGCCAACGGAGACCTCCAAGCCTTTGCGTACAACAGCGCGGAGCCCGTCAACGGTGTAGGCTACGGTCACCGCGATCCCAGCCGCGGCGAACCGGTCGGCCCCTGCATCTCCGGTATGATTGACCGGCGGTTTCAGCCCGATCTTGCCCGCGGCGTGGCCATTCAGGAAGGAGCCGTCCCCGGCGGGCTGGCCGCCCTCTTGCCTTCCATTCTGGCTTCGACCGCCAGCGCGGCCGGCGACGCAACCTATGCCGGCGTCGCCGACCTGGTCCGCCGGAAAAGCCGCGAACTCGAAAGCCTGCTCGGCGGCCCGCGTCATGGGGCGGTGCGCAACACCTTGACTCTTCTGGCCATGGCCCATGACGATGCTGCCGGCCGGCTGACGCTTGAAGGCGACCGCATTCGAGTCCATTGGCCGGGCGCGGCCCGCCAGCCCGCCTACGAGCGCGCCGCCGCTTATCTGAAGCAGATCGCCGTCTCTTTGGGCGCTACCTACGTTCCGAACCCCATCTGGACCGGCCTCACCGACCACAACCTGCTGACCGTCCATCCGCTGGGCGGGTGTGTCATGGCCGACGACGCCGCGCAGGGCGTGGTGAACCACAAGGGCCAAGTGTTTTCCTCCACGGCCGGCGACGCGGTCTATGAGGGTCTGTATGTGTGCGACGGATCGATCATCCCCCGTCCGCTCGGCATCAACCCCCTGCTGACCATCTCCGCGCTCGCCGAGCGCTGCGCGGCGCTCATTGCCCGCGACTACGACTGGCCGCTCGATTACCGGCTCCGAGCGCCCGAAGCGGCGAACTCGGGACACCGCTGCGACCGCCTCCAGCCGGCTCCTTCATCCGCCCGGCCCCTGGGCATTCAATTTACTGAAAGCTTTCGCGGACACTTTTCGACCACCTGCGCTCAGGACTACGAAGCGGCGGCCGCCCAGGGAGAACGGGAGCATTCGCCGTTCGAGTTGACCATCACCGTGCGCTGCGAAGACCTGGAGCGGATGCTTTCCCAGCCCGACCATGAGGCGCGGTTCGCCGGCAAGGCCAGCGCGCCCGCTCTTTCACGCCAGCCCCTGGCGGTCACCCAGGGAAAGTTTAATCTGCTGATGGCTGATCCCGACTCCGTCGGAGGGCGCCTCATTCGCTATCGAGGCCGCCTGACCTCAGAGGAGGGGGCGACCTTCTTTTTCGACGCCTTCAAACGGCTCCGCGCCGGCTCGCTTCGCGACGCCTGGCGCGATTCGACCACCGTCTATCTGACCGTCTCTGACGCGCCCGAGGCTTCCGCTCCTTCCACCGCCCCGGCCCCGGTGCGAGGCCGCGGCATCCTTCACGCCAGCGCCGACGACTTCGAACGGCAGTTGACCACCTTGGAAATCCTCAACGCCGCCAGCTCCCGCGAGCGGCTCCAAGCCATGGCGCGCTTCGGAGAATTCCTGGCCGGCGCCTGGTTCGAGACCTACGGC
>CADDZC010000050.1 GCA_902812365.1 Acidobacteriota bacterium | reverse complement strand
ATTAGTAAATCAGAGTTGGGGCCGCCATGTAAACCGTCCCTTGGCTATCGCCGGCAATCGCTTTCGAGAGCATGAACAGACAGTCCCAATGAATGGGATAGTGAATCCTCCCGTCGTCCTTCCCGCCCCAGTGGGTGGCATGGATCGAGTCAAGCAGGAAGGTGACGTAACGCCAACCTTTCCAATCGAGCGCGCTGCCGCCTGCCTGGAAGGTTTGGCCGGTCGCGTCCACAAAGCGAACATAGAGGGCATTGCCCACACCGTCGCCGTCGATCCACCAGCCCAAAGATTGCGGCCGTCCCTGAATCGCCTGGAGGGCGCCAGCCGCGGGAAGTATGCACAGGACGGGACGACCGGCCGTGAGGTGATAAATGATTTTGAGTGATGCCATTCCGGGAGCGGGCAGACCTGCAGGGGCGGCGCTGATGCCCAAAGACTCCTCCGCCGAATGCTTCGGCTCGCCCGGCACCAGCATCTGGTAACGCCGCGGCTCGCTGCCGGCCCGGTAGAGCGACAGATCGTCGACGCGGACGAATCGCCGGGCGGGCACAAGGACTACAATTCTCCGCTGGGTATCCTCCGCCTTGAGTCCGAGCCGATAGGACGCGCCGGCGGCGGCGCGCAATCGAAGCCGGATCATCGCGCCCGTCTCGCCGGGCTTCAAATCCAAGGTTGCCGGAGCGACGTCCGGACCCAATCCCTTCCAGTTCCAAGCGGCAACGACACCTCGAAAGGCCTCGCCGGAAGGGTTGGCAACCGCCACCGGCAGGACGCGGCCCGCCGCCGGGAGCGCGGTGAGTCGCAAAAGATTGCTGACGACGGCGTCGGTCACTTGGGCCAAATGTCCGATCCCGGATACCTCCAGAGCGGTACGCACGGGAACCGGATCGACCGACCGTTGGATAATCTCGGCGGTCGTCGTCAGTCGTATCTGTCCGCCTGGGGGAACCTCCTTCCACCCCCCGCGCCCTTCGCGGACGCGGATCGGCCGCGCGAGCGGATTCTGTAGCTGCAGCGTCAGGTGGAGCGGGGCCGGAGCGGTGGTGGCGATTTCAAGAGGTACGGGTTGCCACCCGGCGGCAATTTGCAACAGGGCGTTGGGTCGGCGCGGTATGAAATATTGCGGCGCGCCGGTTAGCGAGACTGCCAAGCCGTTTCGAGTGGCCCGGATCGGCCACCGTTTCTCCCCCGTGAATTGATACCGGTCGAACCAGCCTGGGCTGGCCGGAATCACCGCCGTGTGCCGGCCAGCGGCCGTCGTCCAGGCGGCGAGCTTGATTTCCGGGCCGTTGCTGAACAGCAAAACGTAGGCATGGTCGCCGCCCACAGCCAGCCGCTTATTGAAGTGTTCTCCGCGGAACAACGCGGTCAGGGTCCTCGCCGCCCTATACGCGGGCTTCGGCTGATAAACCGGAGTAAGGCCATTCTGATACGGGTTGCGGATGATTCCAAAATGATGCTCGGGATTGCGGGCATCGGTGCCGTCATCGCGCCAGTCATACCAGATCGAGAGCGGGACTCCGCTGGCGAGATCGGTCAACCACTCCCGCGCCAGCATCTGGCCTTGCTTCTCCTCATCCATGCCTGGCCACACCGATGAATATCCCCACTCGCCGGCGATGACCGGTATGGGCTTTCCCCTCGGACCGTACTTCGCGATCATCAAGCGCAGTGCGCGATAATCAGCCGCGGCGGTCTCCGGGTCGGCCTGCCGATACGGATGGACGGAGACGGCCGACCAATAGTTGAGCAGGCCGGCCTTCAGACAGGCCTCTACATACGGCGGATCAATAACGGCCGTGGCGGGCCCGACGTAGATTTCTTGAGGGGCGGTTTCCCGCATGGCTTCGCCAACGGCGAGCGCCAGCTTGATGTAGTTATCGACGTTCGGCCGCGGCTTCCAAAAGTGCCAGTTCGGCTCGTTATACATTTCCCATACAATCCCGTGGCCCTGAAAATGCTTCACCGCCGCCATCACCCAGTTCACAAATGCCTGGCGGCCTTGATCGCTGTAAGGTGACAGCCCCTCGTCATACAGCGGATTGCTGTAACAGAGAATGAAAAGCGGCCGAATCTTGTAGCGCTCAATCGCCGCCAGGAGACGATCGTAAGCCGCGAAGTTGTAGTGTCCCTTCGTCGTTTCGATTTCGTTCCAGCGAAAATCCATGCGCACCCAGCGGACGCCCGATTTCGCCAGCATACTCATTTCGCCCGGCAGAGGATCGGTGATGTGGATGTTGAGACCGACAGCTTCGGGAAGCGCCGGCGATAAACTGATTTGAGAGCGAAGGGAAGCCGGAAAAACCGAGAAAACGAGCAGTACGGATAAAACGGAAGCTCGATTCATGACTCGCCGCCAATCATCATACCGCGCTGGGCGGCGCCGAGCGCCAGTCTTTTCGAAGCCACCGCGGGCCGCTGGCACGGCACTCCTCCGCGATGCTTGCGGGCGCCTGGCGTGCGGGGGTGCTGCTGGCGTCGGCCACGGAAGGGACTTTTCGGCCAGATTGTTGCCGGCAGCGATCTTATACGATGGGCCAATACCCTCGCACCGTCCCGAATCCGGACCAACTACGGCAGCTTGCTTCGGCGGCCGGATTATGGTAAGGATGAAGCCGCATCGCTAATCGAACGACAGGAGTTGCGGGTTCAAGGGGCGGTCCGGTTCGCAGGCTGAATGAGATCAGCCATTGCGGGCCAAGCCGGGCAAGGAGGGAAAACTGATGGCGTTCTGCGGAAAATGTGGAACGGAAGTGAAGCCGGGAACCCTTTACTGCTCGTCGTGTGGTGCGCCCGTAGGGACAACGCCCGGCGGCACGGGCCCCTCGCCGGCCGCTGCGGGAACCGGGGTGAGCTCCAACGTCGCGGGAATGCTGACGTACATTCCTTTTGTGGGTTGGATCATCGCCATCATCTTCTTGCTGGTCGAGCCATACAAGTCCGAGCGGTTTGTCCGCTTTCACGCCTTTCAGTCGGTTTTTTTTGCAATCTTCTGTTTTGTGCTCAACTGGGTGGTTAGCATTGCCGGACTCTCGGCGCTGTGGGGATTTGGATTTTCACCATTGTGGATGATCGGCGGGATCATTCGGCTGGGGCTCCTGGTGCTTTGGATCTACCTGATGGTGAAGGCTTACAACCGAGAGCAATTCATGCTGCCGGTGATCGGCCCTCTTGCTGCTCAGCAGGCCGGCTCGGCCCATTCTTAATGATCGGAGCTACAGGCCTCATGTCCGATTTTCCATTTCAACCAGAAGAGGAGGAACTCGCATGGCATTTTGCGCAAAGTGTGGAGCGTCCCTGGCCGACGGCGCGAGCTTCTGCGCAGCCTGCGGCCGTCCAGCCGGGGCGGGGGCAGCGGCACCCGGACCCAGCGCGGCCGAGACCACCGGCATGAGCTCGAACGTAGCCGGCGCTCTCGCGTACATACTGGGCTTGATCACCGGCATCATTTTCCTGGTGATCGATCCTTACAAGAACGACCGTTTCGTGCGATTTCACGCCTTCCAGTCCATTTTTTTCAACGTCGCTTGGATCGCGATCCTGATCGTGTTTTCGATCCTGGGCAGCATCTTGTCGTTCGCTACGGCAGGCTTCGGCGGACTGATTATGCTGCCGTTGTGGGGATTGCTGTCGCTCGTGTTTCTGGCCTTCTGGATTTTCCTGATGTACAAGGCCTATAACAACGAGCAGTATCGGGCGCCATTCATTGGCGATCTGGCGGCCAAACAAGCAGGAGCGTAAGTGGCTTGTCCACTTCACTGATACCAGGGCTGGCCTCCGAGGTGCGAGACCTGCCGAATCGAGGGCGACCGTCCGTAACTCCTGTTGGCGGGTCGTGGGCGTGCGCGGGAACTCCGCGTCGGCGCGCGGCGGCCGTAACGTCTGGACAGAGTGATGGCTTGGGTGCTGGTGTTTCATGTTGTCGGATTCGTGTTCTGGATGGCCGGGTTGCTGGTGCTCACGCAGGTGCTCGATCTGCACGTTCGTGAACCCTCACCGGAGGCGCGGACAACCCTGAGTCGTCTCGAGACCCGCCTGCTCGACGGCATCACCCACCCCGGCGCCGTCATCACGTTGGCTAGCGGCGTCATTTTCGTTGTGCTGAGGCCGGAGTATCTGCATCAGAACTGGTTACGGGCGAAGCTCGTCTTGGTGGCAGCGCTCGTGATTGTCGACCTCAGTGTCGCTTCCCGTACCCGCGCTCTGGTTGCCGGTAACGGAAAGATTGGGCGGCGCTGGGGCCGGGCAATGCACGCAGCGGCCTCCTTGATCTTCGTAGGTGTCCTGGTGCTCGCGATACTGAAACCGTTGTGAGCTCAATCTCCAGGGTTTAAGGAGGAAGGTCACGCCCTTAAGGCTTCGGGGGCGAGGCGGGTCTATCGCCAGGGTGGAGCACCCCAGCCTGCTCCATTTGGCGCATGATGGACCGGATTCGGGATGCGAAACGTCCTTGGGGATCGGCGCGGAGGTACGCGTCCATTTCTTGATAGGCCTTGTCGTAAGCCTTTTCCTTCACGTACACGTCGGCCAACTTCACGTGAACGTCCGGCGGCGCGGCCGCCTGAAATGATTCCGCCTTCAAAAACGATTGCTCGGCATCCTGATATTTTCCTTCTCCAAATTCGGCGACCCCGAGCTGGTAATAAAACTGCCATGAGCTCGGCGAGCGACGCAAGCCGTCTTGGAGCACGGTTTTAGCTTCGGTGAACTGCTTTCGGGCGTTTAAACACTGTCCCAACTCCATGTAAGCGTCGAGATAGTCCGGATCGCAAGCGATCGCCTTCCGCAGTGCCGCTTCGCCAGCAGCAGCCTGCCGCTGAGCGATGAGCACGGTAGCCAGGTCGGTCTGAGCCCGCGCGTAACACGAATCAATCTCCACCGCCTTCTCGAAATGACTCTGGGCCTGTCGCCAGTGCCGCCCCTTGAGCGCGCGGGCCCCTTTCTGATATTCGTGCCGGGCCTGCTTGGGCGCCCGAAGATCGCTCAGAGCCGGCGGGGGAACTTGGGATGGCCGCTGAGCGGAGGGAGTCAGAGTGATGGTCACAAAATACTGATTCGCCCCGTAGCCAAGATTGACCGTCTGCTCCACCGTCGCGTATCCGGGGGCGGTGACGACCAAACGGTAACTTGTCTTGCGCAAACCGGCGAAGTGAAATCGACCTTCGGAATCGGCCGGCTGCTGCTCGACCGCGAGGCCTTCGCCCGTGTCCAGCCGAACATTAACCCCGAACCGCACGACCTTGCCGGTCTCGGTGCGAACCGTTCCGTCCAAGATGGCGGATTGCGGCGTGAAGTTTTCGTTGCCAAAGGAGCGCTGAGCGAGAGCTGACGCCGACGGCGGAGCGAACGTCATCGCCGCCAGACAGGCCAAAGTGATCGCCGCCGATCGAGTGCCGTGCTGCCCCATTGTATCCTGTCCTGGCAAAGAGTCCAGCAGGGAGCCGCTCCCGATGGGGTCCAATCTACCATGGGGCGGGCACGACTGCAAATGACATCAATCAGCGCCGCTTTCGGCTTGACATTCTGGTTACCGTACCTTAGCGTTATCTATTACGCCTTTTTGCGATTCTTGAGCTGGGAGCGGTGCCGTGCGAATTGCCTTTGTCGCTTCCGAGTGCGTGCCGTTTGCGAAGACGGGCGGGCTGGCGGACGTTGTCGGCGCCTTGCCGAAGGCTCTGGCGGCGCAGGGGCTCGAGGTGGAGGTCATCATACCCCGCTACCGCGCCACCAAGCCCGGACCCACCCTCGCCGCCCATCGCAGCGTGACCATGCCGCTGCGCTCCGGGTTTCAGTTTGCTTCGATCCAGGACGGGGGAGGCAGCGATGGGGTCCGGCACTACCTTGTGGACTGCCCGGTTTACTTCGATCGCGAGGGCCTCTATCAAGACAGCAAAGGTATCGACTATCCCGATAATTATCTGCGATTTGCGGGCTTTTCCCTGGCCGCGCTGGAGTTCCTCAAGCGGTCGCCGGTGCCACCGGCCATCATCCATTGTCACGACTGGCAGACGGCCCTGCTCCCCGTTTACCTCCGCCATCTTTATACCCGCGACGCTTACTTTGAGCGCACGTCCGTCGTGTTGACGATCCATAATCTAGCCTACCAAGGTTTGTTTCCTCCTCACATCCTGCCCGAGATTTCTCTTTCGGCCGACCTGTTGACGATTGACGGCCTGGAATTTTACGGCCAAGTGAACCTGCTCAAGGGCGGAATTTTGTTTTCCGACGCTATCACCACGGTCAGTCGCCGCTACGCGCAGGAAATTCAAACCCCGGAGTACGGGGCTGGGCTTGAGGGAGTGCTCAGAAGTCGCGCCAACCGCCTGCAAGGCATCGTTAACGGCGTGGACTATGACGTGTGGAATCCTGCCACGGACAAGCTCATTCCCGCCCCTTATACGCCGCAAAACTTGGCCGGCAAACAGGTATGCAAGCGGGCGTTACTCGAAAAGATGGGTGTCGAGCATCCGGTGCTGGAACGACCCGTTATCGGCATCGTGGGGCGTTTTGACCGCCAGAAGGGGTTCGATTTGATCGCCGAGATTGCCGAGCGGCTGGCCGCCATGGATCTTTACGTCGTCATCCTGGGCACCGGGGCGCCCGAATACGAGGAGCTGTTTCGCAACCTGGCGGCCCGGTATCCGCAGAAGTTTCTGGTCAAAGTCGCTTACGACAACGCGCTGGCCCACCAGATCGAGGCCGGTGCCGATATGTTCTTGATGCCGTCGCGATACGAGCCGTGCGGGCTCAATCAGATTTACAGCCTCAAGTACGGCACTGTACCCATCGTACGGGCTACGGGCGGCCTGGATGACACCATTGAGGCCTTCAACGGCGAGTCCGGAACAGGATTCAAGTTCAGTCATTACTCATCCGAGGCGCTTTTCGCCACGCTCACGCGGGCGATCGAAACCTATCATCGTCCCGAGGTTTGGAAGCGCTTGATGCAGAACGGGATGCAGAAGGATTACTCTTGGGCCAGCTCGGCCCGGCAATACGCTGACCTCTACGAGCGGCTGGCGCGCGAGCGAGGCCGGGCCGAGAACGTCTCGGGTGCATCCAATCCAAGGGGATGAAGGAATTGGCCAGGGAGGGGCGTCAAGCGGCGCTGAATTGCCGGCGGTCGGTGATTCACGGCGTGGTGGTGCCGCTGGCGAGTCCCGCATCCTGACCTATCGAAGGAATTCGGGAGGCGCAAAATGGCAGGCAATCACCTATATGAATTTACCGACCAGAACTTTGAGGAGCAGGTGCTAAAATCCGACAAGCCGGTGCTAGTGGACTTCTGGGCGACCTGGTGCGCTCCGTGCCGTATGGTGGCGCCGGCGGTCGAAGCCGTGGCCCAGGAGTACGCGGATCGTGCCAAGGTGGGCAAACTTAACGTCGATGAAAATCTCGCCGTGACCAGTCGATACAACATTCGCGGCATCCCCGCCTTACTGCTGTTCAAGGGCGGACAAGTCGCTGACCAGCTGACTGGGGCTCATCCGAAGGACGCGATCGTGAAGATGCTGGAGAAGCACTTATGAGCACCGAGAGCTGCCGTCAAGTGTTGTTGGGCGGCCGGCGATGACGAATCCGCTGCTTGGGGGCTGGGCGCCGGCTTCGAGTTCCATTGCCCAGCCAAAAGAATCCCTTCCCAGTTGACATTGAGCGCAAACCGGTTAAA
Organism: Acidobacteriota bacterium; assembly: GCA_902812365.1. Taxonomy (GTDB): domain Bacteria; phylum Acidobacteriota; class Terriglobia; order UBA7540; family UBA7540; genus CADDZC01. The sequence goes on along the minus strand of CADDZC010000050.1, from coordinate 20,218 downwards.
AGTGGACTTTTGCCGGTCGGGGCGAGGCCGGCCCGTCCGGCAAGGCCGCTCGATTAAGACCCGAGGCGTGAAATCAATTGATTGTCGGCATCGCCGGGGACAGGCCGGTGATCGAGGTGTGGAGATCGCCGGGCTCTGAGGGGTGAACTGACAACGGGTGGTCATGGCCAACAGCGTTGTGGTGGTTGGGGTGCAGTGGGGGGACGAAGGCAAGGGCAAGGTCGTGGACGCCCTGGCCGAACATTTTGACATCGTCGCCCGCTATCAAGGCGGGGCGAACGCCGGCCACACGGTCGTGGCCAACGGCCGGAAATTCGTCCTGCAATTGATCCCCACCGGCATCCTGCGCCCGAGCGTTACCGCCGTCATCGGCAACGGGGTGGTGATCGATCCTCACGCCCTGGCCGAAGAGCTCGAGGCGATCCAGGCCGGCGGCGTTGAAATCGGCCGGCGACTGCTGATCAGTGACCGCGCCCATCTGATCCTCCCTTATCATCGCAGCCATGAGGTAGCCGCCGAAGCCGCCCGGGGCGGGGCAAAAATTGGTACGACTTCGAAAGGGATTGGACCGTCTTACGAAGACAAAGCCGGACGCCGGGGTCTGCGCACCGGCGATCTGCGCGATCCACAACGGTTCCGCCAGAAGTGCCACGAAGTCCTGGAGGAAAAGAACCGCTTGGCCTCGGCGCTGTTTTCAAGCGCGCGGCTGGACGGTCGATGGGTGGACGAATACCTGGCCGTCGCCGAGCGCATGGTACCCCACCTCGTCGATGTATCCGCCTGCCTCAACCGCGCCCTGGACGAGGACAAGCGCGTGCTGTTCGAGGGCGCGCAAGGCGCCCTGCTCGATATCGACCACGGCACCTACCCCTTCGTGACTTCATCGAATGCCACCGCAGGGGGAGCGTGCACCGGCACGGGCGTCGGTCCCACGCGGATCGGAGCCGTCATCGGGGTTTCCAAGGCGTATGCGACGCGCGTCGGCAGCGGCCCTTTCCCCACGGAAGCCTCGGGTCCCGAAGCCGAGAAACTCCGCGAGCGGGGCGCCGAATATGGCGCGGTGACGGGGCGTCCTCGGCGGTGCGGATGGTTTGACGTACCCGCCGCGCGCTACAGCGCCCGCCTCAATAACCTCACCTCGCTGATTATCACTAAGCTGGACGTCCTCGATCACTTGGCGGAAATCCCGGTCGGCGTCGAGTATCGGCTGGACGGCCGGCCCCTCCAGGATTTCCCGGCTGAAAACGAGGCCTTGGCTCGCGTCGAGGTGCATTATCAAACCCTGCCCGGCTGGCAGCAATCCACCTTTGGCTTGACCCGCTTCGAACATCTTCCACAAAACGCCCGCCACTACCTGCGCTTCCTGTCTGAGCAGGTGGGTGTGGAAATTGCCATGATCTCGACCGGTCCGGAACGTGAACAAAGCGTCTGGTGCGAACAGTCGCGGTTTCGCCAACAGTGGCTCGCCGCTCGGGTGTAGCGTGCCGCGGCGGGCGAGGTCAGGCACGGGAACTGGATGAAAGGTGCGGCGTTCTGTGTGGCGGCGGTGCTTCTTGGCAGGATCGCCGCCGGGCTGATATCATTTCCCGCGTTGGCGTGGCCGGTGCGCGAATAGGACGGCGTTATCTGCACGATGTTAAGCTTCGAGCAGGCCCGGTCCGTGGTCTGTACGGAAGTATTGGCTCTCCGGCCGCATCGGCCGGTGGAGCGCGTCGGCCTGCTTGAAGCCCAGGGACGTTTTCTCGCTGAGCTCGTCCGCGCCGACCGTGACTGCCCGCCTTTCGACCGCTCCATACGCGACGGTTTTGCCGTGCGCTCCGCCGACGTTGCCGTGGTTCCGGCGGCGCTGGCCGTACGGGGAGAGGTTCGCGCCGGAACTTTTTTCGCCGGCCGCCTAGGCCCCGGCGAATGCGTGGCCATCATGACCGGGGCCCCGCTGCCGCCGGGCGCCGACGCAGTGGTCATGGTTGAGCATACGCACGCGGCCGGGTCGACGGTTCGCGTCCTGCGCGCCGTGCGGCCTCGCGAGAATGTGGCCGGGCGCGGAAGCGAGGCGCGGGCTGAAAGCCCTATTCTCAGCCCCGGAAGGCGCCTGGGTCCGGCGGAACTGGGGCTGCTTGCCTCGGTAGGCCAGGCGCACGTCAACGTTGTTCGGCCGCCCGCGGTGGCCATTTTGGCGACGGGCGATGAAGTGGTGCCGATCGATCAAGCGCCGCAGTGGTTTCAAATCCGCAACAGCAATGCCGTGACCCTTCAGGCTCAGGTCGCTGCCGCGGGTGGCGTTCCCCGGCTGCTGGCCATCGCGCCTGACAGCAAGGAGCCGTTGCGGCGATTGATCGAGCAGGGTCTCGGCTGCGACTTGCTGCTCGTGACGGGCGGCGTGTCGGTGGGCCGGTACGATTTGGTGGAGGAGGTGCTCCACGAGCTCGGCGCGGAGGTATATTTCTCGAGCGTCGCCATTCGTCCCGGCAAGCCGCTCACGTTCGGCCGCGTCGCTGAGAAGTTTTTCTTCGGGCTGCCGGGCAATCCCGTCTCCACATTTGTTACTTTTCAGCTTTTCGCCCGCCCGGCCCTTCAGGCGCTCGCCGGGGGAACTTTCGAGCCGCCGGTGTTTTTACGCGCCCGCCTCAGCGAGACGATCCGCAACCCGGCGGGGTTGACAACGTTCATGCCGGCCCGGGTGACCCGGCAAGGTGGCGACCCGCGGGTGAGCCGGGTGGCCTGGCAAGGATCCGGGGATTTGGTGGGGATGACGGCGGCGAACTGCTTCCTGGTCGTGCATCCGGAGCAGACCGAGGTGGCAGAGGGCGAATGGGTTGACGTGATGCCGATGGGAGATTGAACTTGGCCGCCGGCTCGGTTCGGCGGCCGTCCTCCATGGGCGGTCTCCAACGGCCAATGCCTCGACTCAGTCATTACGACGATCGCGGTCGCGCGCGAATGGTCGACGTGTCGGCGAAGCCGCGCACGGCGCGCCAGGCCACGGCCAGCGTGCTGGTTCGGATGAAGGCTCGGACGCGGCGCGCCGCCGAAAGCAACCCCAAAGGCGACCCGCTCGAAATCGCGCGCATCGCGGGGATCGCCGCCGCCAAGCGCACGGCTGAATTGATTCCCCTGTGCCACCCGCTGCCGCTCACGAATGTGGATGTGCAGGCCGATTTCTGCCGGGAAGGCGTGGCGATCACCTCGACGGTGCGCGCGGCGGGGCCGACCGGAGTCGAGATGGAAGCGCTGACCTCCGCCGCGGTGGCGGCGCTCACCGTTTATGACATGTTAAAGGCTCTCGACCGCGGGATCGAGATCACCGACCTTCGCCTGCTCGAGAAAAGTGGCGGCAAGAGCGGCACGTATCGCGCGCCGCATTCTCGGGCCGGCCGGTCTTGACCTTATGCTGCGCGCCAAAATTCTCGTGCTGAGCGATTCGGCGGCCCGGGGCGAGCGCGCGGATCGTTCCGGGCCGGCCGTCAAAGCGGCGCTCGAAGCCCACGGCTGGAAGGTGGGCTCGCCGGAGATTCTCGCGGACGAGGTCGATGAGATTCGCCGGCGGCTGGAGGCCTGGACGGACGGCGACGATTGCGACGCCGTGTTCACCACCGGCGGCACGGGGCTCGCTCCCCGCGACGTCACGCCGGAGGCGACGCGCGCCGTGGTCGAAAAGGAGGTTCCCGGGCTCGCCGAGCGGATGCGGGCCGAAGGCCTGAAGAGCAATCTGCGGGCGGCGCTTTCGCGGGGAATCGTGGGCGTGCGCCGGGGGAAGCTGATCGTTAACCTGCCGGGCAGCGTGCGAGGGGCGCGCGAATCGCTCGAGAGCATCATCGAGATATTGCCCCACGCCATCGACATCGCCCAGGGGCGGACGGAGCATTCGGCCGGCGGCCCCCTCGGTCAGGACGGCGGCCCTTAGTCCACCCGTCCCGACAGCCGCCGGAGCCGCCGGATCGCCCGCTCGTAGTCGGGAAATCGCTTCTCGTCGGCCACGAAGGCGGGGGAGTGGATAACGCGCCGGCTGCCGTTTCTCTCCACGGGATGCCGGGCGTGGAGCATTTCGTGATAAACGAGGTATTCGAGCAGGTAGCCGGGTACCGACGGCGAATCGAAAGCACGACTGATGGTGATGGTGCGATGGGCGGAGTCGTAATGCCCGAGCACGGTGCGGGAACGGTGGGGGCTCCAGCCAATTCGCACCGGTGAGAGCTCGCCAGAGAAGAACCGCGCGTTCAAATCCTCGAAAATCAATTGCAAATTGAAGTACCGCCCGCGCGGGGGCAGCAGCCGCTTCACGCCGCGCTCGCGGCGGGTCTGCTCGAGCTTGCCGCGCAGCTCCGGCTGGGTCACGTAAGCACGGTAACACTGGCGGGCCTCGGCGGAGGGGCGCTGGCGGTAGAGTTGGGCGAGCAAAATTTCGGCCAACGCCTCAACCGCCGCCGCCGGCGCGCCGATCAGCAGGTCTGAAACGCGCGCTTCCACCCGGCCGTGGCGCAGGCGAATCGTGCTACGCAGCCCGGTGAAAGGGCGATAGGCCGCGTCGAACCGCGGCTCGGGGCGGGCGATGTCGAGGCGGCGGAAGACGCGGAGGAAGAGAGCCGCCAGCTCGGCGTCCGAGGTGGGCGCCGCGGCGCGCGAAGTGTGCTCGGCGGCGTTCGGCGCCGGTGAATCCGCCTCCGGTGGCGGTTCCAGATCCCACAAACTGAGCTGTGATGTGGCCAACGGGCTCAACGTTGATCCGGGTCCTCCGGCACCCCACCGTGCTTCACTTCTTTCTTGCGCAGCTTTTTCTCCTGTTTTTCCCGTTTTTTTTCTTCCTTGATGTCCTGCTTGGCCTGCTGGGCCTGGATTTTTTCCTCGCGCTTCAATTCGCCGAATTTCTTTTCTTGCTCGGCCAGCGCCTTGGTGGCTCCGTCCAGAGCGTCACTGAGGTCGGCCACGGCGTCGTTGAGCGTATCGCGATAGTCGGCGGCGTAAGCGTCTGGATTCTGTTGAATCTGGCGCAGCTCGGCGAGCTGCCGTGGGCCGCGATCCAGTAAGGCGCGCAGTCCTTTGCGCATGTCGCCCAGGCGTTGATACTGATAATCAATCCAATCCTTCATTTCGTCGTTCAAGGCGATGTACTGCCCAAGAAGCTGATTGAGATAGGCCCCGGTGTCGTACTGGGGATCGGCGGGACGCTGGCGAGCCTGGACAAACTGGTCGATCCGCGACTGTTCCAGCTCCAAGTAAACCTCGATGCGCTGGCCGGGGTCCTGGGCTTCCCGCAGCTTATCCTCCTCTTCCTGGCTCAGGGCGGCCCGCTGCTGGGCGAGCGCGGTTGATACCGCTATCCCGATCAGCACCGCCGCCCTGGCCGCCCCCCGGCCGAATCGCCTCACGGATGAACCTCCTCCGGCACCGCGCCTGGCTTGGCGGCTGCCCCGGCCATTTTGATTCCCGGAAAGAGCGCCAGCAGCACCTCATTACGCGTCTTCGCCAGCTCTTGCTCGACTTTGTCGAGCGGGCCGCGATCCGTAAAGGGGATGCGATGCCGCAGATCCTCAAGCAAGCGGCTGTTTTCACGCAGGGCGATGTCTAGCTCTTTAAACCCCTGCGGTTTGCGGGTGGCGTCGCGGCCGGAATTTTTCAGCAGCTCCCAGGCCTGATTCATGGCCCCGGCGTATTCATTGAGCAGCCGTTCTCCTTGATCGAGCCGTTGTTGCTGGTACGCCAGGGTGGCCTGCTCCAGCTTGAGCCGTCCCAGGCGGATTTCGTACTTGGCCTTTTTGACGGGATTCGTCTCGCGCTCCAAGTGGGCGAGCAGATCCTGTTCGCTGTCGTGGCGGCGAGCCAGCAGGGGCAGAGACACCAGCGCGATCTCTGCCACCATCAGCCATCGGACTGCGCCGGTCAAGCTCCCCATCGCACTCAATTATAGCTATTTGCTCAGCTCCCGACGCAGCCGCCGGGCTCGCTGCCGTGCCTGCCACTCCTGGTCGGGGTTTTCACCGTGCGCCAGCTCCAGATAACGCTCGTAGGCGGCAAGGGCCCGGGGACGATCGTGAAGGTCGTCATAACACGTGGCCAGGATGAAGAAATAACCGGGGCGCGGATGAGGCGTCTCGACCAGGGCTTCGAGGATGGGAATTGCCTCGGCCCATCGCTTCTGAAGGTAGAGGCTGGAGGCGAGGCCCTTGGCGGCCTCGCCGTTGTGAGGGTCCAGCTTCAACGCGGCTCGAAACTCCGCCTCGGCTTGGGGAAACTTCTGCTCGTCAAGCAGCGTTTGTCCGAGCGCCCGGTGCAGATCGGGGTTATCGGGCGCCGCGGCCAAGGCTTGACGGTAGTACGCCTCGGATTCGCCCAGTTTTCCCAACAAGGCGTTGACGTCGCCCAAGGCGGCGGCCACGCCGGGCAGGCGGGGATCTGCCTGATAAATCTTCTCGAGCGCGGCTTGAGCTTCCTGATGGCGTCCTTGGGCCAGATAAAGGCGCGCCAACTGAAATCGGGTTTGAAGGTCCTGAGGATTGGCCGCCAGGTATTGCTCGAAATCGGCGATGGCGGCTCCGGGTTGATGAAGGCCCTCGAGAGCCAGCGCCTGGCCGAGCTTCGCGCGCGCCAAGTGGGGATCCAACTCGGCGGCGCGCTGGAATTCCGCCAGCGCCGCCGAGTAGTGCTGGGCGCGCAGGTGGAGCTGTCCGAGGTGATAATACGCGAGCGCGAAGTTGGGATTGAGCTCGATCGACTGGCGGAATTGCCGCTCGGCGTCATCCGTTTTCCCCGCCTCAGCCAGGGCTCGTCCGTAATCGAGGTGGGCCCGCGCGTCCTGAGCCTTGAGTTTGACGGCTTGTTCGAGGTGGGGGAGGGCGGCCTGCGGTCGCTTCATCTCCATAAGCAAAACGCCCAGATTGAACTGCGCTTCAAAAAGGTCCGGCTTTAGAGCCAGAGCTCGGTTGTAAGCTCTTTCGGCTTCCGCGTCCTCGTGCATCGCGGACTCGGCATAAGCGAGATTAAACCAGGCTGGAACGGAGTCCGGTTGGGCGGCGACCAGGGACCGCAGCGCCTTCACCGCCGCCGGATAGTCGCGCCGCGCGAGCGCCTCTTCCGCCGCCCGGGCGAGGGAGGCGGCATCCAGCGCCGCCGGGCCAGGCTGTCGCGCTCCTGGCTGGCCGATCGTCCTGCCGGAAGCCAACAATCCGCCGAGCGCGAGGAAGGCAGCGCCCAGCCAGCATGCCGAAGGTTGGCCATTGCGTTTCCGCATCCGATGCACCTCGAGCGCGCGGCTGGGCGGAGGCCGTCAGTCGGGCCGCGCCACCTCCTCGGGCTCCCGTTTCGCCAGGTAAGGGGCCAGGTAACGGCCGGTGTGCGACTCCCGGCGCTGGGCGATGGTTTCCGGCGGCCCGCAGGCCACAACGTAGCCTCCCGCCTCGCCGCCCTCCGGCCCGAGATCGATGATCCAGTCGGCCGTCTTCAGCACGTCGAGGTTGTGTTCGACGATCAGCACCGTGCCGCCCCCTTCGATCAGCTTGCGAAACGCGGCGAGCAGTTTGTTGATGTCGTCGAAATGGAGGCCCGTGGTGGGCTCGTCGAAGATGAACAGCGTGCCCTGGCTCGTCTGTTGGGCCAGGTGAGAGGCCAGCCGCACTCGTTGCGCCTCGCCTCCGGAAAGCGTCGTGGCGGACTGCCCCAGGCGCAGGTACCCCAGGCCCACCTCGTCGAGCACGCGGAGCTTATCGGCAATCTTCCGGGTGTTCGAGAAAAATTGCAGGGCTTCGCGCACCGTCATCTGCAAAACCTCGTGAATGTTGCGGCCCTTGTACTGAACCTCCAGAATGGCGGGCTTGAACCGTTTGCCCTGACACTCTTCGCACACCAGTTCCACGTCCGCCAAAAACTGCATGCCGACGGTCACCGTGCCCTCGCCCTGGCAAGTGGAGCAGCGCCCGCCCGGCACATTGAACGAAAAGCTCCCGGCCGAGTAGCCGCGCCGGCGAGCCTCGGGGGTGGCGGCGAAGAGTTCGCGAATTGCATCGTAGGCCTTGATATACGTCACCGGATTCGAACGTGGCGTGCGCCCGAGGGGCGACTGATCGACCAGAACGACGTTGGCCAGCGCGTCGTCTCCCTCGATGCCGGCGCACTCGGGGCGGGAGGCAGAATTTCCGCGGCGGAACAGGAGGCCCTCATAAAGCACGTCGTGAACCAGGGTCGATTTTCCCGAGCCGGATACGCCGCTGACGCAGACCATCAGCCCCAGGGGAATCTCCACGTCGATCGACTTCAAGTTGTGCTGGCGGGCCCCTCGGATGCGCAGCCACGATTTGCCGGGCGGGCGGCGCGTCGCCGGCACCGGTATCTTCAACTCGCCGGTTAGGTAGCGGCCGGTCAACGATCGCGGATCCGCCACCATCCCCTCGAGGCTGCCCTGATAAATCACGCGCCCCCCGTGCTCGCCTGCGCCCGGGCCGAGGTCGATCACGTGGTCGGCTTCGCGCATCACGGCCAGATCGTGCTCGACCACGAGAATCGTGTTTCCCAGGTCCCGCAGACTCTTCAGAATGCCGGTCAGGCGCCGAACATCGCGGGCATGGAGGCCGATCGAAGGCTCGTCGAGCACGTACAGAGCCCCCACCAGGTTCGAGCCGAGTGCCGTGGCCAGCTGAATACGCTGCGACTCCCCGCCAGACAACGTGGAAGCCACGCGGTCGAGCGTGAGATAATCCAGGCCCACTTCACACAGGTACTGGAGGCGGGAGCGGACCTCTTCGAGCACCTTGTCGGCGACGGTCCGCTCGGAGGGCGACAGCGCGAGCGAGGCGAAAAAACGCTCGGCGTCACGGATGGACATGGCACACACGTCGGTAATCGTCCGGCCGTTGATGCGGACGTTCAGGGCCTCGCGGCGCAGCCGGCCGCCGCGGCACTCCGGGCAGAGCGTATAGCCGCGGTACCGGCTGAGAAAAACGCGAACGTGCAGCTTGTACTTCTTGCGCTCCAAAACGTTAAAGAAGCCACGAATGCCGGAAAAATGGTTGTCGCCTTCGAGCAGCCAGCGGCGCTCGTCGGCGGTGAGGCGGTAGTAGGGGACGTCCAGGCGCACGCCGCGCGACCGCGCCGCGCGCTTCATCTCGTTGAAGTAGGGGCGGTAGCGAGGCTTGGTCCAGGGCTCGACGGCGCCTTCCGCCAACGACTTGTCTTTGTCCGGAATGACCCGGTCCAGGTCGAAGTCAATCGTGTTACCGAACCCCTGGCAACGCGGGCAGGCTCCGAAAGGATTGTTGAAGGAAAACAGCCGCGGCTCCGGCTCCTGAAAAGCGATGCGGCAGCGCTTGCACTCAAAGCGCTCGCTGAAAACCAGGCGTTGCGAGCCCGGTTCGAGCCGGGCCGCCTCCGGCCCTCCCGCGTCAACAAACTCGATCATCGTCTCGCCGGCCTCCTGGTAGCACAGTTCAACGGAATCGACGAGCCGTTGCCGAATTTCGGGGCCGACCGTGAGGCGGTCCACCAGAACGGCGACGGGGCGCGAAAAATCAATATCCAGCAACGACTCCGGCGCGGAGAATTCAAACACCCGGCCCTCTTGATAGAGGCGAGTGAAGCCCCGCTGGCGGATAACGAAGAGCCTCTCCTTCAGCCGCTCGTCCGGGGCTCGTGGGGCCGGAGCGGACTTGCCCGAGCCGCTCTCCCCCGGCTGGCGGCGCCGTCCGAGGCGCGAAGGCCGCAACGGCTTGGCGGCCGGCTTCTCCTCGGTCTTTTCCGGTGCCGCTCGGCCACCTTCAGCCGTTTCGAAAGTTAGTGGGAAGAGCACATAAAAACGGCGCCCAGCCTCCGCTCCGAGCACGCGGGCGGCGACGTGGTCAACGGTGTCCCTGCCGACCGGCGCGCCGCACTGCGGGCAGATCGTCGTGCCCACGCGCGCGTAGAGCAGCCGCAGATAGTCATAGATTTCGGTTGCCGTGGCCACGGTGGAGCGCGGATTGCGCGTCGCGTTCTTCTGGCGAATCGCCACCGCCGGCGCAATGCCGATGACCGCGTCCACATCCGGCTTTTCCATGCGCTCGAGGAACTGCCGCGCGTAGGCGGACAGCGATTCCACGTAACGGCGCTGGCCCTCGGCGTAGATCGTGTCGAACGCCAGGCTTGATTTGCCGGACCCCGAAACGCCGGTCACCACCGTCAGCCGGTCGTGGGGGATGGCGCAATCGACGTTCTTGAGATTGTGGACGCGGGCCCCGCGGACCAGGATGGCTTCGTTGTCGGCAGGAGTCGGTTCCGCCGCGCCGGGCCCGACGGCGCCGCCGGAGCCAGGCTTGCCAGCTGGCGGCGTTTCCCGCTCTCCCATCAGCACCGCGCAAGATTCCGGTGAAGCCTGGGCTCGCTCTTCGCGATGGCCCGGCAGATTGGACGCCGTCGCCGACTTCATCACGTGCTCCCCCTCGTTCGCCCCATATGGAGCGCTCTGGGCGCTGCGGGTGAGAACGGCCAAATCTTCATTATAAAGCCGCGGCCTGGGTCCTCCAACCCGCCGCCAGCCTGAGCCCCGTGGAGTACGGCGCTGCTATAATAGCAGCCTGTTGCTGTACTCGAAGGACGCGGTTCGGATGGGGCCAGAGCAACCCAGTGCGGCGACCCTCGCGGCGCCGGAAGCGAAGATCGAGCTGCGAGGTCTCTCGCACATGTTCCGGTCGCTCCGCCATCGCGACTTCGCCCTGTTCTGGACGGGCAACTTTCTCTCCAACATCGGCACCTGGATGCAGAACATCGCCCTCGGATGGGTCATTCTGGAAATGACCAACTCGCCGTTTCTGCTCGGTCTGAACGGTTTCCTGAGCCAGATTCCCTCCCTGGTTTTTGCCGTTCCGGGGGGCACGGTGGCCGACCGGTTGAGCCGCCGCAAGCTCATGCTGGTGACTCAGGCATCGATGGCCGTCTTGGCGCTGATTCTGGCCGTGCTGACCTCGCTCCACCGCATCCGGATCGGCGAGATTTTGACGATCAGCCTGCTCACCGGTGTCGCCTCGGCGCTGAACTATCCGGCCTATCAGGCGCTCGTTCCCGACCTCGTCGAGCGCGATGATTTGGTGAATGCCATCGCGCTGAACTCCGCGCAGTTCAACATGTCGCGCGCCATCGGCCCCACGCTCGCCGGCATCGCCCTGGGTTCGCTCGGGGCGGCGGCGTGCTTTTACCTGAACGCGGCCAGCTTTCTGGCCCTGATCATCGCGCTCGTCGTCATCACGATTCCGGCCCGCGACGTTTCCGGCGGGCCGACGTTCTGGAGCGCCATGATGGACGGCCTCCGCTTCCTCAATCGCTATCGGCTGATCATCGTCTTGCTGACCGTGCCCCTGTTTCTGAGTTTTCTCGGCTTGCCGTTCATTGTCCTGATGCCGGTCTTCGCCCGCGATCTGATCCGGGTCGGGGCGTCAGGGCTCGGATACCTGATGGCCGGGGCCGGGCTCGGGGCTGTCATCTCCGCTCTGACGCTTGCTGCCCAGGCGAGCGCCGAACGGAAGGGAAAGGTCATCGTCAACAGCGCCTGCCTCTTTGCCCTGGCCTTGATTCTGCTCGCCCACGCCCACACGTTCTGGTGGGCTTTCCTGCTGCTGGTGGTGCTCGGCGCCACGATGGTTGGCGCCCTCACCCTCACCAACACCACCTTGCAGCTTCTCAGCCCGGACGAGTTGCGCGGGCGCTTGATGAGCCTGTACTACATCGCCGCCTCGGGTCTGCTCCCGTTCGGCAGTCTGCAGGCGGGCGCTGTGGCTCAAAAGCTCGGCACCCGCTTCGCCCTCAGCTTCGGAGGCGGCATTTGCCTGCTCTACTTCCTGATCTTACGCCTTTCTCTGCCCCGCTTGCGAAAGCTTTCGCGGTTGCCGTGGCCGGCCGATCCTCGCCGCCCCTAACCGGCCGCCGGAGGAGTGAAATCGGTGGCCGCTCAACGTTGAGCGCCTGGCCGGGCAGCGCAGGAAGAAGGCTGGCGCTTTTTACCGGCGATCGAGCGAGCCATTGAGATTACAATATTCCTATGCAGGCGGCTGGCGCGCCTTCACCGGCGGCGATCGAGGAGTATCTCGGCGGGCGCCCGCGTTGGGTCCGGTGGTTGGAGTGGCTGCGCGGCCGGCGTTACCGCGTGGCCGCCTTTCCCGATGCGCCGGCCGGCGGCGAGGCGAGCGCCAGTCCGCCCTTGATCGTCGTGGCCCACTCCGCCCGCGATGAGCCGAAAGCGCGCGCCGTTGCCCTCAGCGTCGAACGCGACTGGCTGAGGGTTCCTGAGGTTTGCCGCCGCGCCTACGTTGCGATCCTCGATCAGGCGCCGCGGATCGTGGTCATCCAACTGCGGCGGAGTAACGTGTGCGGCTGTCTTGGCCATCGGCACCTCGTGGTGAACGAAGCGCCCTTCGCGGAGGCGCGCGCCGCGCTGGGCGGCACCACCGTGGGAGAGATGGATCTGGCTTACGAGCGCATCGCGGCTTGGCCGGCGCTGCCCTTGATGGATTCCGCCTGGAGCGCCCGGTTTTTCGCCGGCAGCCGCCGCCAGGAGTTTCACACCCAGCAGTTTCGCTTGCGCCTGTTGAGCGTGGTCTTGCACGAGATCAACCATCTCGTGTTCCCGAAGGAGCCGGAAGAATCGGTGCGCAACCGCAGCCTGACGTTTTATCGCGACGCGCTCGCCGATTACGTGGAAGCCACCTCCGCCACCCTGTCGCTGACCATCGACCGGTCGTTTTGCCGGCTCGAGTGAAGAGCCGAACGCCGCTGAGGCGAGGGGAGCGGGCTCGAGCGGCGCGCCCGAGGAGTGGGGACTGTTGATTTTCGATCTGCGGCTCGAGGCTGGCTGGCGACGCGGTGGCTGGTTCTTCTGGCTTCTGGCGGCGAGCCTGAGTCTGTGCCACTGCGGCCGCACTGCCACTCGTCCCGTCACCCGTCAAGTGGTGGTTCTCGGCTTCGACGGCGCTGACCCCCAACTCGCCGCGAGGTGGATGGCTGAGGGCCGGCTTCCCCATCTGCAGCGGCTGGCCGATCAGGGAACGTTTAAGCCGCTCGGCACTACGAATCCGCCCGAGTCGCCGGTGGCGTGGGCATCTTTTGCCACCGGGCTTAACCCCGGCGGCACTGGAATTTTCGATTTTCTGGCCCGCGATCCGCAAACCTATCTGCCCGAGCTGTCGCTGGTTTCCCAGCAAAAGCCGAAATTCTTGTTCGGGCTGATCCCTCTGCGGCGTCCCCGGGTGACCAACGAGCGCAGCGGCGTCCCCTTCTACCAAGCTGTCGCGGACGCCGGCTACAAGACGACCGTGCTGCGGATGCCGCTCGAGCTGCCGCCTACCCGGCTTCGCGGCGGAAAACTCTGGGCCGGCTTGGGCGTGCCGGATGTGCGCGGCACCTGGGGCACCTTCTTTTACTTCGGCTCCGATCTCACGCCCTGGGAGGCGGGGGATACAGAATTTGGCGGGAAGCTGGTGCCGCTGAAGCTCGACGGCCGCCGCGCCCGCAGCGCGGTGGAAGGCCCCGTCGACCCCACCGCCCGCGCCTATCGCCGCATTTCGGTTCCGCTCGAGTTCACGGTGACGCCCCAGGGCGACGCCGTCGCCATCCGGCTGTCGGGCCGCACGCAGACGGTAGCCGAGCACCGGTGGAGTTCCTGGTTTCGCGTCGCCTTTCCCGTCACCCCGTTTCTTGCCGTCCACGCCATCTGCAAGTTTTACGTGCTCGAAACTTCCCCCGACCTGCGGCTCTACATGTCGCCCCTGAACATGGATCCCGAGTCGCCGCCGCTCGCCATCTCGGAGCCCTCCGACTACGTCGCCGAGCTCGCCCGACGGCACGGGCTGATGAAGACGATCGGGTGGTGGCACGACACGTGGGCCCTCAACGAAGAGAAGATCGATGAGGGCGTGTTTCTGGATGACCTCTTCAGCACCATGGAGACGCTTTCCCAGGTCACCCTCGATGAGCTGAAAAACGATGCCCCCAGCCTGCTGGTCTCGATCTTCACCTCCACCGACAGCGTCTCCCACATGTTCTACCGGCTCCTTGACCCGCAGCATCCGCGCTACGATCCGGTGCTCGCCGCGAAATACGGCGACGCCATCCGGCGCGTCTATGAACGCATGGACGGGGTGGTGGGGGAGGTCGAGCGCGCCATGAAACCGGGCGGCGTGCTGATCATCGTTTCGGACCACGGCTTCCACACCTGGCGCAAGGGGTTTAACACCAACACCTGGCTGGTGGAAAACGGCTACATGACCCTCAGGAATCCCCACGCGCAGGAGCCGACCTACAACCTCGAGCAGCTGTTCGGGCAAGGCAGTTTTTTCCCCAATGTCGATTGGCCCCGCACCCGCGCCTACGCGCTCGGCCTCGGCCAGATTTACCTTAACCTCGCCGGCCGCGAGAAATACGGAACCGTTCATCCTGGCCCCGAGGCCGACCGCTTGCTCGAAGCAATGCGGCGCCAGCTACTCGCCTTCCGCGATCCCGACACCGGCCAGCCGGTGCTCGAGGGCGTGTATCTGGGTCGGGAGATCTTCCACGGGGCGCGCCTGGATCGCGCCCCCGATCTGCAACTGGACTTTCGTGCCGGTTATCGCACCTCCTGGCAGACCGCCCTCGGTGCCATCCCGGCCGGCATTGTGGTCGCCAACCTGAAGAAGTGGAGTGGCGACCATTGCGCCTCCGACCCCGCCGATACTCGCGGCATCTTTTTCAGCAACCGCCGGCTGACGACGCCGGACCCGAGCCTTCTCGACATCGCCCCCACTGTTCTCCGGATTTTCGGGGTTTCGCCGCCCGACCCCATGGATGGAAGGCCGCTCGCGTGGGCAGGACGATGAGGATGGGAAGGGCCGTCCGCACCGTCCGGTAGTCCGCGGGAGCTTCCCGCCGGCGGGTGAAATTTGTTACATTGGCTGGAGCTATGGGCGCGCATCCCGTCCGGGCCCAGCGGGCCATCCTGCCGTATTTTATTCTTGCCGCGCTGCTGGCCGCCGCCGTGGCTTACCAGGTGCGGGTAATCGAGGGGGTGTTTCCGCGCTGGTTCCATCGCTCGGAACCGGTTCGTTGGCCTTTCCTGATCGTCGATGATGCCGGCCATCCGTTTGCCCTCGACTTTCTGAGCCACGCCGCCGAGAGCGCCAGCCTGCGCCGCGGCGACGAGCTGGTGGCGGTGAACGGCCGGCCGGTGAAGGGAACGGCCATTTACGGAGAGGCACTCGCGGGGGCCCGCGCCGGCGGCACGCTGACGGTCACCTTCCGTCGCGGGCAGCGCGGCGCGGCGGCGGAGCGAACCGTCAGCCTGACGCTCGAGAAGCGCGAAGGCGGCGGCGCGGTGGCCGCGACCTTGCTGGTCGCGCTGCCGGTGTTCTGCATCGCGCTCGGCTTTTGGGTAGCCTTCGTGCGGCCCCGCGACCCTCTGGCTTGGTTGCTGTTGGCTCTGCTGCTGAGCTTCGGCGCCTCGCCCACGCCTTTTCTGAAATCCTGGGGCCGGGGCGTCCGCGACGCGGCCGCCATTTACCACACCGCCCTCAACTCAACCGCCCCCATCTGGATCATGTTGTTCGGCATTTATTTCCCCGAACCTTTTCCTCCCACGCTGCGGCGCCGATGGTGGGATTGTCTGAAGTGGGCGCTGGGCCTTCCGCTGGCGTTCTGCGCGCTGGCCGATATCGTGCTGGCGGTCGGCAAGCTTGAGAACTACTCGCGTGTGGCGGCCCTGGACCGATGGCTGGCGCCGGCATCGCCGTCTGGATCAGCGTCGGCCACTGGTTGAAGCGGCTGCGGGTGTGGACCGACCGGCGTTTTTTTCGCGACGCCTATAACGCCGAACAGATTTTAAGCGAGTTGGGGGACAAGGTGCGCTCGATCGTCGAGACGCGGCCCCTGCTTGCCACCGTCGCCGAGCGAATCGCCGAATCGTTGCACGTGGCCCGCGTCGCCGTGCTGATCGACGGCAGCGGCGCGTATCGGCCCGCCTATGCCGTTGCCTATCCGAGCCCGCCCGAGGTGGCGTTTGCGGACAACGACGGGCTGATCGACCATCTGCGGCGGGCGAACGAGCCCGCCAAAGTCTACCTGGACGACCCCGGCTCCTGGGTCTACCGCGCCCCGGGGCTGACCGACGCGGAGCGGGCCCAGCTCGCCGCGCTCGACGCCCAGCTCCTGCTGCCCCTCCCCGTCAAAGATCGACTGCTCGGCTTCATTAGCCTCGGCCCCAAACGCTCCGAGGAACCCTATTCGGGCACCGACCTGCGCCTGCTGAAATCGGTGGCGGCGCAGACCGGCCTGGCCCTCGACAACGCGCGCCTGACCTCCGCCATCGCCCGCGAAACCGCCCAGCGCGAGCGCTTGAACCGCGAAATCGAGATCGCCCGCGAAGTCCAGGAGCGCCTGTTCCCCCAGCATCTGCCGGCCATTGCCGGCCTCGATTATGGCGGCAAGTGCCGGCCGGCGCTGGGCGTGGGCGGCGACTATTATGACTTTCTGGCCCTGCCCGAAGGGCGGCTGGGTATCGCGTTGGGAGACGTTTCCGGCAAGGGGATCGCCGCCGCTTTGATGATGGCCAGTTTGGAAGCCTCGCTGCGCGCCGAAGCCATGCGAGGCACCGACAATCTGGCGCTTCTGGTTGAGAATGTCGGGCGCCTCGTCTTTGAGGCGACGGCCGAAAACCGTTACGCCACGTTTTTTTTACGCCCAGTATGATCCCGCCGGGCGCCGCTTGAGCTACGTGAATGCCGGGCACAACCCCCCTATCCTGCTCCGCCGGAACGCCGGCCGCCTCTCGGTGGATCGCCTGACCGAGGGCGGAACGGTGATCGGCTTGCTCTCCTGCGCCTCCTACCGCCAGGGCGACCTGATCCTTGAACCGGGCGATCTGCTGGTCGCCTTCACCGACGGCGTCCGCGAAACAATGAATGGGCAGGAAGAAGAGTAGGGGGAAGAAGCCCTGATCCGAACCCTTGAGGCGTGCGACGACCTCTCGGCCGGCCAGATCATCGACCGCGTGCTAACCGCCGCCGACCAATTTGCCGCGGGAGCCGACCAGCACGACGACATGACGCTGGTGGTGGTTCGAGTCTGCGGGTAGGCCGACCGGACTCGGACCTCAAGTTTTTCCCGCGTTCCGCCGAAACACTCCCTGGAAGGGTCCGCCGCGCGCGCCGCATCGAAAAGCGCGCTTCGGTGCTTCGTGTCCGGAGCGCGAGAGGCGGAGGGCCCCTCCGCGGCAGCCGGGGAATCGGGAGGAAGCGCGGCCCGCCCGGGGATGTGGAGAAAATGATCTTCGCGACGCTGGTTCTGATAGTTTCGGCGGCTTTGTTCGGCTTTTACCTGCAGACGGCCTGGCAGAAGGCCCTCCGGCGGGAATTCGCCCAGCCCTACTTCCAGGCGGTCGCCAACGCCTACCGGCTGCAATTCCCCGGCCTGAGGCAGGCCCTCGACCGGCCCGACTGGGGGCGGGCGGGAGCTTCGCTGCGCACCTCGCTTAAGGTGGATTTCGCGGTGCTGACCTGCCTGATGCGGGAAACGGCCGGCGGCGAGCGGCCGTCGCTGGCCGAGCGCCTACTGCGGCTCTCTTTCCGGGTCTCGCTGCTCCTGCTGGCGGCGCGCCAGACCTGCGGGCTGAACCCGCGCCGCGCCTGCCAAAGGATGACGGCGGTTCTCGCCTACTTCGCCAACCGCGTCGGCGAGCGCTGGAGCGCGGCTGCTCCGGCCGCCGCCACACCCTCTGAGTACCTATCTAGCCTCTAGCCTATGCGAGCGGCCGGCGGGCGCTCGCCGACGGAAATCCCATAGCGTTCCAGGCGGCGATAGAGGGCGCTGCGGCTCAGTCCCAAAGCCTGGGCGGCGCGGCTGACGTTGCCCTGATAACGGGCGAGCGCCTTTCGGATCAGCAGGCGCTCCACTTCGTCCAGGCTCATCTCTTCCAGGCGCTTCTCCGCCTCCCGCCCCGGCCCCAGGCTCAAGTCCTCTGGCTCGAGGGTGTCGGCTTGGGCCATCAGCACCGCGCGCTCGATGGCGTGGTCGAGCTCGCGGACGTTGCCCGGCCAGGGATAGGCGAGCAGCCGGTTCACGGCGGCTGGACTGAATCCCTTTAGCGTCTTGCCGTAACGGCCGGCATGTTCGCCGAGAAAGTGATGGGCCAGCAAGGGGATGTCCTCGCGCCGCTCCCGCAGCGGTGGCAGGCGAATTTCGACGGTGTTGAGGCGGAAAAACAGGTCTTCGCGAAAGAGTCCGCCGTCAACTTGGCGACGCAGATCGGCGTTGGTGGCCGAGAGGATACGAACGTCAACGCGGCGAGTCTTGGAAGAGCCGACCCGCTCGAACTCGCCGGTCTCGAGCACGCGGAGCAGTTTGGCCTGTTGGCTGGTCGGCAGGTTGCCGATCTCGTCCAGGAACAGGGTTCCGCCATCGGCCAGCTCAAACCGCCCGACGCGGTCGGTTTTGGCGTCGGTAAAGGCTCCTTTGACGTGCCCGAATAGCTCGCTTTCAAAAACCCCTTCGGAAAGCCCTCCCACGTTGACCGTGACCATCGACTTCGAGGAGCGTCCAGACACGGCGTGCAGCGCGCGCGCCACCACCTCTTTGCCCGTGCCGTGCTCGCCCGTGATCAGGACGTTGGCGTCAGACGGCCCGACGCGCGTGATCAGCGCCAGCACCCGCGCCATCGCCGCCGATTGAGCAATCAGCCGGGGGCGTTCGGCGGGGCGCAGCAGGCGGTTTTCGGCCTCCAGACGCTGTCCGCGGCGCCAGGCGCGACTGAGCTCGACCTGGGTGCGCAGGATGGCCAGCAGCCGCTGGTTATCCCACGGTTTCTGGATGAAGTCGCACGCCCCGCGCCGCATGGCTTCAACCGCCAGATCGACGCTGCCCCAGGCCGTCATGACCACGACCGGGAGGGTGCTATCCAGGGTTTGCAGCTGGGCGAGCAGGTCCAGCCCCTCCTGGCCGGAAGTAGTGTCGCGCGTATAATTCAGGTCAATCAACACCACATCGAAGTCCCGCGCCTCCACCGCAGCGAGGATGCTGGCGGGGGACGATGCGGTTTCCAGCGTGTAACCCTCACTCTTCAGTAATAGCCGCAGGGCCTCCAGTACGTCGGCCTGATCGTCAGCAACGAGGACGCGCGGCTGATCGGAGGCTTTCATGAACCGCTCTCTTGACCGTGGAATTCTGAAAGCATGGCTGTCACTTCTGCGAGGTAATCCAGCCGTCCACCAGCTTGATAATCCGGTGGCCGTATGCGGCCCAGCTCTCGTTGTGGGTTACCTGGATGATGGTGGTGCCCTCTTCATTGAGTTTTTTGAAAAGTTCCATGATTTCTTTGCCTTGGCTCGAATGCAGGTTGCCGGTGGGTTCGTCGGCGAGGATCAGCTTGGGGTTGGCGATCACGGCCCGCGCCACGGCCACGAGTTGCTGCTGGCCGCCGGAAAGCTGGCTGGGGAAAAGGTCCCTCTTGCCCACAATGTGAAAGCGGTCGAGCGTGTCCGCCACAATCGCTTGGCGGTCCGCGGCCTTAATATTGCGGTAGGACAAGGGAATGTCCAGATTCTCCGCCACGGTCAGACCGTCCAGCAGGTGGTATTGCTGGAAGACGAATCCGATGTACTTCTTGTTGAGCTCAGCCCGCTGCTTCATGTTGAGCTTGTGCACCGGATGATCGAGGAAGTCGTACTCCCCGCTCCAGTCGCCATCCAGCATACCGATAATGCTGAGCAGCGTCGATTTTCCTGCACCGGAGGGGCCCATGATGGTGATAAAGTCCCCTTCGCGCACCTGCATCTCGATGCGGCGCAGCACATAGTAGCGCCCCGCCCCCACCGGGTAGGACTTTTCAACCTTACAGAGTTCAATCATATCGCTTTGAGCTGGCCACGAGCCAACGGGTGAAGGTGTGACCGTCAACGCTAAACAATCTTGTGCTCGTCTCTTCAGCACGGCCGCGATTGGCTCGTTTCCGAAACGGGTGCATAACTAGGGAACCTCCCGATCGTCAGTTCTCATACTTTCGGCGGACGAAAGGGCACCACTGCGGCGAGCTGAGCGCCAACCGCCTATCCTCAAACAGCGGCCAACCTCCATTATTCGTACCTCAGCGCCGTCATCGGATCCACCCGGACGGCGCGCCAGGCCGGAAGGAAGCTCGCAGCCAGCGTCACTCCCAGCAACGTGAAGCAGGCCATGAAGAACGTGGAAGCATCCAACGGGCTCACTTCGAAGAGCTGACTGCGAAGCCACTGCCCAAGCCATACGGCAG
>CADDZC010000049.1 GCA_902812365.1 Acidobacteriota bacterium | reverse complement strand
GATTCGGTGGCGGGGCTTCGGGCGGCGGCGGAGCCACCGGGGGTTGGTGAGGCGAGGGCCGGATCGCCGGGCGCGGCGGGAGCCGAGCCGGCGCTCGACGGCGCGGTGACGGGGTGATGGAAAAGCTGCTGAAACAACTGGTTGAGAAGCTCGAATCGGCCGCCGGCTCCAATCTGCGCTCGGTGATCCTGTACGGCTCGGCGGTCACGGGCGAGTTCCATCGCTCCCATTCTGACCTCAACATTCTGTGTCTTGTCCACCGGCTCGAAGCGGGCACGCTCAGGTCTTTGGGGCCGGCGGCCGCGTGGTGGACACGCCAACGGCATCCGGCGCCCCTCACCTTTACGTGGGAAGAATTACAGCGCGCTGCCGACATTTTTGCCATTGAACTGGTCGACATTCAGTCGAGCCATCGCGTCCTGTGGGGCGATGATCCCTTTCCCGCCTTGCGGGTGCCCATGGACCTGCATCGCTGGCAAGTCGAGCGCGAGCTGCGCCACAACCTGGTGCGATTGCGCCAGCAATATTTGGCGGGGCCGCGCGGACGCAAGGCTCTGCTGGCCTTGATGGCGGCCTCGGTCTCGAGCTTCGCGGCACTGTTTCGCCATGCCTTGTTTGTCCTGGGCGAAGCGCCGCCCCCGCTGAAGCGCGACGCCGTGCGCCGGCTGGCGGACCTTGTCGGCTTCGACGCCTCGCCGTTCGAGATGCTGCTCGACTTCCGCGAGGGAAAACGCAAGAGCGGCCAGATCGACGCCGACGCGCTCTTTCCGGCGTATCTGGCCAGTGTTACGAAGCTGGTGGAAGAAACCGACCAAAGATGGAGCCGTTGACGGCGTCGCCGGGCGGGTGGCCGCCATGCGGCCTGCTCCGGCGTGGCGGCGAAAGGCGGCGGTTCGGGGAGACAGAGAATGAAAAAGCTGCTGGTGGCGGTGGCGGTCTTGGTCGTCGTCGCGCTGATAATCGGCGGGAGTTACATCAACGTCCGCAACACCCTGGTGCGCAAGAATGAGGCGGTGAACGCGGCCTGGTCGCAGGTGGATGTGGCGCTGCAGCGGCGCGCCGACCTGATTCCGAACCTGGTGGAGACGGTCAAAGGTTACGCCGCGCAGGAGCAGACCGTCTTTGCGGACATCGCCAACGCCCGCGCCGCCTTGCTCGGCGCGCGCTCGCCGGCCGACCGCATCGCCGCCAACAACCAGTTGGACGGCGCGCTCGGACGGCTGCTGGCAATCGTCGAGAACTATCCGCAACTGAAGTCGAACGAGAATTTTCTCCGCCTGCAGGACGAGCTGGCCGGCACCGAAAACCGCATCGCGGTTGAGCGCCGGCGCTACAACGAGGCCGTTCAGGACTACAACACCTATCTGGGGCTGTTTCCCAACAACCTGTTCGCGCGCTGGGCCGGATTCCATCGCAATGACAACTATTTCCGGGCGCCCGAAGCGGCACGCGAAGCGCCCAAGGTGCAGTTTCCCGGACCGAAGTCGTGACGGCCGGCGGAGGGTGGCGACGTGAGCAGAACGGCTGGCCGGCAGCAACCCGCCCGGCGGCTGCCCGGGTACGCTGAGGCCCGGCGGGCCGCCCAATATATCGTGGCGCGCGGCCGGCTGCGGCCCAAGGTGGGGATCATTCTGGGCTCGGGACTCGGCGGCGTGGCCGATCGATTGCGCGCCGCCGTCATCCCTTACGGTGCCATTCCCCATTTTCCCCGCTCGACCGTGCGGGGCCACGCCGGCGAGTTGCACCTGGGAAAGTGGGCGCGGACACCGGTGGCCATTCTGGCCGGACGCCTGCACTTGTACGAGGGCTACCATCCCGCCGAGGTCGTCTTGCCCACGCGGGCCCTGGCGCTCGCCGGGATCGAGATTTTGATCGTGACGTGCGCGGCGGGGGGCATTGCGGCCAAAGCTGCCCCCGGCAGTTGGATGGCATTTTCGGATCACCTGAATTTCCAGAGCCTGAACCCGCTGGCCGGCCTGGAAGATGAGCGGCTCGGCACGCGATTCGTGGACCTGACCCGAGCCTATGACCCCGACCTGCGGGCGCTGGCCCGCCGGTGCGCGGGCCGCCTCGGCGTCCGCTGCTCGGAGGGCGTTTACGCCGCCCTGCTCGGGCCCAGCTTCGAGACGCCGGCTGAAATTCGCGCTCTGAAGCGACTGGGCGCGGACGCGGTGGGCATGTCCGCCGTTCCGGAAGTGATCGCCGCCCGGCAACTCAACCTTCGCGTGCTCGCCCTGGCCTCGATCACCAACCGCGCCGCCGGTTTGAGCCGTCAGCCCCTCAGCCACGAAGAGGTGCTGGCCGGGGGAAACGAGGCCGCGCGCCAGTTGGGCCGGTTGCTGGACGACCTGCTGGCGGAGTTGAGCGGCCAGTGGATATGAAATTACCGCCCGCACGACCGAGAACCGGAAACCATCGTTCAACAATGCGATCCTGGCGGCGCTCCCGGGAATGTCACGGTTCGCGCCCGGCCGCCGGCCGCCATTCCTTTCTGCATCGTTGCCGGCAAAGGCCGCCAAGCCTCCGATCCGTTTCCGGATTGCCCCCGGAGGCAGCCTGATGGCCAGTCTTCGCGCCGCCGAGCTGATCCGCCTGGCCCGCCGCGCCCGGGAAAATGCCGTCGCCCCTTATTCGCGCTTCCGGGTCGGCGCCGCCTTGGAAGCCGCGAGCGGAACCATTTACGGCGGCTGCAACGTCGAGAACGCCACGTACGGCCTCACGGTGTGCGCCGAACGGGTGGCCCTCTGGAAGGCGCTCTCAGAAGGCGAGCGGGACTTCAGGGGCCTGGCCGTCGTTACCGACGCCGCGCCTCCGGCGACGCCCTGCGGAGCCTGTCGCCAACTGCTCTGGGAATTCTGTGGCGACCTCGAACTCATCCTGGCGAATTTGGACGGGAGGGAAGAGCATTGCCGCCTGAGCGCTCTGTTCCCGGCTCCTTTCGACCGATCGACTCTCCCCGAGCGGTGACGGCTCCGCCCGCTGATGCCTTTCGGAAATTGTCCACCAAGTCCGCCGCCTGCCGAATCATCGCGGCAGCGCGGCGATACTCGACTTCGCGGCCGCGATAGGCTTCCGGCGCCGAAGGGGGCGAAATCATGCGCAGCTTCCAGTCCAAAAACTGGATGACCGGCTTCAGAGCGGAGCGCTCGGTGGCCTTCTTGAGCTCCTCGAGCCCTTGCGCCAAGCCGGCGGTGAGCTGGGAAAGCTCGTTTTGGCTGCGACGATCCCGTTGCAGGGCCAGCCTCCGGCAGCGGGCCGCGGCGGCCGCCATCTGGGCGAGCACGTGAATGACGGGAGCGGAGGCCGCGCTCACATCGCCCGTCTCGGCTTGCCCTTCCAGCCAGTCGCCCAAGTAAGCCAGCGAAAGCCCCGCTTCACGCCGGCAGAATGAAGCCGCGAAGACGTGACGCAGGGCGCGAGTCAACAAATCCTCCGTTCGCCAGCTCCCGGAATGAAGGGGCCGGTAGGTCAGACCGCCGAGCGGATCGGCCTCCGGAGGCAAAAAGCGGGTCTCCCACACTTGAACGCCAGCAGGGGCGATGGCGGCGCGGAATTGGCTTTCCGAGAGGAGGCCCAGGCGGTTCAAGGCGGCGCTGACCACCCACTCCGGTCTGAGATCGGCCAGGTTTTCCTCCGCGGGCATTTGAAAGATCAAGTGTCCGGCGCTCCAGGGCGCCGTTTGCGCGAAGTAGGCGGTGGCGCCGTAGATGCCGACGACGCGGGCGCCGGCCGCGGCGGCCATGTGGACGGCTCCGGTGTCGGCGCTGACCAGCACGTCCACTTGTTCGAGCAGGCGAGCCATCTGGGGGATGCTGGTGCGCCCGCAGAAATTGGGCAGCGTCACCGAGCTGGCCTTCACGACGGCGGCGCCAATCGGCTCGTCGGCGGGCGCTCCCACCAGCAGCGGCGTTGCGCCCTGCCGCGAAATGCCCTCCGCGACGCGCGCGAAGTGTTCGGCGGTCCAGCGCCGATGGCTGCCGGCTGAGCCGGGATTGAGCGCCACGCGGCGGCCGGGGGGAAGCGCAAAGGGCAACTCGGAGGCCATGGCGACATAGGGGCGCGAGGCGGCATCGGGCAGGCGGCGGTTTAAGGCGGCGCAGCGCCACAGATCAACCAGGTTGAGCCAGTTCTGCTCGCGGAAAAACTGGCGCGCGAACACGTAAACGTGGTGATCGCCGAAGAAGAGGCATTCCCGCCGCGGCGTGATGACGCCGCCCTCGCGCCGGCCGGCGGAGATCTGTCCGGTGATCCAGCAGGCAAGCGCCGTCGTCGAGCAACTGATGACCCGATCATAGTGAGGCAAGGCCAGCTCTCGGAAGGCCTCGAAGGCGGCGTCCGGAATACGGCCCGCCTTGAAGCCCTCCGTGATGGGCTTCTCGAGCCGGTCAAACCAGGAGATGGGCAGCGTGTAGAGGTTGCGGAGGCCGCCGAGGCCGTCGAGGGCGCCCTTGAACTCCGCGCACAGGAGCAGGTCGATCTCATCCTGGGGCTGGCTGTCGGCGAGCTCGCGAATGAGCGGCGTCGTCTGAATGACGTCGCCGAGCCTTCCGAGCTGCACGAGGAGAATTCGTGCCACTGCTGGCCTCACGGTCCGGTCGATTCGTCGGCTCGCTGCCCGCGTCGTGGGCGTCGCTGGCAGCGCGGGCAATAATGGCTGCTTCGCCCGGCGACCGTCAGCCGCCGGATGCGGGCCGCGCAGCGCGGGCACGGTTCGCCCTCGCGCTGATACACGCGGAGCCGGGGCCGGAAACGGCCCGGGCGTCCTTCAATATCGATGTAATCGCGGAAGCTGGTGCCTTGGAGCTCGACGGCGCGGCGCAGCACCGTCTTCAGAGCGCGCAGCAGGCGGCGCGCGGCGGCCCTCGAGATGCGCCCGGCCGGCACCAGGGGATGGAGGCGTGCCGCAAACAGCGCCTCATCGGCGTAAATATTGCCCACGCCGGCCAGCACCGCTTGGTTCAGCAACCAGCTTTTGATGGCTCCGCGGCGACCCCGCATGGCGTTTAGAAAGTCGGCTTCGCGGATGGTGGGGGCGTCCGGGCCGAGGCGGGCGAACACTTGCCGCAGCTCGTCGGGCGTGCACAGCCGGAGCCGGCCGAAACGCCGGGGATCGCGGTAACGAATCTCGGCGTCGCGTCCGGCCAGCGGCAGCACCACGTGCGTATGGGGCAGGAGCGCCGCCGAGCGCGGCCCGACGGTGATGCTGCCGGTCATACCCAGGCGGATGAGCAGGTAGCGCGGTTCGGCGCCGTTCTCACCCGCCAGCTCGACCGCGAGCGTCTTGCCTTTGCGCTTGAAGCCGGCGATCGCGCGCCCCTCGAGCTGGCGGGCGAACTCCTCGGCCGCGCCAGCGATGACGCGGGGATCGCGGACTTGGATGTCCGCAATCCGAGCGCCGAGCACGCGCCGCTTCAGTCCGCGCAGCACCGTTTCTACTTCGGGGAGTTCGGGCATGGACAAGCCGCGCCGGGGAACCGGGGCGGGGCGCCGGCCGCCGCCTGTACTCGCCTTCTCGGCTAGCCGCCGATGGAGACCTGGATGTTACGGCCTTCCACCCGCACCGGATAGGTCGCCACGCGGACGGACGGGTCTTTCAGGCTCTCCCCCGTGCGCACGTTGTACTGCCACCCGTGCCAAGGGCAGGTGACGATGTCACCTTCCAGGGTTCCTTCGCCGAGCGGCCCGCCGCGATGCAGGCACGTATTGTCCAGACAATAGACGGTGCCTCCTACATTGAACAAGGCCAGCGTCCTGCCCTCGACCTCGACAACCTTCGATTCGCCGGCCTTCAGGGCCGACAAGTCGGCGCAAGTCACAAACTCAGCCATCGTCGATCTCCTCCCCCTAACCCAGCGGCCGCAGCGTTGCCCCGCCGGATACAGTATAGCCGAGGCTGGGCGCGGCGGCACCGGACGTTCTAACGACATGCTCGGGCTGGGCTGAGGGCCTCAAAAATTGAGTATCTCCTTGGTTTCTATAGAGATAGTGGCTTTCCGGCGGCGGCTCTTGCGAGGCTTCACGTATTTTCAATGACTTACACGCTGTTTGAACCCCGCATTTTTGAACTAACATTCGCATTATCAATGAGCTAGCGGCTTTACAAAGCCACCTCTACGTGTTTTCAATAACTTAGCGGCTTCGTTTTTGAGGCGAAGCCGCTAGGTTGCTTATTTTCAATAACCTAGTGGCTTCGTTCCTCCAAATAAAGATGTTTTGATCGCAGCCGCCCTCCGGTTCTCTCGATACCGCCCCGCCGCACGATGGCTCCAGGCCTCGGGTCTCGATACCGGGCTGGCCGTTCGGGCGACGGCATGATAATCGCAAGATAAACTACTTATCGACGCCTGTCAAGCGATTTCGCCCGCCGACTCGCTAGCTCAGGCCCGCCCAGCCGGCACAACGTGGCGTGGTCACCTCCAGATGTCCGCGAGCCCCGCCTCATGGCCAAAATGGGGGTCGTCGATGCCCATAGCTTTTAAGACGGTGGGCCCGATGCGTGTCATGGGGATGCGGTGGAGGTTGACTCCGCCTCGGATATCCGCACCCCAGGCGATAAAGGAAGATTCGAGCCCGCGGCGAAATGGCAAAAAGCCGTGCGTGCCCCGCGTGCCGCCAAGGCTGCGCACGAGCGGACCTTGGGCGCGATCGCCGAACTGGGCGCCGTCGGGGGCGTCGAGGGCCATCTGCGCCGCGGGGTCGGCGCCGAGGCTCGCCAAGGCCTGGCGGTCGAGCACGGCCCACACCAATCCTTGGTCGCGGAGCGGCTTGAGGGCGGCATCAATCCTCGCCCGCCAATCCGGATTGGCTTTCGCGGGCCAGTAGATGAAGAACGATCCGCCATTGGACAGAGTGGCGATCGATCCACCCGTGACGTTGCCTTGGCTGTCCGCGGTGAGAAGGCCGGCTCGGGCCAGCAGAACATTGGGCTCAATCTCGCGGTCAACGGCCATGAAGCCGTGGTCGGAAACCACGAAGACGTCGGTCGTGGGCTCGAGGCCGGCCTTCTTGATCGCTTCCAGCAGCTCGCCGACGCGGGCGTCCAACTGATTGAGAACGGCAACGGCCGCCGGACTGCCCGGCCCGCTGGCGTGCTCGGCGGCATCAAGATTGGTGAAGTGGACGAGCATGAGGTTGGGAGCGTGGTTCTTGAGCAAATAGGCGGCGATGCGGGCCTTGAAGGCGTCGTTGTCCGCGCCGGGCGGAGGCGGCCCCAAAGCGCCGAGCAGCTCGGCGCCGACGAGCGGATCCATGAACTTGGCGACGTACATCAGGTTGGGAGTTTCGCCCTCGGCCGGGTTCCAGATTTCCGGCAAGTCCCAATCGATCTCGGCGCCGGCCGTCACCGGCCAAGCCACCGAAGCCGTTGTCAGATGGTGCTGGCGCGCTTCATCCCACAGGGTCGGAACCTGGATGGCCTTCGCGAACCAGAACCAGTCGCCGGTGTGTTTCCCGGCCTGGCGCGACGACCGGTTCGTATACACGCCGTGGCGGGCGGGCCGGCGGCCGGTGACGAGCGTGGTATGCGACGGGTAAGTCACCGTCGGATAGACGCCTTCGACCGCTTCGGCGAAGCTCCCTTCCCGGATGAACCTCTGGAGGTGGGGAAGGCGCAGGCCGGCCGGCGGCGCGATATAGTAGCCGGATCCCATGCCGTCAATCGAGATGACGAGAACATGACGGCTCGGGCCGGCCGGCGGTTCTTCGGCCGCGCCGCCGCTGGCGAGGGCGCCGATCAGGGTCACGAGCGCCGCCAGCGCCGCCCCGCCGCTCCTCCGCCATCCTCGCGGGGGAAGCTTTGGAAGTACAATTTCAGTGAAGGGGAACATGAGCCTCGCCTCGTCGGTTTCTACTGCCGGCCCGCCCCGCCGGGCTCCATCGGCCCCGGCGCGCGCCGCCACCGCCCTCGAGATCCTGGCGGTTTTCTCAGGCATTCTACTCTACATTTGGCGGTGGCAGGCGACCCACCCGCGGGTCTGGATGCCGATGCTCGCGGGCGTGATCCTCACCCACTGGGCGCACGGAGACACGGTTCGCGATCTGGGCCTCGGCCCGTCGGAGCTGATCCCGAGCGCGCGGCTCATCTTGCCGTTGATGCTGGTTTTCTTGATTCCCATGCTGGCTTACGGATTCGCCCGCCACCTTCTGGTGTGGACGGCGATGACCGGGCGCGCTTTCCAATACTTTATCAGCTACGGCGCCTGGTGCGCCGCCCAGCAATATCTCACCCAGTCGTACTTTCACCACCGCCTCATGACCGTCATCGGCAATCGCCACCTGAGCTCGGCGCTGATCGCGGTCATGTTCGCGGCCGCGCATCTTCCGAATGCCATCCTGATGGCCGTCACCTTCGTGGCCGCCTTCATGTTTTCTGAGGTGTTTGCCCGCCATCGCAACATCTGGCCGCTGGCTCTCGCTCAGACGGTCGGAGGCTTTCTGGTGGCGGCGATCTCGCCGCCCGCGCTCATCCACAACATGCGGGTCGGACCGGGATACTTTTTTTACGGTTTGCAATAACCGGCGAGGGCACTCGGCGGCATTTCGGCGACCCGTGAACAATCGGCGGCGGGGCGACAGGGCGGGGCAGTGGTTGTATACTGGCGGGCTTTTGAGGAGCCGACTATGAGCCGTCTGATGCGAAAGTTCTGGAGCTGTTCGTTGCTGGCCTCGGCGCTGGCCGTCCCGCTGGCGGCTGAGCCGGGGGCGCCGCCGCGTCCGGTGAACCCGGAGCAGATCGACCGCCGGGTGGAGACCTTGCTGGGGAAGCTCACGCTGGAGCAGAAGATCGATCTTCTAGGCGGCGTGGATGGGTTTTACATTCGCGCGATTCCCGAGATCGGCCTGCCCCGCCTCAAGATGTCGGATGGGCCGGTCGGCGTCCGCACCTGGGGTCCGAGCACCGCGTACGCGGCCGGCATCGGGCTGGCGGCTTCCTGGGACACGGCGCTGGCCAGGCGAATCGGCACGGCGCTCGGCTGGGACGCGCGCGCTCGGGGCGTCTGCTTCCTTCTCGGTCCGGGGGTGAATATTTACCGCCTGCCGCTGAACGGCCGCAACTTCGAGTACTTCGGCGAGGATCCGTACCTGGCGTCGCGCATCGCCGTGGCCTACATCGAAGGCGTGCAGAGCCAGGGAGTGGCGGCCACGATCAAGCATTACGCGCTCAACAACTCGGAGTACGACCGCCACAACGAAAACTCCATTGCCGACCCGCGCACCTTGCGCGAAATCTACCTGCCGGTGTTCGAGGCGGCGGTCAAAGAAGCGCACGTTGGGGCCGTCATGAACTCCTACAATCTCGTCAACGGCGAGCATGCCACCCAAAACGCCTTTCTGGACACGGAGGTCCTGAAAAAAGAATGGGGGTTCCGGGGCATTCTGATGTCGGATTGGGGCGCGACGTACGATGGCGTGGCCGCCGCCAACGCCGGACTGGACCTCGAAATGCCCTTTGCGCGGTTCATGAACCGGCACACCCTGCTCCCGGCCCTTCACGACGGCAAGGTCTTGCCGGCGACGATCGATGACAAGGTGCGCCGCATCTTGCGCGTGGCGGTCCAGTTCGGCTTTCTGGACCACGACCAGACGGACTGGACGATCCCCCTCTATAACCAGCCCTCCCGCGAAGTCGCCTTGCAGTCGGCCGAAGAGAGCGCCGTGCTGTTGAAAAACGAAAATCACCTGCTGCCCCTTGACCCGCGCCGTATCCGTTCGATCGCCGTCATCGGGCCCGACGCTTATCCGCCCCAGCCTTCCGGCGGCGGCAGCGCCAACGTCACCGCCTTCGCTCCGGTGAGCTTCCTCACCGGCTTGAGTGACACCCTGGGCCCGGGCGTGAAGGTCTATTGGAGCCGCGGGGTTGAGTCGCTCGAGGCGATTTTCGGCGCGGGAGGCTTCGCCGGCAGCAGCTTCTCGACTGACGCGGCGGGAGTCCACCCCGGGCTGAAAGAGGAGGAGTTTGCGGGTGAGGATTTCACCGGCGCGCCGGTGAGCGTGCGCACGGTGTTGCACGTCAATTCGCTCGGCGGGAATCCCTTCGCGCCCCGGTCGGAGCCGCGGCACGCCATCCGTTGGTCAGGCTACTATATTCCGAAGACGGCGGGGTTGCAGCGCTTCGTGGCCGCCGCCGTGGGTGGAGACTCGTACCGGCTTTACGTGAACGGGCGGCTGGCGCTCGCGGCGGAACCCCGGGAAGGGCAGGCGCCGCAATGGGTGGACATCGATCTGCCGGCCGGCCGTCCGGCTGCGGTTCGCTTCGACTACTGGCCGCAAACGGAAAGACCGCGGGTGGGGTGGGGAGTGATTCCCGCCGAGCAGGTGATTGAGCCGGACGCGAAGAAGCTCGCGGCGCAATCCGACGTGGCGGTGGTTGCGGCCGGCTTCGATCCAAACAGCGAGTCCGAGGGGCACGATCGGACGTATCTCCTGCCGCTCGGCCAGGATGACCTGATCCGGGCGGTGCTGGCCGCCAATCCTCGCACCGTCGTCGTGCTGACGTCGGGCGGCAGCGTGGACACGAGCGGCTGGATCGACCGCGTTCCGGCGCTGCTCGAGACGTGGTACGGGGGCTCGGAGGCGGGGCGCGCGCTGGCCGCGCTGCTGCTGGGCCGGGTCAATCCGTCCGGCAAGCTGCCCATCAGTTGGGAGCGCCGCCTCGAAGACGATCCCGCTTACAGCCACTATTACGAGGCGCCCGGCACCCATGACGTGAAGTACGCCGAAGGCATTTTTCTGGGCTATCGCTATTTCGACCGCAGCGGGGTCAAGCCGCTGTTTCCCTTCGGCTACGGCCTTTCTTACACGCGTTTCGCGTTCAGCCATCTCCGCGTCGCGCCCCGCGTGGTGAAGGCCGGCGATCCGGTCACGGTGAGTTTTGACGTGCGTAACCTGGGCGGGCGCGCGGGCGCGGAGGTGGTCCAGGTTTACGTTGGGGATCCCTCGGCCACGGTGCCGCGGCCGGTTAAGGAGCTGAAAGGTTTTGAGCGGGTCGATTTGGATCCCGGGGCGGCGAAGCACATCTCAATCCGGTTGGATCGCCGGTCGCTGGCCTATTGGGATGAATCCGCCCAAGACTGGAAAGTGGATCCGGGCCAGTTTGAGGTGTACGTGGGAGACTCCTCCGCTCACGTGCCTCTCGCGCAGGCCTTCACGGTCCGTTAGGCGGACTCGGCAGCCGCGGGCGGCGGGAATCTGCCGTCCTTGCCGCTCATCCCTCAGTAGGCCCAATACGGTCCGGTTCCGCCGGGTGAGCTTTGGCCCTCGATTCCAATGAAAACATTGCGCCCGAAGAAAAATGGCAGACCCCAGTCAAAGTTCCCCTGATTGTCCCCGCCCAGATCGTTAAAGGCTGTGCCGTTGGTGCTGAACAAGGAATCGGCGTTGGCGATGCTAAAAGAAATCTGGGCCTGGGTGCCGTTTAATCCTTGGGTGGTGGCGGAGTAATTGACGGTCGAGGCGGGGCAATAGAAGCCCTTGTTGTCCGTGCAGTCGGAAATGCCCAGCGCGCTGGCGCTAAGGAAATAGAGAGCGTTCGAACCGGTGTCGATAAAGCTCTGGTGATAGGCTACGCCCTTGAAGACGGTGATGAAATTTCCCGCGCTGTCCGTGGTATAGACCTGAGCCGTCCCCAGCCCATTATTTGACTGGGTGCCGATGCCGAAGACCAGCGAACCGGTCACCGAGGCTTGGCCGCTCGCGGAAATGGCGGGCAGAGAGATCAACACGCCGTTATTGTCCTGCGGGAAGAGCCAGACCGGATTCTGGAGCTGACTGGCGAGGGGAACGGCGACGGCTTGGCAGGCCGAGTTCGGGCAGACGTAGTACATGGGCGGGAGCTGGGAGGAACCCGGAGCGCAGGCGGCTCCGCAGTCCTGGCGAAAGGTGCCGATGCCGAGGATTCCGTTCGCGCCGAGCACGCCCACCGTATTGTTGTCGGTTCCCGTGCCGGCGCAAGCGGAGGGTACCGGGAACGAGGGGTTGGCGCTGACGATCTGAACGGGTATCGACGCCGCTTTTTCTCCCGCGATTTGAAGATCGGCACTGGCCACCGGTCCCCACACGTACGAGCCGTCCGCGAAGCTGACGCACTCCTGGAGTCCGCCTCCGCTGCTGGCGGTGGCGGGCGGCAGCGCGACCGTGAGTTGTGATGATAGCAGACGCAGCCCCACCGAACCCGTGTCCACGAGCACGTCGGGGATGGTCTGGCAGGTGGAGGTGCCGGGCGCGCACACGGTGACGGAGGTGTACAGCCCGTTGACGGAGTTGTTGGCGGGTCCGGCGTTCACCTGAATCGCCGCCGTATTGTTAACGGGGGTTGTGCCGCCCGAACCGCCTCCCGATCCGCTGCCGCCGCAGGCGGCTAGCAGGGCGGCGCCCGCCACGATCGCTAGCGTGTGGCGGGCTCGCCGGGCCGGCCGTCGATAGCGGCGTGCGCTCACTGCACCACCTCGGGTGAAACGCCCGGAGGCATCAGGCCGGGCACGTAGGCGCGCCCGTAAAAGGCCCGCTGATGCCCGCCGTTCTCGATGACCACGCGCTCGGTACGCACCGCGAGCGGGCCCCGGCGGCGGGGCCTCGGCGGCGCGGCCGCCTGCAGCTCGGCGAAATAGGATCCGAGCAAGGGCCGCAGGTCAGGGACGGTCGAGCCTCGCCAGGAAACGCCGAAGACCGTCCCCTCCGTCGAAACGTACTCCTTGATGACGTGTCCCGAGGGTGAACTGATCTGCTGGATCGAATACCCGGGCCGAGCCATCGACAGCAACTGCCCGTGAATGCGATGTTGGTCGTCCGCCACCGTGCGCACCGACTCGCCCAGGACCGCCCAGGCGGGCGAAACGCCGACTGCCAAAACCCCGAAGAACGCCAAGAGTCTTCTTTTCATAATTCGATATCAAGCCTCCCTCTCCTCGAGCCCTTCTTCCGGCCCG
Source organism: Acidobacteriota bacterium (assembly GCA_902812365.1). Lineage (GTDB taxonomy): Bacteria > Acidobacteriota > Terriglobia > UBA7540 > UBA7540 > CADDZC01. Next base: position 16,019 of record CADDZC010000049.1, on the reverse strand, counting down.
GCATCGGCCGCTAGATTGGACGTAGCCTTACCGCTGGCGGTTACCCGTGTCAACGCGGTGGTGCGAACCCGGCCCGCTCCTTCCCCAGCCGGCCGGGACGTCGGCGGAGTATTGTCGCAAAGTCACGAACGCATAACCCCGCCGCTCGAGCTCGGGAACGAGGCGGGAGAGCAACTCGACTGTGGACGGCAGTTCGTGGAAAGTCAGGATGTGGTCGCTCACGCCTTGCCGCTCGCGCCGAACGATCTGGCCGAGCACGAAGTCGAAGTCGGACGGGTGGGGACATCGAGGATCACGGCCGACGCAAAAGTAATCCTCGGAATCGACGTCCCGCCAGGCTGGCGGCAACGCGGCCGACTTGCTCATCACATGATAGCCGCGAGCTTCGATCTGGTGAGCGAGCTCGGGCCAGATGTCCCAGTCGGGCGGGCGGACATACTCGGGCTTGAGACCCGTCATCTTCTGAATCACCGCGGAAGCTCGGTCAATATCTTTGAGGATCCACGCCTCGCCGTAGCGCTTCGCCATTTGTCGGAAGTTGCCATGGCCGTAAGTGTGATTCTCAATCTCGTGGCCGCGGCGGTGTACCTCCTCGGCCGCGACCCGGCACGGGACGCCTCCGTCGGCGCGCCGGCAGTAGCCGTCCGCCGCCGGCTCGAGCCTCCAGCCCATGACGAAGAAGGTGGCTTTCACGTGGTAACGGTCGAGCAGGTCGAGCAGGCCAGCCGAACTCCTGCCAGAGGGCAAGCGGCCCCCGAGTAGCACGTAGGGTTTGGGGCCATCGTCGAACGTCAGGGCGATCAGCTTCCCGGCGGCTGGCGGCCGGGCCGGCGGAGCGGCCGAGAATGGAAGGCCAGCGGCCGCCGGGCCGTAGACGAGCGCGAGCAGGAGACACAACGATCGCTGTCCTCGGCCCTGGAAGAGCCCCACGCCACTCACCCTTTCGCCCTCCGGGCTGCCCGCCACCCTCGCACGCGGCTGCAGCGCCTGGATTCCGAGCCGTGCGGCCGCGCCGTGACGCGGTGGCCATCCAAGTTAATGAGGTCGCACATGGCTTTCCGCCTTTTTGAGCTTCTCAAACGTCGCCAACGCCGCGGTTGATTTCTGCGGATCCCCTTCGCGCCGGTAAACGCGGCCGAGGACATAGTAGGTCTCCGCGTAGTTGGGTTCGAGTGAGGCGGCCTGTTCCAATTCTGCCGCCGCCTCCCCCAGTTTCCCTTGCTTCTCCAGAAGCAACCCTCGCTGATAGTGGGCGCGGGAAAACCTGGGATCGCAATCGAGAGATTCCTGCAGGGACAGTGCCGCCTCGTCCAGCCGGCCCAGCTTGACGAGCAGGGCTCCAAGATCGCAAGGCGGCCAAGGCGAGCACGGCCGCTGCGCGCGATTGAGGCGAATCGCGTTCCGGTAGGCTTCGATCGCCCGGTCGTAGCGCCCGATGGCCTCGTAGCAGAGCCCCAGGTTGTCATAGGCTTTCATGAGGCTGGGGTCGAGCTGGAGCGCTTGCTGGGCCTCCGCGATGGCGCTGGCGAAGCGCATGGCATCGTAATCCAAACGGGACAACCAGTACGGGTAGAGGGCGTTGCGGGGATTCGAGGCCCATAGCTTCTCAAGTTCGGGTCGCGCCCAGTCGCGGTGATTGAGCTTGACGTAAGCCATGGCCAGGGTGAAGCGGCTGCGATCGTCGAGGGGAGCCAGTGCCTCGGCCTTCTTCAAGGCGATGGCTGAGTTCAGATACTTGCCGTCCAAGAAAAATATGCTGGCCGCCAGCGTCAGCAGGGCAAACGGTTTCGGACAGCGGTCGATCTCGTTGACGAGAATGGTTTCCGCGCGGGCGTAATCATGGGCGCCAAGAGCCCGTTCGAAGTCGGCGCGCAACCCGGGGCTCAACGGAACACTACGCAGCGCCTCTGGAGCCTGGGTCGCAGGACCCACGTCCAGTAAGCGCAGATCCTGCCGCTGGGCACGGCATCGTGCGGGCACCACCGCGGCGACGGCCAGCAGAACTCTCATGGCGACTTGCTGCTTCATCGGTGTACGCTCAACGTGCCGGCGCTTGACGGCTCGCCTCAGCGAACCACCTCGATCGTCCGCAGCGACAGCTTGGCCCTTTCCGCCCGCTTTGTTTGGACCGCCTCGAATCGCTTTCTTTGCTCGCCGGCGCGCGGGTCGCCGGTGCGTTCGTACAGCATCATCAGGTTCAGATTGGCGGCGTAGTGATCCGGGTCAATGGCGAGAGCGCGGAGCAGCGCTCGCTCAGCCGCGGCATAATCCTTCTGCTTCATGTAGATGATGCCTTCCTCGGCGTACGGGTCGGCGTAGTGCGGGTCGGCGGCCAGCGCCTGCCGGAGCTCCAGGAGCGCCTTTGAAAACTGACCTTCCTGATTGGCGATTCGGCCGAGGAAGAAATGAGCGCCGGCGGCCGTCTGGCGGTACGGTGCGGCCCGTCGGAGCTCTTTTTCCGCCGCCTCGTCCTGGTGGCCGTAAAAATGCGTGATGCCCAGCTGCAGCCAACCCCGAGGATCGCGCGGACGAAGCGCGCAGTACTTCTCAAAATAAGGAAGAGCTTCCCTCGGCTCGGCGCGCTCGCGCGCCAGCATACCCAGGGCATAGTTGTAATCGGCGTTGTCCGGCGCCAAACTGACGGCGCGCTTCATCGACCGGTAGGCTTCTTCAAGCAAGTTCTCTTCCGCCGACACCAGGCCAAACCAGAAGTGGACCGCCGCATTCTGCGGATCAAGATCGCGCGCGTGGGCGAGATATCCGAGCGCGCCCCGATGGTCGTTCTGTTTTTCCGCCACGCGAGCCAGCTCCATCAGAACCTCCACCGAGTTGGGGCGGGTCCGTGCCGCCTCTTCAAGGCTGGCCCGAGCCGCCTCCCATCGTCCTCGCCGCTCATATAGCCGGCCCAGCGCTTCGAGAAGGTTGAAGCCCGCGACGTGCCGCCGGACAGCGCCTTCGAGCAGTTGCTGTTCCAGGTCCTCTTCGCGGGCGGCCTCGATGACGGGAAGTATCGTCGTGACGTCGAGCTCGGTCAGATCGGGACTGTCCAGCAATTGCCGGGCAACCCGACCGGCTGCGGCCCGCTGCCCCAGTCCCGTCAAGTCGGCGCAGCGAAGGCTCAACGCTTGGGCCGCCTGCTGGCCGGCGGCGGGAAGGGCGGCGAGGTGATCGAGCGACTCCTGAAAGGCTCGGCGGCGCTCCAGCAAAAGCGCCGCTTGATAATGAGCCTCCGCGTTGCCGGGATCGAATTTCAAGAGCCGTTGATAGATAGCCAGCGCTTTTGCGTCGGCGCCGGGATCAACCCCTCGCCTTTCCTGATACAGATGGCCCAGGTTCAGATATGCGCCCGCCAGCAGCGGGTCCAGCTCAATGGCCTTTAAAAAAGCCGCCTCGGCCGCGCGGTAATCCGCCCGCTCGGCCTCCACCACCCCGTACAAATCATGCAAAGCCGCATCCCGCGGGAACTCCTTCAGAGCTTCGCCGAGGCGCTTCTCGGCGGCGGCGAGCTCCTTTCGTTGCAGGAGCTCCTGAACTTCGCGCACCGCTTCCTGGCGGGCGTCCGAGGCCGTCTTGCCGAAAGACGTCGCCATCAATCCAGCCAGCAGCACAAGGCCGGCGGCTCGATAGCTCCAAGAGGTCATCAATGAGCATCATAAGCGCCATCCATCCGGCCGACAAGCTCCTGAGGGCGGCGCCTGGCGGACGAGTGGGACGAGCCGCGCCCTAGGGCGCGGCGGCCGGCTGGGGAGCGGACAGCTTGGCGAGCCGTTCTTCCCAGACCTTGAGTTGCTCTCGCGCGGCGGCGTCGGAATTTCTCCGCAGGGCTTCGGAGGCCTCGATTGCCGCCCGAGCCTTCGCGGTCTGGCCCCTCTGGCGGTAAAGCATGGCCAGGCGGTAATGGACCTCGCCGTCACGGTCCTCGGAGGCGAGCGCCAGCAAATCCGCGATGGCCGCGGCGTCTTCACCGAGTCCAGCTTCCGCTTTGGCCAGATCCAGGCGAGCCTGATAGGCTAGCGCCGGCTCGGCCAACGCCGCTCGCAGCCAGGCCTTGGCTTCGCGCCATCGGTGCTGCTGGAGGTAACTATCGCCGAGTTCGTAGCTGGCCACGGCAGAGGCCGGCACCAGTTGCAGCGTCTTGCTGAGTTGCTCTTCGGCGAGCCCCCAGTCCCCTTCCTGCCAGTACAGGGTGCCGAGCCCCAGGTGCAAGTCCGGCAGATCGGGAGCCTCGGTCAGCGCCGTCTCATATTCGCGCCGCGCGGCAGAAAATTGATGATGATCGGAGTAGTAGCGGGCGAGGACCTGGTGGACGCGGGGCGAGTCGGAGCCGAGGGCCGCCAAGTGATCGAAGCACTGCCCGGCCAGCGCCGCGCTGGACCGGATCAGCCAGTAGCTCGCCCACGGGCTGCGGGTCGCCAACGAGTCGCGGAAGCGCCGCGCCCGGCTCCAGGCCTGTTCGTAGTCTCCCAAACGGTAGTCGGCCTCGAGCAGCTTGGCGGCGTCGCGGCGATTGCGGATTTTTCCGGCCTCGAGGTCGGTTCTCAGAGCGGCATAGCAGGACTCGCTCAACTCGTAACCCGGCTGCCGTTGCTGTTCCGTGAGCGGGGCGGGGCAGCGGCCGGTAGCGGGATCGAGAAAGCGCGGAGCGGACGGCAGTCCGCCTGGTTCGAACCAGGCGGCCAACACTCTGCCCGCGGCCGAGCGGGCGAGCGAAGCCGGCAACGCCGCTTGGCGTTGGGCCCAGGCGTCACGCAGGTTGGGAGGAGGTGGTGACTCGAGATGGCGGGAGAGCTCGCGGGGATTGAGCGCCGCCAGCCGCGCCACGAGGTGGAGCGCGTCATCCCACTGCCCTTGCAGCCCCGCCACCTCCGCCATACCCCACCAAGCCGCGAACGACTCGGGGTCGCGGGCGATCTCCGCCTTAAACTCTTCCGCCGCCGCGTTCGGATAACCCAGACGCAAGAGCGCCGTTCCCAGCTCGGCGTGCAGGCCGGGCTCCCCCGCCGAGTTCGCCGGGTGCGGCGACTGGAGCACGGGCAGCAGCGCGCGCGCGGCACCCCAGTCGTCACCGCGATCGAGGCGTTGTTCGGCCGTCAGTCGGGCGGCGAGCCCCGCGGGCGGATGTTGGCGGAAAAACTCGGCGCTCAGTTTCCCGACCAGTTGATCGTAAACGACGCCCAGCTTATACCAAGCGTCCGCCACCTGCGGTGTGCGCCGCAGTTGCTCCCGGTATTCCTCCGCCGCCGCTTCGAGACGGCCGCTGCGAGCGAGAGCATCGCCGAGCGCCAGCCGCGCCGTGCCACTGGCCGGATCGAGGGCCAAGGCCGCGCGAAGCGAGCGCACGGCCTCCGGCAGCTGGTTGAGCTGCAGGTTGTCGAGGCCGCGCACCAGCCAAGCTGAGGCGGGAAGGGCAGGCCCGGAGCCGGTATTCTCAAACGGCAGCGCGGCGAGGACTCGCAGCGATGCGTCGTAGCGGCGAAGCATGAAATATGCTCTCGCCAGTCCGGTCCGGGCTTCGACCATAGCGGCCGAGCGCCGCGGGGAGGATTCCGCGGCCAGGAAGCGCCGATAGTAACGCGCTGCCTCGTCGTAGCGACCCGCCTTCTCTACTGCCTGGGCGGCTGCCAGCTCCGGCGGAGCCGAGTTTTGCCCGGCCACGCGGCCGGCCAGACCCCGGGCGAGCAGGATGACACCGGCCGTAATGGCCAACCAATGTTTCACCGAGTTGGCCGCCGCTCTTCTCACGGCTGTGATCCGTCCCGGGTTGGAAGCGCCGGCGGCGACTTCTGCAGGCGTTCAAAGGCCGCCGTTTCCTTTTGGGCGTCGGCGGCGCGGCCGAGGTCCCGATAGAGCTGGGCCAGCAGAAAGTGAACGTCGGCATCGTCGGGCGCGCTTACGCGGGCCGGTTCGAGCGCTCGGAGGGCCTCTTGCTGGCGGCCGAGTTGCCGCAGCGCTTTGGCCATGCCCACCCTCGCCGGAACCGCGTTCGGGTCCAGCTCCAGAGCCCGGCGGAACGCCGCCACCGCCGCGTCCGGCTGGCCGTGCTTGCGGTAGGCCTCGCCGATCTCGTAGTGAGCCTGGGCGCTGCCCGGATTCACCTTGAGCTCCTCCTGAAGCTCAGCCAGCGCCTCGCGCCAGGCGTTCGGGTCGGGCGAGTGCATGAGCGTCAGGACGGCGATCTGTAAATGGGCGCCGGGGAGAGTCGGATCCAGCTGCAGGGCGTGGCGGTCAGCGTCGATCGCGCCCCGCCAATTGCCATCGGTCGCCGCCACCGCGGCCATCAACTGATACGCGCGCGGCGAGTTCGGCGCCACTTTCATGAGCCGCAGATTGATCTCGGACGATAGTCTTCCGTATAACTGGCCGGCCAGGTAAAGCACGTCGGGATCATCCGGGTAGGCAGCCAGCAGCTTCTGGGCGACCGGCTCGGCCCGGGTTTCGTTGCCGCCCTCCATCCAACACCGCGCCAGGCTGAGACCGAAGACGCGACGCAACTTGACGTCCGGGTCGGAGGCAAAGCCGCGCTCCAGCCCCGCCGTCGCTTGGCGGCAATCGCCCGCCGCCGCCTGGCTGAGCGGCAGAAAGGACTTCGCGGTTTGGAGCGACGGATCGCGCCGGAGAGCCTGCTCGAACTCCTGCGCCGCGCGCCGATACTGATGATCGGCGTAGTAAGCCAGTCCGAGGTTGGCGCGCACCTTCGCCTGGGTGGGATCGAGCTGGAGCGCGGCGGAGAGATGCCGCTCGGCGGCGGCAAAGTCGCCGCGCTGGAGGGCGCTCAACCCGGCCTGGACTTCAGCCTGAACAGACGGCGCCGATGGTTCGGGCCGGCCGGCCAGCGCCGTTAAGAGAACCATCAGCGCGCCCGCCGCCCCTCGATACTTCATCATTCCGCATTGTAACGGCGGGCGCGCTCGATGATCAAGCACGCGGCGGGCCGTCAGAACGTCAGCTTCAGCCCCAGCTGAATATTCCGTGGCGAGACGGCACTCGTGACCTGGCCGAACGTGCTATCGGTCACCGTCGTGTCGATGCCATTGAACGACGGGTGGTTGAAGGCATTGAAGAACTCGGCGCGGAATTGATACTTGACGCGCTCGCCGATCGGGCCGTTTTTGATCAGGGCAATATCGAAGTTATCCGTTCCGGGTCCTTCCAGGATGTCCGGCGCCGCCGTGCCAAACAGGGTGTTGTATCCGGCCCCGCCTTGAACTCCGGGCCCGGGCTGGAAGAAGCACGACGTGTTGAAGAACTGGGTGAACGAGCGATTGCCGCGCGGGTGGCATCCGGCGATAAAGCCCGCGTACTCGGGCCCTCCGATGCTGTTGACGCCGTTGCCCAGCACGTCGCCGTTCGCATAGACGCTGGACGGGAAGCCGCTGATGAAGGCGGCGTCGCCCGACAGCTCCCAGCCGCCGAACGTCTTGCCCACGAACGACGTGTTGCCCTTGAGGAAGGGCAAGTCGTAAATGTAAGTAAAGATCAGGTTGTGGGTCTGATTAAAGCCCGCCACCTGCCAGTTGTACTTGGGGTTGTAGGTGTCGCTGACCACGCTGTAGATGCTGTCCGCCATGTCGAAGGCTTTCGAGTACGTATAGGCCACGTTGTACTGCAAGCCGTTGGTGAAACGCCGCTGCACGCTCACTTGCAGCGAATCGTACTTGGAGTTGGCCTCCTGCAGGCCGGTCATGGCGCCGCCGATGCCCGGATAGGGTCGCAGGGCGGCGGCATTGATGTTGGCGTTGGCGGGATTGTTAAACGTGCCCAGCGCCGGCTGGTTCAGGTCGGCGTTGATCACAAAGTGGCGGCCGCGGTTGCCCACGTAGCTGACATCCACGAGGGTGTTGTTCTGGAACATGTGCTCGAGCGTGAAGTTCCAGGAGTAGACGACCGGGACCTTGTTAACCAGGTCCTGGCCGGTCATGGGGATGGGCAACTGGGGAGCCGTGGCCCCGGCCGCCAGACAGTTGCGGCGCGCATCGAGGGCCGAGCCGGGGCAGTCCGCGCGGCCGTTAAAGACTTCTTCCGCCAACTGGAAAGGAGTGTTGCCGCCCATCAAGGTGACATCGCTGAGGGTATTGTGGTTATAAAAGATGCCGGCGCCGGCGCGAATCGACGACTTGCCGGAACCGGTCGGGTCCCAGGCAAAGCCCAGACGCGGCTGCCAGTTCCCGAACTGGCTTTGCAGAATCTGGGGCGTCAGCCCGCGCTGCATGCCGGTGGCGCGCAGTTGGGCGTTGAGGGCGTTAATGTTCTGCGCCGTCACCGGCTGGCCGAAGACGGCGAAATGCCCGATGGCCGAGCGGGGCAGCTGCTGGCAGGGCACGGAGATGCCGTTGTAGGGGTTACCGGCGGTGATGAACCCGGTGGTTGGATCGACCACCTGTTGAACCCCCGGGGCGGGCGAGTAGAACAACGGGTTGAACATGGCCCAGTTACACCAGGCGCTCGAATACGGCTGGAAGTAATCCCAGCGCAAGCCCCCTTGCAGAGTGAAGCGGGGCGTCACCTTCCAGCTATCTTGTCCGAACACGCCAATCTGGAATGCCGCCCAGGGCGTGTAATTGCGCCAGCCCAGTTCGGAGTAATTGTCGAAATTGCCGAGCAGGGCATCGGCCAGCGGCGAACCGGTGGTGTTGGGATTGGAAGCGTTGAACTCGAACTGCCCGTTCAGGTTGTTGCCCACGCCGCCGCCGGGAGAGACGCGCACCTGATCGTGATCGTTTTCCCCGTCGTGCTCCCACCATACTCCCGTCTTGATAGTGTGGTTGCTCTTCACCTTGGTGACGACATCCTGAATGGTGTAGACGTGACCGGTGCTGCCGGAAGGATACGGCAACCCGCTCACCGTCTCAAAGCCGCTCAGGATGAAGGTGGGAATTTTGCCCGGAATATCCTTGCTGGCGGCTCCGCCCGGCACGATGTAAGGGAAGTTGATGCCGAGCGACGTGCGGTCGATGCCGTTGCCGCCAAACGAACCGCCGGGGACGAGCACGTGCACGATGTCTTCGGTGCCGGTCACGGTGAAGTCATTGAGCAGCGTCGGGCTGAACGTCGTCGTATAGTCAAAGGTGGCGCCGCGGCTCGGGAACTTGAATCCTTGATCGAGCAGCGCCGAGGCGCCGCCGCTGCCGGTGGGACTGGTGCTGAGTTGCGTGTAATGCCGCAAGGTGACGGCGATGTGGTTCTTTTCGTTGGCGTTGAAGTCCACCTTAATGTCGTCCATGCGGGCGTTGTTGGGCGTGTTGTAGTTGTAAATGAGGTTGTTTCCGCCTTCGAATGGATTGATGGCGCTCAGGTTGGTGGCCACGTCGGGCTGCAAATACATGCGGGAGACCATGGCCAAGCCGTTCGGGCTCAGTAGATCCCGAGGAATGGTGTTATTCGGGAAGGGCCGGCCGGCCACCAGGCCGTCCACGCCGTTCAAGTACGCCGGCACTGTCGGGCAGCTGCCGGCGAACGCCTGACAGTAAGCGTTTAAATTCCCATTGCGGTCGTCCATTGTCGGAACCGTGCCCACCTCGGTGTTGCCGCTCACCTCCCGGTTCCACTCTTCCGACCAGAAGAAATAGAGCTTGTGATGGTTGGGGATTACGGGACCGCCGAAAGTGAAACCAAAGTCGTTGAAAGCCAGCTTCGGCACCGTCGAGGAGAAGAAATACCGTGCGTCCAGCGCGTCGTTGCGGACGAACTCATAGACGTCGCCGTGGTATTGGTCGGTGCCGGACTTCATCTGCACCACCATCTGCCCGCCGGCGGCGCGGGAGTATTCCGGCATGTAGCCGGTGGTGATGATGTTGATCTCGGAGATGGAATCCATGCTCGGCATGCCGACCGTGGCGCCGTTGGCGCGGGTGCGCGTCGATGGAGCGCCGTCAATCAGCAGGTTGTTGGATTCGCCCGTTAAGCCGTTCACCATCGTGCACTGCGAGGCAAACAGGCTCATTGCCTGAAAACTGTTGAAAGTGAAACCTTGGACAACCCCCGGCTGCAGCCCCAGCAGGCTGACGAAATTGCGGCCGTTCACCGGCAACTCCTGCATCTGCGTCGAGTCCACCGTCCGGTAAACCTTCGTGTCTTCGGTGTCGACATGCACTGCCGCCGACGTGACTTCCACCGTTTGCGAAACCTCGCCGACTTTCAGCGACCCGTTCACCGAGACGTTCTGGGCCGGATCCAAATGCACGCCGCGACTCACAAACGTCTCAAAGCCTTGCTTTTCGGCTTTCACGTCGTAGGTGCCCGCCGGCAGGTTCGGGATCACATAGTAGCCCGAGTCATTGGTGGAGGTGGTGTAAGTCTGTTGCGTATCCACGCTGGTCGCCGTAACCTTTACCCCCGGAATCACCGCTCCGGTAGGGTCGGTGATGATTCCGCTGATTGTCGAAGTAACCGAAGTCTGTCCAAAAACCAAGGCCGCTCCCAACAGCACGAGCGTCGCCCCAGCCATAAGATAAGCACAACATCGGGCGTACTGATTCCGCATGAGTTCCTCCTCTCTCCAGATCGCCAGCGCCGCCGGGCGATGTCGGATCGCTTGGACAGTTCATGGCGAACCCGTTACTCGTGCAATCATGCGGCCACGGATGAGACTTTTTCGATGTTCTCATAATCAGTTCAGTGACAACGAGTTACTAAAATGAGTTACCAGCCCCGATGGGGCTGATCGACGCTTCTTTTTACGATTTCTGGAATTATACGAATTTCGGGATTCTATATTCGGTTTTATCACCGCCGCCTCGCGGGATTTCACACGCTTTACACGAGGAGGGGGAAAGAGCTGGCTGGGTGAGGGGCGAGCCGTCCTTCGGTAGCGATCTCATTTATTGTGAACAACTTAGTGGCTTTCCGGCCGCGCGGCTTCAAAGCTTCTCCGTATTTTCAATAACTTACAGTTAGTTCGGAGCGCGGTATTTTTGGTTATGTTATTTGTTTTCAACAACCTAGTGGCTTTCAACCGCACCGTCTACGTATTTTCAACAACTTAGCGGCTTCGTTTTTGTAGCGAAGCCGCTAAGGTGCTTTTTATCAAATACATAGCGGCTTCGTAGGGCAAAAATAAAGATGTTTTGTCGCCTTTCCGCCTTCCTCCAGAACCCGGCCTCTTTCCGCCGCAGCGCGCCTCGTTTCCCAAGCTCCAATAAGACGGTTCCGTCTCGCCGAGCCGCCCGGCTCTGGCCGATGCGCGATCGCCGGGTTGGCCCAAAGGGACGGGCATAATTTACTAGATAGTACACTACTGCTCAGGCCGTGTCAAGAGCCGGCCTGCGAACCCGACCCGGCGGCGGAACCCCAGGCGGCGATCTCCGTGTAGCGGCACGCCAAGGAATTTCCGCCGCGGGGATCATGAGATGGATATTTCCTCATTAGGATATTAAATGTTGACCATAATCCATCGAGTTATATATGCTGCCTCACGAGGTGGTCCCGTGTCTCGTTCGAACCCAAGCCCCGGGCGACCTTCGCACCCTTCATCTCCGCGTACGAACCGGACGATAGGTTTGGACCAGAGGAGCGCTGTTTCCGTGGAATCCCAAGAACTTTATCGGCCACGGCGCGGTGGCCTGCTGCTGTGCGCCGTCCTGGCCGCTCTGGTCGGGCCGGTGGCGGCCCGGCCGTCATCGCTTCCCACGCTGACGAAAATCCGGCAGATCCGCACTCTGACCCGGGACGAGGCTGGGCGCGGTTACCCGGTTCACGTCAGGGCGGTGGTGACGTATTACGGCGCGATCATCCCGGATGAGGGGCTCTTTGTGCAGGATGAGACGGGGGGCGTTTGGGTGAATCTCAACGGGAAAGTATTGCGCGCGAAGGCCGGCGACCTGCTGGATCTCGAAGGTGTAACCGAGCAGCCTGATTTTGCCCCGCAGATCACCGACGCCCACTGGCGGGTGGTGGGGCGCGCGCCGTTTCCCAAGCCGCAGCCGGTCTCCTATGAAGAGATGGCCTCCACCCGCGAGGACAGCCAATGGGTAGAGCTGGAGGGAGTGGTGCATTCCGCCGCGTTTGAGGGCAGAGCGCTGGCTCTTGGGATCGCGGCCGGCGGCGGCCACGTGATGGCCCGCGTCACCGGCGTCCATCCGCCCGTTCCGAGCTGGCTGCTGGACTCCCGAGTGAAGCTGCGCGGCGCCTGCGGAGCCGTCTTCAACAGCAACAACCAGTTGGTCGGCGTCCGGCTCTACGTCCCCGGCTTGGACCAGATCACCGTGGTCGAGCCGGCCCCCGCCGATCCTTTTGCGGCGCCGATCGTGGCTCTCGGCAACATACAAAGCTTCAGTCCCACTCGAACCCTGGGCCACCGCCTCCACGTCCGGGGCGTGATGACGTTCCAGGAACCGGGCAAGCTTCTCTACGTGACGGACGGAAAGAACAACCTGCGGATTTTAACCGAGCAGCAGACGCCTCTCGAGCCGGGTGACCTCGTGGACGCGCTCGGTTATCCGGGAGTTGTGGATTATGCACCGGCCCTCGAGGACGCCCTCTATCGCCGGGCGGGCATCGGCCGGCCGCCCGAACCGCAGGCCGTAGCTCCGGCGCAGTTGCTCAATGACCGATACGACGGCGCTTTAGTCCGGGTGGAGGGCCGGGTGGCTCAAGCCACGGCGGCGCCCCGGCAAACGATTCTCTATGTCGAGTCAGGGGATCGGCGCTTCACCGCTGTCCTCGACCGGCGGGATCAGAACGGCGGCCTGGTTCTACCCGAGGCCGGCAGCACCGTGGTCTTGACGGGAATCTGCGACCTCGAGTATGACGCGAGCGGGCACCCGCAATACTTTCGCATTCTCCTCCGCGGCGTGAAAGACGTGGCGGTTTTGGCGCGGCCTCCGTGGTGGAATCTCCGGCACGCGGTCTACTTGCTCGGCATCATGGTGGTGGCGGTGATCTTAGGGCTCGCCTGGATCACCGTCCTGGATCGGCGAGTCCGTCAGCAGGCGGAGATCATCCGCCGGCGCGTGGAACACGAGGCGGCGCTCGAGAAGCGCTTCGCGTATGCGGCCCGGGCCACCAACGACGTCGTCTGGGACTGCGATTTGGTGACTCACGAGCTCTGGTGGAGCGAAGGTCTGAAGACCGGTTTCGGTTATGCGCCGGAGCAGGTGGCTTCCACGATCGGGTGGTGGCGGGAGCGCGTCCATCCCGAGGACCGGGAGCGCGTCATCTCGGCGAGCCGGAGGGTTATCGAAGCGGGCGAAGACGCCTGGACGGCGGAATACCGCTTTCGGCGGGCCGACGGCTCCTACGCCTACGTTTACGACCGCGCCTACGTCATTCGCGACGCCCAGGGCCGCCCGGTGCGCATGATCGGAGCCATGATGGACCTTACCGAGCGGAAGCGGGTGGAAGAGGCTCTGCGCCAGGAAAAAGAATTCGTCGAGTGCGTGATCAACGCCAGCGCCGACGGCATTGTGGCCTTCGACCGGGAGTGCCGGTACACGGTCTGGAATCCGGCGATGGAGAAAATGACCGGCGTCACCAAGGAACAGACGCTTGGGCGCTCGGCCTTCGAGGTCTTTCCCTTTCTCAAAGAGACGGGCGATGACGATCTGTTTTACCGGCCGCTGGCGGCCGAGACCGGATACAGCGGCGTGCGGCCTCTGCGAGTGACGCGGGCCGGCCGGCCGGGCTTGTTCGAGGCTTACTACGCTCCCTTGCGGGGCGCCTCCGGAGAGGTGGTGGGCGGCGTTCGCATCGTCCGCGACGTCACCGACCGGCAGCGGGCTCGGGAGGAACTGCTCCGGGCGAAGGAGGCGGCGGAGGCGGCGAGCCGCGCCAAGAGCGAATTTTTAGCCAACATGAGCCATGAAATCCGCACCCCGATGAACGGCATCCTGGGCATGACGGAGCTGGCCCTGGAAACCGAGCTGACCGCCGAGCAGCAGGATTATCTGAACCTGGTGAAACTTTCGGCCGATTCGCTGCTCAACGTCATCAACGACGTCCTGGATTTCTCGAAGATTGAAGCCGGAAAGCTCGATCTCGACGTGATCGAATTCAACCTGCACGACAGTCTGAGCGAGACGGTGCGGACCCTGGCGCTGAAGGCGGCGGAGAAGAACCTCGAGCTGCTGTGCGACATCCGGCCCGACGTGCCGGAGATGGTGCGGGGAGACCCGACGCGGCTGCGGCAGATCATTGTCAATCTGGTGGCGAACGCGATCAAATTCACGGAGCGCGGGGAAGTCATGGTGCAGGTGGAGAACGCGACGCCCTCCACGGAGGAGGGCGAGCGGGAGGAGGCGCTGTTCCTTCGATTCCGAGTCCGCGACACCGGCATCGGCATTCCGCGCGAGAAACAGCGGCTGATTTTCGAGCCGTTTTCGCAGGCCGACGCTTCCACCACGCGCCGCTTCGGCGGCACGGGACTGGGCTTGACCATCTCGATGCGCCTGGCCGAGATGATGGGCGGGCGCATCAGCGTCGAAAGCGAGCCGGGGCGGGGCAGCGAATTCTCTTTCACGGCCCGCCTGGGCCGCGCGCCGCAAGCCGCGCCGCCGCCGGCCGCCGGCGAACCGGCCTTGGCCGGAGTGGCGTTGCTGGTGGTAGACGACAACTCCACCAATCGCCGCCTGCTGGCCGACATGCTGCGCAGCTGGGGCATGAGACCCGTGCTGGCGGCGAATGCCGACGAAGCGCTGCAGGCACTCCGCCAGGCGCAGGAGGCGGGACGTCCTTTGCGGCTGGCGATCAGCGACGTTCACATGCCGGACGTGGATGGTTTCGATCTGGTCGAGCGCATCCGCGAGGATGGCCAATTGGAAGCGCCGGCGATCCTGATGCTGACCTCGGCGGGGCAGCGCGGCGACGCGGCGCGTTGCCGCGAACTGGGCGTGGCCGCCTATCTGACCAAGCCCATCCGCAAGTCGGAATTGCGGCAGGCGCTGGTGAAGGTATTGAGCGGCGCGGCGGCGCGGGTGCCCGCCGGCTTGGTCACCCGGCATTCGCTGCGCAGCGAACAGAAAGACCCCGTGCCGCTGCGGATTCTGCTGGCTGAAGACAATGCCGTGAACCAGGCCTTGGCCATGCGTCTGCTCGAAAAGCGCGGACACCACGTCATCACCGTCACCAACGGCCGGGAAGCCCTAGCGGCCCTGGAAAAGCACCCCTTTGATTTGGTGCTGATGGATGTGCAGATGCCGGAAATGGACGGTTTCGAGGCGACGGCGGCGATCCGCGCCCGCGAGCGGGAGACCGGCGCCCACGTTCCCATCGTGGCCATGACGGCCCATGCCATGAAGGGCGACGAGGAGCGATGCCTGGAGGCGGGCATGGACGGCTACGTCTCGAAGCCGATTCAGGCGAGCCGGCTCTTTGAAATTATCGCCCAGTGGACACCGGCGGCCCCGGCGGCGGCCGAGGCCGCCGAAACCGTTTCCGGGCCGGTGGCCCGCGAGGGGTAGCGCGGGCTCGGGCAAGCGCGTTGAGACCGGGCTCGGGTGCCCGGCGTGGCTCCACCCAGCGGGTGGGAGAAGAACGGAGAATCTCATGGCTGATGTGACCGCGGTGGAAACCCAAGTCCCCCGCGTCCTGCTGGCGGAAGACGATCGCTTTCTGCGCAAGGCGGCCGAGGTGGCCCTCGAGCGCCGGGGCTTCAAGGTGCTGGCGACGGCGGATGGCGAAGAGGCGCTTCGGGTGGCTCGCGATCAGTCCCCAAATCTGATTCTGCTGGATATGTTCATGCCGAAGATGCAAGGATTGGAAGTCCTGCGGGCGCTGAAGCAGGATGCCGCTACGGCGGCCATTCCGGTCATCATCATGAGCAACGTCGGCGAGGCGAGCGACCGGCGGGCGGCCACCGAAGCCGGGGCCTTGGGCTATTTCATCAAATCGAGCCTCGACCTGGAGAGTTTGGCGAACCTGGTGAAGCAGGCGTTGAGCGCGCCTCCGTCGGGGGAGGGGCAGTGATCAGCGAGGGCCTGGGGGCGATGGCGCACGGGATGTGGCCGATCTTCGCCCGCGCCGGCCTTGGCGCGGCGGCGGGCGTGGCTTCCATCGCCGGCGCTCTGGCCGCCGGAGCGGGGCTGGGT
>CADDZC010000048.1 GCA_902812365.1 Acidobacteriota bacterium | reverse complement strand
GAGCGGGCAGCCAAGCACCGGAAGGTGGTATGCCATGCGAAGGGAGCACCGGAGCCTGCCACCGTCTACCAGGTATCCACGCCGATTCCACATATCCGCACGCTGATCCACGAGCCTGTCCGCACCCACGAATCTGTGATCCACACCAATTTCGATTCGAGGAGGCCATGAGAGGCCATGAAGCTTACCGGCACAGTCCTGAGGTGTTCGGCGCGCAAAGTCAATTCCAGCAGCAAGGAGACCTACGTCACCAACCTGCTGGTCCTGGACCCGGAGAACAGCTCCGGGACGAACTACGCAGTGGAGGTGTGGGACGTCAAGCCGCACGAGGTGACGCCGATGACCGAGGTCGCGCTGACCATCATCGGAGTGGTGAACAAGACCGGCAGCGGGGTGCCCGCGCTGCGGGCGCTAATCCCGCCAGCAGAAACCGAAGCTGCGGCGTAGCCGCAGCCGACAAACACGGTGAATCTTCGCTGCGATTCACGGTTAAAGGCGTCGCGCAGCGACGCCTTTAACCATTCCGGTGCCACCCCTCCTCAGGGAGGGGTCATCGGGGAGGTCAATGGGGACGAATGATCCATCCCTATTGGGGAGGGAGTAACAGGTTTGCTCTCGGTGGAAGCACTCACGGACAAGATTCTCTACCGGCTCTCGTGTGATCTGCACGTGCGGGCGCTGGCTGAGAGGCTGCTCCATCGGTTCGCCGAAACCGTGGGCGACCTGCCAGCCAGCGAGCCCCACCACCACGCCGAGCCCGGCGGCCTCTACCAGCATTCGCTGGAAGTGGCGCTGAAGGCCTTGGAGGAGTTCGAGGGCAACATCGTCATGGAGCACAGGGCAGACAGCACCGTAGACAGCTTCCGCAGCTCACGCAACCGACCGCGCTGGCAGTACGCCACCTTCATCGGTGCGCTCTGCCATGACATCGGCAAGGTCTTTGACCTGGAGGTTCGAGGCAAGCGCGAGACATGGTCGCCTATTCATGAGCGCTACTGTGAGTGTGGTCGCCGGGTCAAGACGCCGGTAGCAACATGGAACCACGATCGCGAGCACGGCGGCCACGCCGAGCGTTCGAGTCGGCTCCTGCACCACGTGCTTTCGCCGGAAGACCTTGCGTATCTTGGCGAGCCACGGATCGAACACCTCTATCGCTGCCTCGCCGAGGGCCACAGCAAGGGCATGACCGGCCCGCTCTCGGACATGGTCAAGCAGGCGGACCAAGCCAGTGTGGAGCAGGCCCAGCCCGCCATCGCTGCTCGGTCAGACAGCAAGATCGGCCTGCTGATACAGACATGGCAGGAGTTGATCCGCGATGGCCAGATGTGGGTTAACACCCCCGGAGCACAAGTGTGGGTCGAGGGTGCTAAGACAGCGGTGGTCGTGCCGGTGTCGGTCAGCATGGCACGGGATCGCCTTAAAGAGCGGAATATCGCCCTGCCTCCCAATACAAACCTCTACAACATGCTTCGCAGCGCCGGCCTGGTGGAGTCGAATGAGCGAGGGCTGAACGTCTGGGACATTCGGGTTCAGGGCAAACATGGGCCAGCCCCTCTAAGCGCTCTGATCTTTCCCACAGAGAAAGTCGTACCCACCGAAATCCTGCCCACATTACCTGCCACCCACTTCGAAATTGAGATCGAGCCTAAACAAGAGGCGCTCGCAGTCGCCCAGGCTGAAGGCTCAACGGAGAATTGAGATGAACATCCTTATCTGTAATCAATACGGCCGAGTTCAGGGGGAGGTGGGTGGCACTGGCCTGACGTTAGCCGTAACTGCCCTGACCCCCCGCCGCGAATCGGTCCAGCTTCAAACGCGGCTCGACTCAGTCGAGCAATTGCTTCATCTGCTTGCCATTATGCGAGCGGTCGAGCGCCGCATCGAGCAGTTTCAGTTGCGTGATGCCAAGGCGACTCAGTCAGCCGAGCCGGAGGGCGCCTTTGACGAGAGCATCTGCACGGACAGCGAGCTGTTCAGCTCGAACGGCAACTCGAAAAACAAGGTCTACGGGCGGTTTGCGCAGTTCCTCATCTACGAGCAGGTGGAGCAGGGCCGGCTGAGAGTCTTCGTTGCCGTTCGCGACGAGGCAAAGCGCGTTGCTCGCTTCGATCTACATCCCGGTGAGGTGCAGGCATTTCACGCCCTGGCAAAGAGAGCTCTGTTCGCGTGTGAGCAGGTTGACTTACTGCTCCGTGATGACCTCTCGCTCAGCATCGGCCTGAACGTCTCTGGCCAAGGTGTTCGCTTTGAAGCGCACACTCCGATTTGGCATTCGCAGTTTGCCATCACAAAGGCGAACGACCTAGCGACCCTCGCAGTATTTACCCGTCGCGCCGTCAACCAGGAGAAGACTATTCCCGTCCGCTTTGGGGACGACGCGAATCACTTCAGCCTGCGGAAGCGAAATGACGGCCAAGTTGTTGCCGAGTTTGAGCACGAGGGTTCGGCGGAGAAAATCACACTCTCAACGCTGCAGCTCTTGGAACTCGAAATCCTGGCGCAGTACGCGCTGCACAGCGCCTTTGAGCCGGTGAGCGTGCCGCTGCGGAGCCATCTGCCGCCCCAATCAGCCACAGCGGCCCAAATTGCGTAAGTCCACTCAAGCTTTAGCCCACAAACCCTTTCCGCATTCCACAAACCCTGAATCAAGCCACAACTGCATCCACGCGATGGGTCGCGCGGGTGTCCCAATCCACAAAGGAGTACTTGCTTATGAACGTAATCGACACCAATCAACTCAAATCAGCACTCGAAAGGCTTTGCCTGGTTGTGCCGAAGCGAGGAACCTTGCCGGTGCTGGAAAACCTCAGATGGCGTGTCGTAAACGGCCATCTGGAGTTGACCGCCACCGACCTGGACAACAGCCTGCACATGTCCATGCCCTTCGCCGGACCAGCTATCGAAAACGACACGGATGTATTGGTTCCGGCGAAGGAGCTTTACCAAATCGTGAAGACGGAAACTGCCCCGAAGCTGGACATCGGAATTCGCGGCGGCAAGTTTGAGCTGCACGCCAACAACCGGAGCCTGGTTCTACCCTGCAGCGAACCGAAACACTTCCCGCAGATCCCTGATGGGGAGCTGAAGCTGCAAGGCCAGATTCTCGCTTCGGCACTGGATGCTGCATTGCATCGTGTCCTGTTCTGCGTCTCGGCCGAGGCAAGCCGGTACAGCACCGATGTGTTCAGACTTGAAATGCGCGACTCGGTCTTCCGGCTTGTCGGCACCGACGGCCACCGCCTCTCGCTAATTGAAGGAGCAGCAAAATCGGAGGGAAGCTCCACTACGCTGCTACTTCGTTCAACCGGCGCGATCCTGAACCGGCTGGGTCTGGCGGAGGAGCCCCGATGGGTCCAGTTCTCCACCTGCGGTTCTGAACAAGAATTTCTCGTGTTCATACTGCCGGATGGAGCCGTGCTCATCGCCCGCCGAGGCCAAGGTCAGTTTCCCAATTACGAGAACATGTTGCCCAAGTCACCGCTCGAAGCCAGAGTCGTTTTCAGACGGGAAGAACTACTCGAAGGACTCGCCAAGCTTTCTCCCACTGCTCGCAAGGCGCAGAGTCCGGTGGTGAAGCTGGAGCTTTCGAAATCACCAATCTCGATCAAAGCAAAAAACGACGGGACAGCTAACCGCGTTGCCCTGGAGCACACTCGGGTGTTGGGAAAAGCGCGAGACATCGGCTTCAACCATCAGTACCTCACGCAGTATGTGAAGAGCCTGGAAACCGATACCGTCTCGATGAAGCTGTTCCCGCCCGCGATCTCCGAGGTCGTCGTACTTGACGCATTCCGTTATCAGCATCTGCTGATGCCGATGCGCGACTAAAGCTGTCTGACAGGTTTTACCCACAAACCCCTTCACCCACAAAAAGGAAATCCACAAAAAGTTCGGCGTACTCCCGCGCTGACCCACATCGGCTGGAGTTGCGGGAGAGCTGAGCCTCACAGCTCGGCGATTCCGGCCACAACATCCACAAAAAGGAGAACCACAAATGTCTGTAGCAACCCAGATCGTTGACCCACAATCGGCCTCCCTGGCGCTCACCCTACTTCAGTCGAAGGCGGGGAATCGCTGGGGCCGGGCAGTGGAAGAAATGAAAACGAATCGCCTGCACGTTTCGGGCGATTTCCCGGAGTTCATCGTGACCAACAAGAGCGGAGTCGCTTACAAGGTAAGACTCGACCTCCACGGCACTGGCTCATGCACCTGTCCCGATTTCCAAGTGCGCATCGCGCAGGAAGGGCGGATTTGCAAGCACATTGCCGCGGCGGCGATCACCGCGTTGGCGCCGCAAGTCGGAGTCTCTTCGCCTGCGAACGGAAACGGGACCGTCAAGGCGAACGGGATTTCGAGTGCGGAAGTCGCTCCGCTCATTTTTCGCATCCGGCGCAGTGTCCAGACGGACGGAAAGGCTGCCGTACAAGTTGAGGTCCAGGCGCGCGTGACCAACGACCAGGAGCAGGACCGGGAAACCGCGTCCTACGCCTATGAGTTGCTCGAACGTCTGGCCTCGCAGGCGGCCAAGAACAGCGCACCCTCAGAAAACATGTCTCGGCAGTTCGACTCACCGAGCGCGGCAACAGCAACGCCGATCAAGCCTCGTCGCGTAACAACCACCTCCAAGACAAGCCCTGTCCCTGCGGTCATCACCAAGATCGACCGCATGAAGACCCGTCAGGGCGAGTCGTTGTTCTTGAAGGTGGACGTGGGCGGCGAGACGGTGCGCGTGTTCGGCCGCCCGGAAGACCTGGCGGAGTGCCTGGAAGCAAGCGGTTATGACATCCCGGCAAGCGAGATCGAAGCCGGAATGGAACTCCATCTCCCCTGCCTGGTGAAACTCGGTCAGGGCAATAGCGGATACAAGATCATCGAAGAGTTCTTGCCCGAAGCTGCCGCCTGACTGAGGCCATACCCACCTGTTCCGAGTCAGAGAGACAAAGACGCTCTCTGACTCGGATTCTTCCTCTTTTCTCTATCCCACGTTTCCAAACAAATCCACAACAGGCGATTCGCTGACGCACTGCGATTCGGCGCGGGCGAACCATACCGCAAGGAGTACCGTCATGAACCCACAAAGCATATCCAGTTCGTTTCTGATCGCAACCGGCCACGTACGTGCCATGAGAGGAGGAGCCCAGTCACATATGCTCACTGCCAGCGATGGTCACGCGTACGTGGTCAAATTCGCAAATAACCCTCAGTCTCTCCGCGTGCTCGCCAATGAGTGGATCGCCAGCTCGATTGGCCGAGCGCTTGGACTAACCATTCCCGAGCCGGCGATTCTCTATGTGCCGGCCAGTCTCGTCGAAAATTCGCCGTCACTGGTGATACGGCTTTCCAGCGCAACCCTGAAGTGTTCACACGGCCTGGCTTTTGGTTCGCGTGTCATTTCAGGAGATGAGGTCTTTGACTACTTACCGGAGTCGTTATTCGAAAGAATCGAGAACCGGCAAGAGTTCGTTGGAGCCTTTTCGCTGGACAAATGGCTGTGCAACTGTGACGGCCGGCAGGTGCTGTTCTGCCGCAGAGAACCCAACCGAAACTTCCGCGCTCATTTCATTGATTTCGGCTACTGCTTCAATGCCGAAGAATGGGCATTTCCCGACACGACAACTCGCGGGATCTATGCACGCCGTTGCGTCTATCAGGACGTATGCGGATGGCAGTCGTTCGAGCCCTGGCTGAGCCGAATCGAATCGTTCGACCTGCTCAAGCTCTGGGAAATCGCGGCTGACGTTCCGCCGGAATGGGCTGATCCGGAAACACTCGCTCAGCTCATTGAGTGCATCTACGCGCGGCGCAGCCGCGTTCGTGAGCTGATCGCGGCGGTTCGCCAATCCCCACACAACCCCTTCGGCGCGTGGACGGAGCAGCAGCCATGACGCCTAAGTTTTGGAGGTACCTCATCAACAACGGCGGCCACTCGGCGACTCGTTTCGTCGCCGAAGAAGACCGTAATTGGGCCGAGAAGGAGTTGGAAAGCCAGCCGTGCCTTCTCAGCTATACAGCAAGACCACAATGTGAGTCCGCTGTGTTCCGCTGTTCTGCGAAAGCGGTATTACAGCGGCTCCAGCGAATACGACTATGCCTACAAAGAATGGAGGTAAACCAATTGCACGATTCTGTCGTGACCATCAACAACACGCACTGGCCAGCGTACCGGAAAGACAACGGCACGTTGGTTGACCTGCGAATCCTTGACCCACAAGATCGCAGCCCGAAGCCGAAGTTGGTATTCCGGCCTGATGCACTCCGCGAATCCGGAATCCCCGAGGCGATCATTGAGGCAGCAGCCCAATCCAATCCGCAAGGGCTGATTCTGTTTGAGGACCTGCCCCAGTGCAAAGGCTGCGACGAACAACCCACCTCGCTTGAACCCACCCGCTGAGTCAGACAGAGAGCACGCTCTGTTCTGATCCCCTTCCTGATCCACATCCCAAATCCATAAACCAACTGACCGGAGGTGCGCGATGCGCCAGACGAATGAGAACACGTCCGTCAACCTGAAACTGGTGATGCTCTTTGACTGGCGAAGACACGTTTACTGCATCTGCAGCCACAATCTGTCGCCCGAAGATGCCTCAGCAGAAGTCACTGAGCTGCGTCGCGACGGCCTTCCCGCTTTCACGGTGGATCAGCGCTCACGGCACTTGCAAGACGACGCCGAAGAGTGCGAATCCTGCCGAGCCGACGTTCAGCAGTGCGTAAGTCTACCGCCTGCTCTTGAACGGAGAAGGCACGAATTCCGCCGCTAATCGCCGCCTCAAAACCACAAACGGAGTCACCACCTGATTTCAAATCCATCCACAACCGACAACCACAAAAAACTGAAGGTGCATCATGCCAGAGGACAGCAACGGCTACACGCATTACGTCGTTCTGAACGAGACGATCCTCGGCGAGGCCCGCATTATCGAGAAGTGCAACGAGTGGATCTCACTCGCGTTCGTGAAACTCGGAATTGGCGGGCCAAGGCCGTTCAATGACTACGCCTTTGTCGAGAATCGTGCCCTGGTTCCCAAGGTCCTGAACTGAACCCCCATCTCCCACCCACAAAACAACGAACCACCCCTCAACTCCTTCCACCTCCGCACGATGGGCGACGTGCGGAACGTCCGCCCATCGTGCGGCCCACCCCAAAGTAACAAATGTCACAAAAGTAAATTTACGTTTGTGACTCCTGTGACTTTCGGAGATTGACCATGATTCCCGAGCCCAATTTCCCGGCCAAACCCGAGGATGTTGTCGGCCGCCAAGAGCAGGTTCAAACCTTCCGTCAGGCCTTGCAGCAGGGATTAATAACGGGCCGAACCGCGTCTTTTGCCATCCTGGGTGACTGGGGCGTAGGGAAGAGCAGCCTGATACTCAAATTCGCGGATGTCTGCACCGAGCCTTCATTCAATTGCCGGTCTTTGTGTCAGTATCCAACCACATCCACGACTATCTTCGGTTCGCGGAAAGTCTGCTCGACAAATTTACGGAAGCTCTCCTGAGCAAGTCGCAGATACCGGCACGGGGACGCGCCGAACTCCGGAGCTGGAGATTGAAGGGAGTTCACGCGGGCGGCCTCGATCTTGGGCGCGAGTCTCAGCGCCTGTTCTTGAGTTCGGGAAGTTCGCTCCTACGGCATACGTTGAAAGAAGCCTGGAAGCGATTCTTAACGACCTCAGCTCTGAACGGGTCAGTGTTCTTCCTGGACGATCTCCAGAACATCACCAGCATTAGCAAAGCAGATCTTGCTTTGATTCTTCGAGATCAGTTTCAGTCCTTCGGAATTGACGGGCTGAACTATAGCGTGTGCTTCTCGGCCAAATCTGACTATTTCGCCGAGACGAAAGGGTTGGCGGAGCCAGCGGCGCGGTTCTACAGCAAGGTATACCTATCGCTATTCTCATGCGACGAAACCGAACAATACGTCCGCTCTATCTTCGCTGAATCGCCACAAGTCCTCCCATGCAGGCCGCTCACGGATTGGCTGCACCAAAAGACTCTGGGACATCCATACTTCCTCGCCTTCATTTGTCGGCAGCTAGCTCTGGAAGCGGGCGTCATCGGACATCGGTCAAGTTGAGCACCTCTGGCCCTCGATATTTGAACAGTTGGGTCGGGAGAAATTTCGCTCGGACATAGCACAGCTCAGCCCGAAGGAAGTTGACCTGCTACGCGAATTCGCGAGACTGGGTGAAGACGATCTCACCGTTCATCAACTTGGTCCAAGGTTTCAACGGGAATACTTCGGCAGATTGACCGAACGAGGTCTGCTCGTGCGAACAGCACGTGGGCGATAAAAGCTCTATCACCCGCTGTTTCGCGCATTTCTGCAACAACGTGACTGAAAACGCGAAGTGAAACACAACAGCAATCGCGTAACGCGCCGGGCCGCAGGCCCGGCGCAGCGCTGATCCACAGGGCGGAAGCCTTTCCCTTGGCCCATCGCCCCTTTATCCACTGCCATTTCGGTTTCCACCCTTGCCCATTCCATCTGCCGTACCCACCGCGAATTCGAACGGATCGGAGCGAGGCAACGCGTATGCAGTTCAACGAAACGGAAGTGATAGACTCATGTGAGTTGGCGAAACGGCTGAACGTTCCCGAAACGTGGGTGCGTTCGCGAACCAATTTGAAACGCACGAATGATCCCATTCCTCACCTGAGGTTCGGGCGCTACGTTCGGTTCTCTTGGGGCAGCGACTCAATGCGGGAATGGCTGGAGCGCCAATCGGTTTGTACGAACGGGCAGGTCATTAGGAGGAAATGATGACCAAACCTGTTCGTTATCAAGATGGATGCCTGTACGTGGATCACGGTGCTTGGTTCGTGCGCTACCGTGAGCGCGTTCGACAGGAGGATGGCTCGATCAAGCTCAAGCAGCGGGCCAGGAGATTAGGCAGCGTGAAGGATTATCGGCGCGAAAGCGATATCAGGCCGTTGTTCACTGATTTCATGCAACGGCTGAACGCGGCGAAATTCACGCCTGAGGCCAACCTGACCCTCAGAGAGTTTGTCGAGAACATCTACCTGCCGTTCGTTGAGGACGAAACACGCGCTTCCACGAAGAAGGGATACCGGGAAATCTGGAACAATCACATCTGCGAGCGTGTCGGTGATATTCGCGTTCGTGAATTCAGGACGGTCCACGCCAGCAGGATGCTGCGGGCCATCGCTGATGAAAATGATCTGAGCAAGACCACGCTTCAGCATATTAAGAGCGTGCTCAGCGGCATTTTCACCCACGCGAAAAACGAAGGCGCGTTCGACGGTGCGAATCCGGTCCAGGATGCCCGTATTCCCAGCAACGCACGCGAGCCGAGAGAAACCTACGCGTACAACTTGTCGCAAATTTGTCGAATCTTGGAGGTCCTGCCCTTGCTGCCCAAAGCAGTTGTCGCCACGGCGTCCTTCGCTGGACTCCGCGAAGGCGAGTTGCGCGGGTTGGAGTGACCGGACTACACAGGTGACGCGCTCAACGTTAATCGGTCGATTTGGAAGGACGTGGTGAACCGACCGAAGACACGCGCCAGCGCAGCGCCCGTTCCTGTGATTCGACAATTGGCCGACATCTTGAATGCATATCGCAGTTCCATGGACAATCCGAAAACCGGCGTGATGTTTCACATCGGCGATCGGAAGCCGCTGGCCTGCGACAAACTGGCCCAGCGGGTCATCCGTCCGGTCGTGGAAGCCATCGGCATGGACTGGTATGGCTGGCATGGGTTCCGGCGTGGCATTGCGTCGAATTTGTATGAACTGGGCGCGAACGAGAAAATCGTGCAGCGCGTCCTGCGTCATGCGAAGCCGCACGTAACCAAGGACCGTTACATCAAGGCCTTTGATCCGGCGGTTATCGCCGCGATGAAGACCTTGGAGGCGACCTTGGACACGCTGAAAATGCAGAGTGCAGCAATCGTGCAGCAGGCAAATTAGCGAAGTATGCTAAACTGTTGAAAATACGCCGCGGAGAGGTGGCCGAGTGGCTTAAGGCGGCGGTTTGCTAAACCGCTGTACGGTCAAAAGCTGTACCCAGGGTTCGAATCCCTGCCTCTCCGCCAGATCGTTCGAGCGTCCCGCTGAAGCCGCGCGGCGGCGCTTCCGCTGACTCCAACGCCTGATGCCGGCAGCTTGGCCGGCGGTGCTCCAGCGCGGCCGCAGCCCGAGGAGCTTATTCTCCGTCGCGAACCGTTTTCAGAATGTTCTGAGCCCGCACCTGAGCCAGATGCAGGAAGCGCGGATTGCTGACGATTTGCTCGAGTGAAGGGACCATCAATTCCGGGTCCACCAGCGCCCTCTCTTGCAGGTCAATCTGGATTTGCAGCAGTTCCCGCGGCAGACCCAAGGG
This sequence comes from Acidobacteriota bacterium, assembly GCA_902812365.1. GTDB lineage: Bacteria > Acidobacteriota > Terriglobia > UBA7540 > UBA7540 > CADDZC01. Next base: position 20,643 of record CADDZC010000048.1, on the reverse strand, counting down.
ATCATACTTGATGGCGAATTCGAGGGCTTTGATGTGCTCTTCAACGCCGGCGATCTTCTCGAACAGGTCGCTCAATTCCTGGGCCTCGCGTTGCAACGTGTAATTGAATTGCACCCGATTTTTTTCGTCGCCGCGCCGATAAATGAAGGTCTTCAGGCCCAGATTGGCCACCTTCTTGTGACTTTCCAACTGAATATCTTTGAAATTGTTGAGGTCGGCGGCCAGCTCAAACAACCTCTGGGAAGTGGCCAAAGAGAGCTGGAAGGGCCGCGGGGTAGCCGTCTCGCCCAGTTTGCGACCCTCGTAGCTGCCCTGCCCGTCGGCGTTGACCGTGATGGACAAATACTCCGGAACACTGCCTTTGAGGACCCGGATGTAGGTCAACTCAGCGGCACTCAGGCTCTTGGCTTCTTGGGGGGCGGCGAAGGCCGGCGTGGCCGCCGCCAGGCTGACCCAAAGGCAAACCGGCAACGGCCGGCTCCAAAATTCGAGCAAGCAGGCACCCGCATGCCGCCTTCCCCCGGCTGCCTTCCGGAGGGCAGAATCGCTGGGCTCTTTGTGTCTCCGTCCGATCATCATTTCGCCTGCGCGAGGGCCGCCAGCTCATTCTCTTCGATGTCAAAATTGGCGTAAACGTGCTGGACGTCTTCGTGATCTTCCAGCTCCTCCATGAGGCGCAACATTTGTCCAGCTTCCTTGCCCGTCAGTTTGACATGAGACTGCGGCACCATGGAGACTTCGGCCACGGCCGGAGTGATGCCGGCCGCCTTCAGGCGCTCGACAACCCGCGGAAACGCCGCCGCCGAACAGAAAATCTCCCAGTTGCTCCCGTCCTCCACCATGTCGTCAGCCCCCGCCTCGGTGATGAGATTCAGCAGCGTCTCTTCGTCGGCGGCGCTCTTCTCCACCACGATGTAGCCCTTCTTCTGGAACATCCACGCCACGCAGCCGTTCTCGCCCAGGTTCCCGCCGTGCTTGGAAAACAAATGGCGAATCTCCGAGATGGTGCGGTTCTTGTTGTCGGTGGCGACTTCCACCATCATGGCTACGCCGCCCGGTCCGTAGCCCTCGTAGACAGCCTCCTCGTAGGTCGTGCCGGGCAGTTCGCCGGTGCCCTTTTGGATGGCGCGCTTGATGTTGTCGGCGGGCATGTTTTCGGCCTTGGCAGCCGCGACGGCGGTTCGCAGACGCGGGTTGGCATCGACGTCGCCGCCGCCCATCCGCGCCGCCACCGTAATTTCCTTGATCAGGCGCGTAAAAATCCGGCCCCGCTTCGCGTCGAGCGCCCCTTTCTTGTGCTTGATGGTCGCCCACTTGGAATGGCCTGACATAGAGGGTCTTTCCTTTCAAAGGCGTTCGCGAGCCGGGAAGGATCGCTGCGGCTATCCCTGTCCGCGCCCCCGCCCCCTGGCCCGCCAATGCCACTATTTTAGCACAGTGTCCTGAGGTGGCGCCGTCCGAGCCGGGCGAGGTTATCGCCGCCCGGCTAGACGGGTGACGGGCCGAGCCGCCTGCTCGCCGCTCTGCCCATACTGGTAAGGCTGGTCGGGCGGGACGTAGTGGCGCGTATTCTGATTGGGCATCTTGCCGCTCCATTCCCGAAAGGTGGTGTCGCAGCCGGTGCCCAAGAAAGCGCACAGGAGAACCAAGATCAACAGCCGGGATATCTTCAGCGCGGCGCCTGCTCGCATGGCGGTTCCACCTCCCTGGAGCCACTATCATAGCCTAAGTGCGCGATCTTTTCCTCTCGCCGCCTGCATTCAGGCGCTGGCCGTGTTGCTGCTGCCGGCCGCTTTTGGTTTAGAATCGTGGAAGCGCGGAGAGCGGCATGGAACTGAAAACGGTGCGCATCGAAAAGCCCGCCGACCTCAACTTCATCCTCGGCCAGGCGCACTTTATCAAGACGGTGGAAGACCTGTATGAAGCAATCGTCCAGACTGTTCCGGGGATGAAGTTCGGCATCGGATTCTGCGAGTCGTCGGGGCCGGCGCTGGTGCGCCGCGCCGGCAACGACGACCGGTTGATCGAGTTGGCGCAAAAGAACGCCCTGGCGCTCTCTTGCGGCCATTCGTTCATCGTCTTCATCGAAGGCGGCTTTCCCATCAACATTCTCAATACGCTCAAAAACGTCCCCGAAGTGTGCGGCATCTATTGCGCCACGGCGAATCCGGTGGAGGTCATCATCGCCGAGACCGAGCAGGGCCGGGGTATCCTGGGCGTCATCGACGGCGTGAAGGCGGCCGGCGTCGAGACGGACGCCGACGTGCGGGCCCGCCAGCAGTTCCTGCGCCTGATCGGCTACAAGCTGTAAATCCACCGCCGGCCGGTTCACAACCCGAGTTCTTCGCGCACCATATGCTCGACGGCTCGCTCGGCCAGCGCCCCGATGGTTTTCGAAGGATTGGGACCGAGGGCGGAGGGCACGATCGAGCCGTCGATGACATAGAGATGGGGGTAATGAAACACGGCGCCTTGCGGATTTACAACGCCGTGGCTGGCGTCGTCGCCCATGGGACAGCCGCCGAGCGGGTGGAGGGTAATGAGCTGCTTGGCCGTGGTCCAGGTGGGATTAATGAAGAGGGCGCCATCGAGTTCCGGGCTCTGGGTCATGGCGGCCAGCGTTTTCTCAACTTCGCGGAAATAGGGCAAGCTCGGCTCGTAAGGCCAGTGGATCTTCAGCTCGCCATCGGCGTCGATGGAGATGACGCCGTCGGCCTGGTCGATGCCCATGCAGAGATAGAGCAGCATGTCGCGCACCGCGTCGAAATCGAGGAAGTTGAAAATGCCCTGCGCCAGCGCGCGGTTGGGGCTGGGGGCGGTGAAGAGGCGGCGCAGCCACCGCACCGCCGGGCGGCCGGCGGCCAGCCCGCCCGGCAACTCGCGCAGCTGGGCGCGGAGAAAATCGGGTAGGCCGCCGTCTTCGATGACGAAGCTGCGCCCGCCGAGCTGGTCGCGGCAGTCAACCGCGCCGGTGATGGTGGGGCCGTCCATGGGGTTGGTCACCCGCCGGGTGCGGAAGGCCACGCCGCCGAAATCGCCGTTGCCGGAAAAATACCGCCCGAGCTGGTCGCTCAGCGCCGGAAGAGTGGGAGGCGCGGTTCGCCGGCCGCGGCGGTAGCCGAGCTTCGAGCGCAATAGCAGGCTCGTGGATCCCATGACGCCGGCGGCGATCACCAGGATTCGGGCCGAGACGCGGCCGGTCAAATTCCATCTCAGGTCGGTATAGTGAACCGTGTAGCGGCCGTCCGGCGCGCGCTCGATGGCGTCCACGCGGTGCTGGGAAAAGACCTCCGCCCCGGCGCGCTCCGCGAACCAGAGGTAAGTCAGGTCCATGGTGTTCTTCGAGTGGGTGTTGCAACCGATGAAACACTCGGCGCAATTCTGGCAGGCGATCTGCGGGGGACCGCCGCGGCCGTAAGGATCCGGGTCGAGCACGCCGGGTTGGCTCCCGTTGTGGCCCCAGTAGATGGCCAGGTCCGGGAGAAAGAAATGGCTTCCCAGTCCGGCACCTTCCGCCGCCGCCCGCAAAGCCTGGGTCTTCAAGCGCGGTTCGGGGATGGGAGTGGGGCGCAACATGTCGTGAAGCTTGGCGTAGTACCGGGGCATCTCGCTGCGCCAGTCGACCGACTGGGGCCAGCGCGGAGCCTGGAAGACGGAATCGCGGGCATCGATCTGCACGTCCAGATACACGAGCGACGTGCCGCCGACGCCGCTCCCCACCATGACCCGGATGCCGTCGAAGCTGCGGAACTCGATCAGGCCGCGCCAGCCGTCGCGCCCCTCGTTTTTCCAGATCCAGTCCTTGGGCCGCGCCCAGTCGCGGGGAAACTCGCCGCGGTGATAGCGCTTGCCGCGTTCGAGCACGGCCACGGAAACTTTGCGCCCCGCCCCGCGCTGAGCTTGGGCCAAACGGCAGGCGGTGATCGACCCGCCGAACCCCGAGCCCACGATCACGACGTCGTACATTGGCTGCAACATCAGACCCTCTTGAGCCCCTGGCCTTCCGTTTTCGGCGAGGGGCGGCACGCGGGCGCGGACATACTGGTCCAGCTCGCCGAGTGAAGACCGCCTCAAGTCTTCGAATTGAGGCGCCGGCGGTATACCTTGGCCGGCGAGACCGAACGCCCCCGGGGCTTACGAACTCGGGGGCGAACCGTCAGCGCTCGATTGCTCTCGGATGGTTCCGGCCTGCCGCAAAAACATCCAAAACAACACCACGAAGACGAGGTCGCCGGCCACCGGGATGAGGAAGAATCGCGGCGCTTGGCCCTTGAACACCACCAGGTTGGCGATGAAGATTCCGGCAAAAGCCAGCTTGCCGATGATGCCGAGCTTCACAATATCGCGGTTGCGTTCCAGGTCGCGGGCGACCCAGTAATAGCCAATCCCGAAGGTAACGAACAAGGCGATCCAAGCCTGGTAGTAAAGCGGCGGTTGCGGCGGCTGCAAGCCGGCGGAGGAAAAAATCCACCGGGTGGCGATCACGATGAAGGCGCCGCCGCCCAGATTCCATCCGGCTGCCACCAGGAACATCCGCCTGTAAAACCGGCCACTCACCGCTTCTCTCCTCACTCCCCGGGCCGCGGAACTCAGGCGGGCAGTTCACGATCGAGCCCCCCCGGCTCCGTCCATTAAAGCGTCAGATACTCGCCGTACCCCCGCCCCTGAATCGGCGTCCCTCGATAGGTTCCGGTATACGCGAAGTGGTAATACATCATGTTGGTGCTCACGGCAGCGGGCGGCCATTCCCTCGCCGCGGTGTACTCGAGCAGTCCGCTGGGCGTTTGGGCGCGCACCTTCCAGGCTCGCGGAAACGGCACCCATCGAGTGCCCTGGCAATCCGCCACCCGGTCCACTTCGCCGTGGACATAGTCGATCCGCACCCGCTCGATTTCCACGTAGTCGTCGCCCCGATAGAGGCCGCCGCGATCGCGGAAGTTGATTCCAAAGCCGCGCGCCAGCATAAAGCCGCCTTCCAGGCCGTCGTTGTCGATAAACAGCTCGTAATGGTACTTCACCGGGCGAACCGAGGGCGCCACGCGTTGAAGCCAACGGATGGGCTCCCACCAGCCGTCATAATTTGAGCGCTTGGCGGCGAACCCGTGCTCAAAGCAGCCACGCCCCCGGAGCGGAAAACTCTCGGGCCGGCGAGGAAGCGAGTGAGGGTCGTCCTTCTGTGTGCCGCGGGCGTAAGTGATGACGCCTTCGTAGGTGCCAAACGCCGCGAAGTAGGTGAAGATGCCGGGAAGATCCGCCCACCAAAGGATTCGTTCGGCGTGATAGGAGAGGGAAACGCGGACCTCGGCTTCGGGATTGAGAAACTCGAAGCGATAGTCGGGCCAGCGGCCCTGAATGCGACCGTACTGCTCCTGGCGCGCCTGCTCTTCGGGTTTGACTCCGCGCACGGCCACATCCAGCGTGTCGGGTTTCATGGTTAGGTCGGCGGCCTTCGGCAGATAGTCATGGGCAAGGTAGTTGCACCTTTCGCTGCCGGTTGAAGATCTCACTTCCGTCGGCAGCAGCACCATATGCTCCACCACGTCGAAGGTTGACAGGCGCAGTAACAGGCGCTCGTAGTTGTCCACCCCATCCAGACCGTAAGTGCCGGTCATCAGGCTGGCCCGCACCATTTTGACGGGCAAACTCCGGTCGGCCGGCAGCATGAAGAAATACCACCCATCCCAGCCCGGCCAGCGAACGGAGACGTCAACCTGCCCTGACGGCGTGGAGGTGAAATAACGCGGCAACTCGTAAGCGGGCGGCAAGGAGGTCCGGCCGTTGGTGAGCGCGCGGTCGAAAGTCCGATAAATCCAAAAACGGTTAAAACGCAGCAAGAGGTAGGCGGCGAGAGCGACGACGCCAATGACGATCGCGACCCCAACGAGGATGCTCACCGTAACGACCCGCGTAAACCGCCACCGCAACCGGATGCCTGCTCCCCGAGCGGCTTGGCGGACCGGCGGATAACCAAGGGCCAAGCCCGGCCTAGCGCTCCGGTTCCGCCAGGTTCCCGCTTTGGACGTAGTCCAAGTGCTTCCCGTCGCGCCACAGGCTCAGGGCGAAAGCCACCAGCCCGATCGCCCACACGACCAGGGTGAAGATCAGCATGAACAGGAAGGTGCGATCCTCGTAGAACCAGGGCGCAGCCCCAGCCTTCCATTCGGCGTACGTTCCCAGGCGAAATGTGTGATCGGTTTGCGCGAAGATCCACGCCAGTGAATAGGCGCCGATACCCAAGTAGACGATACGGTTCGCCGCCACGCGCCGCCTTAAGACGAGTCCGCGCCCGAGCAGGAACCCGAGGTTGGCAGCCCCGAAGAAGATGACGATGAAGAGAGGAACGTAATACGGGTAGGCAACCACGGAGCCCTCGTGCCACCACCGGTGGCTGGTCTCCCAGCCGAAGTCGTTGACGAGGAAGTAGACCGGGATCCAGCTGAAGAAAAAAATCTGGAACAGGTTATGCTTCCACAAGGCGCGGTAATAATACTCGGCGCGCCCAAACTGGAGTTGGCGGCGGGCTGCATCGGCAAACAGCGACCCAATCCCCAACGCTACCGGAACGTCAACCTGGACCATCGCCGCACCCCCTGCGACCCGACCCTGGGTAGTTGCCGACCTTTCTCGCTGGGATCCAGCCGCCCGACCGGCGGCCGCGCGAGTACGATACAGTTCGAGTTGGTTATTGTCAACGAAAATTTCCGCTCAGATCGCCGGCGAGATCGCCCGACGGCCGGGCCGCCCGCCCTCCACAGAGAGAGTGGAAGCCCGGGTGGATCAGTCTATCTTATTGCATGGAATTCAGTTAGCATAACGGGATCGTTGCCAATTAGGGCGTCACCGGCGCCTCCGCATGACCCGTCTCCTTCCCGAATCGGACCGCCCCATTGAATTCCGCCATTTTCTGGCGCAGTATTCTCATCCGGCTTGATGCGAAGGGGCCCCGCTGTTCGTACCGCGGCGAGTGGAGTTTCCCGCGACGCCGTCGGTTCGGGCCCGGCGTGCCGCGGCGGCTTCGCCGAGGCCGCGCCTGTGGGCGAGAGCGGCACCGCGCCGATATGTCACGGTCACCCAGGGTGTTCGATCCCGTCGCCGCGTTTCTCGAAGACGTCCGTGCCGGGCTTTTGAAACGCGGGCAGAAGGAACTGCCGTGCAAATACCTCTATGACGAGGTGGGCTCGGCGCTGTTCGAAGTGATCAGCGTTTTGCCTGAATATGGTCTGACCCGCGCGGACGCCCGCATTCTCCAGCGGCATGCGGACGAAATCACGGCTCGAATTCCGGCTCCCACGCTTGTGGCCGAGTTGGGCAGCGGCAGCGGCAAGAAGACGCGCTGGATTCTGGAGTCGCTGGCGCGTCGGGAAGCGGTGACGTATCGCCCCATCGAAATATCACGGGCGGCGCTGGCCCGGTGTCACCATGAGTTGGACCGGCTCGGCGGTGTCAGCATTGTCGGGCTCGAGGCCGAGTACCTCGAAGGCCTCTCCCGCGTCGCCCTTGAGCGGCGCCCCCGCCAGCATCTGCTGGTGCTCTTTCTGGGCAGCTCGATCGGAAACTTCGATCGCGGGCCCGCCGAGCAATTTTTACAAAAGATCGGCGCGATACTGCGCCCCGGGGATGCCTTGCTGCTCGGCACCGATCTGGTTAAGCCGGTTCCCCAGCTGGTGTTAGCTTACGATGACCCCATTGGCGTGACGGCCGCCTTCAACCTCAACCTGCTGGCCCGTATTAACCGGGAATTGGAAGGGAATTTCCAGGTCTCACGCTTCCGGCACACCGCTCGTTACAACGAGCGGGAGCGCCGCGTCGAGCTGCACCTTGAGTCGCTGGATCGCCAAGTGGTGCGGATTCGCAAGGGAAACTTTGCGGTGGCCTTTGAAAAAGGAGAGACGATCTGGACAGAGAGTTGCCATAAGTACATGATCGAGGACGTGGCGGAGATGGCCCGGCACGCCGGACTTCGCGTTGAGGCACAGTGGATTGACCATGACTGGCCGTTCGCCCAGAGTCTGCTGCGGCGTGATTGACTCGGAGGCGTTATGGAGAGGCGGGGAATGATATGGGGCCGGTCGCGGCGTTTCGAGCGAAGGGGGCGGGCACGCTCGGGTGGCAGGGATAGAGTCTGGGTCGAACAAAACAGCGCCGTCCGCCGCAACGGCGGACGGCGCCCCGGTCTCCGGCCCACGGGTTAAGAAGTGTGCGACGACGTCATTGCGCCGGTTCGACCGCGCTGACGGTGATGACGTCGTCCTTGAGCGTGCCCGTCACCTTCACGGACTTGCCGGCGTAATCCGCGAACTTGTCCTGCGCGTCCAACTGATAGACCTTGCCTTGGGAGACTAAAACGTACTTCGCCCCGCCGGCAACACACTTGGAAGCGCAAGCCGCAGCCTCGGCGCTCGCCTCGGAATGTTTGGCTCCGCAGCTACTGTCGCTCACCACGCCTGTCCACGTCTGCGATTCGGCTGACGGCTGATCTTGTGAAGCCTTCGGTGCCGCCCAGCCCATGCAGGTGATGGCCAAAAGGGCCACCCCCAACAACATCAGGTTCCTCTTCATCGTCATTTTCCTCCCAGGGTGAAATCCAGCATCGGATGCTGGTCGCGTTTAAGATGCAGTTATCAAACTCCGCGTCTCGCCTACGGCGTTACGGCGGCCGAGCCGGGTTGAGACGAATTGGAAGCCGCGGTCGTTTGAGGAGCCAGTACGTCCACTTCGACGCGGCGATTTTCCTGACGCCCTTGGCGGGTGCGATTCGGGGCCACCGGCTCGTCCTCGCCATAACCCAGGATGTGGATGCGCACCAGGGGTACCTTGCCTTGCAGCGTGAGGTAGCGAACGACGGCGTCGGCTCGCCGCTCACTCAGTTGCAAGTTGTATGGCCTCGGGCCGGTGGAGTCTGTAAACCCTTTCACAGCAATGACATAGTGTTTGAGGCCGGAAAGGCTCTGGACCAGGCTGTCAAGTTGCTGTTTGCCTTCCGTGGTTAGCTCACTGCTGTTGAAGTGGAACAAGATGGCGGCGTTTTTCACCGGCTGGTAGTTGTCAATATTATCGACCTGCTGGGCCAGTTGTCCCGCCTCGTCTACACCTTTTCGCGCAAGTTGCTGAGCTTGCTGGGCTTGTTCACCAGCCTTCGCCGCCTCCTTGCTGGCGTTATCGGCAGCAGCCTGGGCGTTCGAAATGCCTTGCTCGGTCTTGCGATCCAGGTCAGTAATTCGGCTGGCGTTTTCGGCCGTCTTTTCGTCCACCTTCTTATCGACGGCACCCAGCTTCGCCTCTAAGGGCTGCACAACCTTAGTTTGCACGTATTTCTTGGTGGCACAACCCGAACTGACTAGGCTGGTAAGGATCGCTACGGCTAGCAGGGCGGTGACTCGGCGTCCATCCACTCTCATGTCTCGTTCCTCCTAATTTTGACGGCTCCGCTGGTATAGCGCACATGGCCTGCCAAACATTAGAATGGCCTAACCATTTGATAAAATGGGTTTTATACCCTATCCTTGCCACTCTGCGCCGAGCACTTTTTCGCCTCGAATGTAAATTGTGCACGCGGGAGATGGTGTAGAGAGGTTTCGCAGGGTGACCGGCGCAGGCGATGGCCCGTGTTGGAGAGTGCTTCCCCAGGCCTTGGAATATCACTGGCAGCCGGAAAATGCCAGCGTGTGGGCGGTGACAGTACTTCCGGGTGCGACCGCCAAGGGATTGCCGCTCGCGTTGCTACTCGCCGTCAGTACCGGCGGAGTACAGTCGGGGGTGTTGGTGCCGTTCGGTACAAAGGCTTCAACATCAATGACATACAGAACGTTGCCGGGTCCAGGACTGGCGTACCTAGTGCCCGATGAGCTAAAAATCCCCACACTCGGATTGCTCGCCGGAACCAGCAGGCTGTACGTCGCACAGTCGGCATTGAGGGGGCACGTGGTGCCTCCGCCGGTTGTAACCGCCGGGGTGGAGCCGGCAAAGGCGGGGACGGTCACCATCGTCACCGCGCTCCCTGGGGAGGAGATCTGCTGGAGGGCGGAGAGCGAAACGTCCGCCGACGTCGCCGTATTACCGCTACCCATGGTGGTGACCTGCCCGGAGATCGTCGCAGGCAAGACGCTGGAACCCGGCTGCTCGGGAATGATCGGTATATCTCCGACGTCCGTCCCCAGGGGCACCTTCAACGTCACCGTCGCATTGTACGTATTGACCACCCCGACGGCGGGGCTGACGGACGCCGTCGCCACCACGTCGTAACTGCCGGCCGGAAGCGGGCAGAAGATGAACGTTCCATCCGAACCGGTCACCGCCTCTTCGACGATCCGATCCACGTTGTTCGAGTCCGGCTGCTCCACCAGCACCATCGCCGCCGCCACCGGCTTATTGGTCACGCTGTCCACGACGCGCCCGTTGATCGAATTCGCATTCACCGCCACCTCTCCGGCGTGCAATGTGGGTTTCAGCCGGAACTGTCCATTGCCTTGCTGGATAATCGAGTCACAAGCGTTGAAATCGATATTGATGTCGGCGGATTGGCCGGCTTGAAGGTTGATGCCGCCCCCGTCGATTTGTCCGGGCGGGATCTTAATGCCCGTTTGAGCTTCGCTTGAAAGGTTGAGAGTGGCAGTAACCCCTCCCGCCAAAGCCACGCAGTTAAATCCGCTCTGCCCGCATTGGTTCGGAGAGGGAATAGCCCCGGCGGCATTGTTGGCCAGCAGGATGACGCGAATTTGCTGGTACTTGCCCGGAGCCAGTCCGGTCGTCGAACCCAGTTGGGTCAGCACGCACGTCGTCGACGCCAGGCTCAGAAGGTCAACCTGTTTGGGATTCTGAGTAAGGTCCACAAGCGTCACCCAGCCGCTGTCGGTGGGCCCGGCGTCGGCTGAGAGGTTGGCCTGGACTTTGGTGATGGTTACCCAGACATGCGTGAACAGCCCATTTGGAGCCATGCAGACGGGCGGATCGTTAATGCTGGTGGTTACGACGCCGGTTGTGGAGGAGGACGGTGTCGCGAAGCTACCCGCAGGTGAGCCTCCGCCTCCGCAGCGCAGAGCCGTCAGGCCGAAGGCGGCGACGAGCCCGGCCAGCAGGGCAGAAGCCCAATCCGCTCGATCACGTTCCAGTTTCACGGGCTTCCGGGCCATGTTGGACACCTCGATTGCGCGGTTATCCTCGGACGGTATTCGCTCCGCTTCCCGGCCGAAAACAACTTCGGCCGCAGCGAAGGGTCAGGAACGGATTCACCCGCCGCCGTTGCGCCCTATCATCGTGACGCGCCCGTTTCGGCGTGTCAAGGCGTGCGCCGCGCCGGCCGCTGAATTCCGGCAGCGGCCACACGACGGCATTTTCCCCGGCGGGCCGTTTTAACCCGGATTGAACCCTGCCCTGCGGAGGGCCTGTGTGCGGCGCTCCGCGGCCGGAGTTGGGAAGGTGGCCCGCGAAGCACGGCCTTTTTGGGCTGGATTGCGGAGGCGCGCCTCAAGGCGTGCCTCCGCAACTCGGCTCAGAACTCGAGCCGCGCCGCCACCTGGATGTTGCGCGGCCTGCTCACACTGCCATTCCAGGTTCCGAAGGCGCTGCTGCCGGTGATACTCGAAACGTCATTGTTGAAGGCTAACCCACCCCACTCGCCGGAGCTCGTGAACGTATGCCAGTTAAAGACATTGAAGAACTCGGCGCGAAGCTGGAAATTTAACCGTTCGCTGATTTTCGTATTCTTGATCAGCGCCACATTCCAGTTGTGGTACCCAAATCCACGAAGGGTGGTGACGCGCGAGCCGGCTCCCTGATAGTTCTGGTACGCCGGGTTCGTGTTGTTGAACAGCGTGTAAGGCTCGAAAGCGTTGACGTTGAACAGCGGGCCCTTGTCGGGGTCGAAGCTGCCCTTCGCCTGCGCCCAGGGATTCGCGCCCGGAATGATCCCCGGGATGCATCCCTGCCGGAACTGGCCCGGGATACTGCAAATGCCGGATCGGAAGTAGAACGGCAAGCCCGAGGAAGCGCGGAAGATGTGACTCATCTCCCAGCCCCCGACGAGCTTCTCGACCGCCCCACCCCGGTTGAGGAAGCGTTCGCCTTGCCCGAAGGGAAGGTTCGTGACCCAGGTGAGCGAAAGCACCTGCGGCACGTCATCGCTCGCCAAGGCCTTGTTATTGTGGCGCTCGAAGGGCGAGATCACGCCTTGCACGCCACTCCAGGTGGTGGCGTCAGCCTGCGTGTTCTCAGAGGCCGTGGTGAGGAGTTTCGACCAAGTATAGGAGCCGAGCAGATACATCCCGTGGGACATTTGCTTCTCCGCCTTGATCTGCAGAGAGTGGTAAGTGGAACTGCCGGCGTTTTCGTCCAACCCTTGGATGACTCCGCAATACTGGGGATACGGCAGCAGAGCCTGCGCGACCGTCGGCGGGCAGGATTGCATCTGCTGCACCCAGCCTGCGTAAGGGATGGGAACGCCGTCGAGTGAGCTCTGACCGGGCTGGAAAACGTCGTTCAGTTTTGATCCCAGGGAGAGCAAGGAGGGATTCAGGACATTGATCGGGGCCACACGGGAAGGCAGGCGCGTTCCCTTATTGGCCACATAGGCCGCGTTGATGTAAAAGTTTTGCGTGAACTGGTGTTCGACAGAGAGGTTCCACTGCTGGGCATAAGGCAGGCGGTTGGCGTCAAACGGCCGGTAGAGCGGCGCCCCTTTACCGTTGTCGAACGAGGAATCGATGAACGGCGGCCGCTGGAAGGTTTGAGGCAGGCCCTGGCTCAGGATAAACGCCGGCGACTGCCCGTAGGGCGCGGCCGAGAACGAGGGGCTGGTGGAAAATCCGTCTTGGGCGATGCCGCCGCCCCAGCCCGGATAGAACGCCTGATCGTAAAAGATCCCGTAACCGGCTCGGATCACGTTCTTGGAGCTGATGGCGTAGGCCAGCCCGAGGCGAGGAGCGTAGCCGCCGTGCCAGACGTACTCCGGCGCGCGACGGCCGAGGCTGGCGGCGCCCCACTGATTGCCCGCAAACGCTAACCGTCCCAGTCGGCCGCCCGCTCCGGGGTTGACCCCGAGCGGATCAAAATAGGAAGCGCGGTTCCACTTCTCTACAAAAGGCGAGTACTCGTCCCACCGAATTCCGTAATCAATGGTGAGCTTGGGAGTGGCTCTCCAGGTATCGCCCACAAACCAAGTCAAGGCGTGCTGGCGCGGATAGTCGGAGGAGATGGCCCGGAACGTGGCGCCGCCATTGTCCACCTGTTCGAGCAGGAAGCTGGCGATGGAATTGCCGCTGGTCTGCCACGGCACGCCCGTTTCGGCATCGCCAAAATTGAAGTAGCCGGACTGGCCGCCGTCGGAGTGAACGTAACCGGCGATCCAGCGGTACTCGCCTCCGAACTTGAACTGGTGCTTGCCCTTGATCCAGGTCAGCATGTCGTTGGTGATAGCGGTCGGACGCCGGGTAATGTTGCGATTGTTGATTCCGGCCCCGCATCCGAAGCTGGCAAAGCCGTCGCCGAAGCCGATCTGCGGGGGAACGTTGTGAGCCGCGACGCCGGGAATCTGGGGCAGGACGTTCACGTACTTGGCGTCGATGCACCCGTACCCTTCGTTGCGGTCGAGGTAACCGAAGTGGAGGTTGTTCAAAAGGGCGGGATTGATCGTGTAGTCCCACCCGATTCGGTCCACGAAGGTGTACTGCGGCGCGGAGTCAGTCTCGCTGGCCAGTTGCGGAGGCAGCGCCGATACGAATTTGGGCGGGGCGCCCTGATACCAGATGGTTTCCTTGACGTGGTGTTTGGATCCCACGTATTGGTCGGCGGTGATCAGCCAATAATTGGTCTGCGCCAGAATCGTGTCGGGGACCGGTTGCGGCAACTGATAGTTCTGCGTCGGCCCCGGCAGGTTGGGGTTCGGAAGGTATTTCAGCCACTGGGGAGCGAGCGAACTGGCCAGTCGGGGGTCGGACGGGCAGATGACGTTGGGAGTCTTGCCATCGCAGCCCATGAACTGCTGGCGGAAGAACGGGGTATTCGTAGGGCTCAAAGGCAAGCTGGGGTTGAAATTGGGATTGGGCGTGGTCGTCGCCGGGTCGTAAATCGGAATCAGGTTGCCCTTCGAATCCACCCAGTCCCGGAAATCGCCTTGACGCTCGGCCGGGGTCGGGATGGAAATGATCGGGCGGTTCACACCGCCGGCAATCCGGAAGGCCTCAAAGTTGACGTAGAAATAGGTCTTCACGTGGCTGCCGTACAAGCCCGGGACGTGCTTGGCGGGGCCGCCAATGAAGCCGCCGATGTCATGCTCGATGTCTTTCGGGCGCGCGGTGCCCGGAATCTCGACGCCACTAGCATTCGTGCGATTCAGGGCGTCAAACGGCCGGGCATTTAACCAGGTGTTGCGGTGATACTCGTACACGCCGGCATGGTAGTTTTCCGTACCCGACTTGGTGACCGCCTCGAGCACGCCCGAAGTCGTCGAGCCGTACTGAGGAGCGTAGTTGGAGGTGAGTACCTTGACCTCGCTCACCATGTCCGGCGTCATCGGCCAGTCCTGATACAGCGAGACCATCCCGTTCTGGCTCATGAAGCCTTCCTGCATGCTGACTCCGTCCAGTTGGGCTTCGTCGCCGGACTGCAGGCCGCCGTTCACGCGCGCGTCAAACGGGTTGTCCTGCCCTCCGGTGGTGACGCCCGGCTCGAGGATGGCAAAGGCGATCGCCGAGCGCGGATTGCCCGACACCAGCAGCGGGAGCTCCTTGAGCGTTTGGGGTCCGATACCCCCACCCTGAGTAGCGTTTTCATAATTCAAAGGGGAGGCGTTGGCCGTCACTTCCACCGTCTGCGTCGCGGCCCCCACCTTCAGTTGGACGTCTTGGCGCGCCTTTTGATCGAGCGCGAGCTGAATGCCATTTTGTACGTAGTCACTGAAGCCGGGGGCGGAAACCGCCAGGTTGTAAGTGCCGGGGGTTAAGTTGGGGAAGGAATAGAAGCCGTCCGCGCCGGTTTTGGTGGTCGCCACGGCGCCTGAGGACACGGCCGTCAACGTGACCGTGGCATTGGGAATCGCCGCGCCGCTCTGATCCGTTACCAGCCCGCTGATCGTCGCGTTGTAGTTCTGCGGGCGCGCTATCGGCGGCAACAGAGCCAGTAGCCACGCGACCAAGCAAAGCGAAATCGACTTCCGCTTCATAGAGCCCTCCTTAGGCGATGAACCATCCGAATTGTAGGCCCGAACACCCGACGCCGCCGGCAGCCGAGACCGGTAGCCGGCGATTTCGTGGCCTGCAGGGTTCCCCTGTGACCGGGAATTGCTGCAAGCGCTTACCGAAAAACCCTAGGGCTTACTACCACCCAGTGCCGCCCAAGTAAAATAAAATTCGCTTATGGCGATAATTAAAATATATTATAGGCAACCTCTTCTCCTTCTCCGTTCCTGGCTCGCCAGCGACAGCCCTCACCGGCCGTTGATCCCCGCGCGCCCAGATGAGACGCGCCTGAGGTCAAGCCACGGTTGCGGCGGCTGCCAGGTTACGGTTCGATCATCATCAATCGCCCGGGGTTGGGCTCGCCCGGCCGGCGGGGAACGCCAGGGTGGTCATCAGGGCGAGCGCCGCCTGGGTCGAGTCCAGCCGCGTGTGCTGCACGACCACGGGGACGCTGGATTCGATTCGCAGGGCGAAAGGCACGCCGGTGGGAATGGACTCGCCGCGCGCGGTGCGCAGCCCGTTGATCCGCACGTGGACTGTCCGCCGCGCCGGACACGTCGCCTGCAGATGTTCGAGAGGCTCGCGGTCTTCGAAGTACGCCGTGAAGGTCAGCCGAGCCGGCTTGAGCCCGAGATTGAGAACGCAAGTGGACTCGTGACTCGGCAGCTGGCCGCTGCTCGTGGCGGGCAAGAAACAATCGGGCACCACCCACAGTTTCGCGCCGACACCGGAGGCAAATCGACGTCTGGCCATCTCACCTCCCAGGCGGCCAACCCCGGTAACCGTTTACGGCGTGCCGGCTCCGCCGAATCGGGCGCGGAGCCATTCCAGGCTGGCCGGTTCGCCGGGCGGCAGAATCCGGCCCCCGGGCGCAGTGTCGCGGAGCTCCCGCCCGGTCATCAGACGCACATGATAAAGTTCAGCGAATCGAAAAGGCTGGGCCGGCGCGCCCTGTCCGCCCACGACTTCCGAGCCTCGGCGGACATTGTCCATCATCCGGCAGGGATGAAGCAGGTGGTAAGGATTGCGCCGCATCTCGCCCCCATGCTCGGCGATGGCGACGAGTTGCGCCCCCATGGTCTCCGCCGAAACTCCGACCATGAGATTGGGCTGGAACAGCTGATGCCAGAATTCGGTTTCGATCAGAAACACCTGTTGGAGTCCGCGCCGCGCGACCGACGCGCCAAGGGCTTCGATCACGAGATCGTGGGTGCCGATGTGGGTGGTGTTGAAGTCTTCGGCGTGGGGAGCGAAGACAATGTCCGGTTGCTCCTGGTCAAAGATTTCGCGCAGGGCTTCCACGTTGCGCCGCCACGTCGCCGGATCACGCTGCCGGCTGGCTGGGTTCACACCGTCGAACCCGGTGGGGTGAAAGGGAACGACGAGCCGAAAGCCCAGAGCGCGGCAGGCGGACTCGAGCTCCCGAAGCCGGCGCGCCCGCTGTGAGACGTCCCCGCCGAGGGTGATGGCGACATTGGTAACCTGGGCGCCGGACTCCATCCGCAGACGAACGGCCAGCGCTCCGCCGAGCGATTCGTCGTCAGGATGCGGGGCGCAATAGACGATTTTGGCGCCGTTCGGGGGGCCGTCCGGCGGCGACGGCGGCAGCAGGTCTTCGCTGGCGGGCCCCAGGGGCAGGCTGCTCCCGGAGTCGACGGCGCTCGACAGCTCGCGGACGTAGCGCAGCCAGGCGTCGTAACGGGTTTGCCAGGCCGGCGAAGACGGGGTGGTCATGGGCGACCTTCCGGAGGAACTAAAGACCTTCGATTGTAGACAGAATGTTCGCCCACCGCAATCGTCCCTTTCGGCCGATCCGAAAAGGTCTGTTCCGTCGGCCCGATCCGGCATAGAATCTCGGGCGTTGGGATCGCACCATTACGAGGGATATCATCATGCGGCGATTCATTCATGGCCTGCTCGTGCTCCTGATCAGCGCGGTGGCGGGCTTTGCCCAGTCGGGCGGACAATGGACGGAGCTCTTCAACGGCCACGATTTGACCGGCTGGGAGCACGTCGGCCCGGGCGGATTCACGGTGGAGAACGGTCTGCTGAAGCCTCACGGCGGTATGGGACTTCTCTGGTACACGCGCCGGAAATTCGGCAATGTCGTGATCCGCGTCGTGTTCAAGCCGGTCAACCATCATTCCAATTCCGGTGTTTTCATCCGCATCCCCGAGCCGCCAACCGAGCCGTGGATGCCGGTCAACAAAGGTTACGAAGTCCAGATCGACAACAGCGACGACGACTATCATTGCACGGGCGTCCTCTATTCGCTGACCCGGGCGCTGGCCCGCCCCCAAAAGGATGGCGAGTGGAACACCATGGACATCACGCTGGAGGGCCCCCGCACGATCGTCACGCTGAACGGGGTGAAGGTGACCGACTACACGGAAGGTCAACCCGTTCCGCCGAAAAAGCATTCGTGGGAGCCGGATCGGGGTCGCCGTCCGGACGAAGGCTATATCGGGCTGCAGAACCACAGCGATAAGGACGTGGTCTACTTTCGGCGAGTCGCGGTTCGGCCGCTCGGCTCCTGAGGAGCCGGGCCGCCCGCTTTCGAATGGGGCTGCCGGCCGGGGGCCACCTCTAATTTTTGGCTCGGCCATCGCTCGGCTCGTCGTCTTCGTAAATCGCCCGGTAAAATCGCGCCTCGCCATGTCGCTGGTAGCCGTAATGGTAGTAGTGATAATCGGGCGACTTGAGGTTGATGCCGTTCAGCACCACACCGAGAATCGGCGCGTGAATGCCATTGAGGATCTCGAGCGCCCGCACCAGCGCCTGGCGGGTGGTCAGGCCGCTCCGGCCCACCAGCACCACGCCGTCGGAATAGGAAGAGAGCGCCCGCGCGTCCGCGAACGGAATGATCGGCGGCGAGTCGATCATCACGTAATCGAACCGCTGCCGCAGCCTCTCGATCACGTCGCGCATCTGCTCGGATGAGACCAGGTCGCCCGGATTGGGCGGCAACGGGCCGGCCGGAAGCACCGTCAGGTTGGGGATCTCGCCGGGACCGTTCAGCGCGGTCTCCAGATCGGCTGAGCCGGTCAAAACATTGCTGAGCCCGATTTCGGACGAGGTGCGCAGGTTCCGCGCCACCGCCGGGCGGCGCAAGTCGGCGTCGACCAGGCACGTGCTGCCGTGTTGGGCGAACGCGATCGCCAAATTGATGGCGATCGTCGTCTTTCCCTCACGAGGCGAAGGCGATACCACCAGCGTGACGCGCGGCGGGGTGCCCGGGCGTGACAGCATCAGCGACGTGCGCAGGCTCCTCAACGCCTCCGCTTCCGGCGAGCGAGGCCGGGCGAGAAACAGCGTTCCCGCCTCTCCCGTTCGGCCGCCGTCGATTCCTGCCGGCCGGCCGTTCCCGAGCAGCTTCGCCGCCGCGACCGGTGGCCGGTGCCGGGACGAGTTTCCATTCAAGGAGCCCGCTTGGGGCAATAGAGCCAGAGACGGCAATCCGGTCCACTCGCGGATGTCGTCCGGAGTGCGGACTCGGTGGCTGAGAGTCTCCTTGAGGAAGGCGAGCGCCAGGCCGCCCAAGACTGCGAGGCACAGCCCGAGGGCGATGTCGAGCGGGCGATTCGGCCGCGTGGGGCGATCGAGCACCCGCGCTCGGTCCACCACGCGGATGTTGTTCGATTTCAGTCCTGCCGAGATACTGGCTTCTTTGAGCCGAGCGAGCAAGGCGTTATAAAGGTCACTGTTGGTCTTGGCCTCATTTCTCATCACGTTGTAATCGGCCAGCTTCTCATTCAGGGTGCTGACCAGGCGCTTCATGGCTTCCAACGCTTGCGCCGTCATCTGCTCGCGGGCCGCGGCCGCCGCATAACGCGCCCTCAGTTGTGTCAGTTGGCCGGCGCGCGCGGAGTCCAGTTCGGATTGGAGCTCACCCACTTCGCTCTCCAGCTTGACTACGTTGGCGTTCTTCGGGCCGTAGACCGCCAACGCCTGGGCCAGTCGCCCCCGGGCATCGGCCAGTCGCTCGGCCAGGGCTTGCAGCAGCGGATCCTTGAGCGATTCCGGCAGGCTGTCGGCTCCGCCGCGGTTGGCAATTTGGAGTTCGGCTTCGAGCTGAATGCGCGCCGCCTGAGCTTCGGCCAGCTGGTGATTCAGGTCCGCCAGCTTCAGGCTGGCCGTATTCGCCTGCGGCTCGAGATCCACCAGGCCGTTCCGCCGCTGATAATCCGCCAGCGCCTGGTTGGATTTCTCAACCTTCTCCCGCAGATCGCTCAATTGGCCCGTCAGCCAGTCGGAAGCTTGCAGTGCGGCTTCATAGCGGGTGCGATAATTGCGGTCGATAAACAGATTGACGAGCGTATTCGTAACCTGCGCCGCCAACCGGGCATCGCGACTGGCGAAGCTCACTTCCACCAGCCGGCTGCCCGGCATTTCCGACACCCGCAACTGCTGGCGGAATTTTCGCAACGCCCGGCTTTCGAGCGGAGTCAGTTGACTGGCGGAAACCTCGGGGCCGGCATTGTCCGGCAGGCCGCTTTCCGCTCGGCCCGCAAGCTCCGGAATCCGGTCGAGCCGCAAGGTGCGAACCGTGGCCACCGCGAGCCCGTCGCTCTTGAGGATTTCCACCTGCGTGCGCAAGTAATCCTGATCGTCCTGCCGGGCGACGAGCGAGTCTTTCAGCGAAAACTCGTCGCTCCCCGGAAGGTCGATTTCCAGCCGCGCCGTCGGCTCATAGATGGCCGGCAGCTTGAAGGTGACCAGAGTGACGGTGACCACCACCGCGACGGCAAAGACGGCGGCAAGCCGCCAGTTTTTCTCAAGAATCCGCAGCGCCCGTTCCCATTCCAGCTCGCGCGCCGCCACACTCGGGGCCGGCTCCTCCAGCGGCCTTGCCAGCCGGGCGTCGGGTTCGCGGGTTGTTGCCGGGCTCCGCTCGTCACCCATGAGCCGCAAGACCTTTCTTTCCGCCGCCGGCGCGCCAAGATGAGATACCGGCCGAGTTTCCGCGTTCAGGGGAGTACACACTAGGTGCTTCCGGGCTGTCAAGTCACTTTCGGGTCAACTCCCGCGGCGGCGCGCCCGGCAGCGCCGGCGGCCCGATCAGCGGCGCAATTCGCGGAGCGTTTCCTGGGCGGCGATGAGCACCGGGTCCCACACGGCGGAGAACGGAGGGGCGTAGCTCAGGTCCAACTGCGCAAGCTGCTCGACCGTCATCCGCGCCTGCAGGGCCGTCGCGATGACGTCGATTCGCTTCGCCACCCCTTCCCGGCCCGCCATCTGGGCCCCAAGCAACCGGCCCGACCGCCGCTCGGCCAGCAGTCTGACCACTATGTCCTGGCCCCCCAGATATCTCGCCCGCGCCGCCGTTCGGACGGTGGCCGTGGCCGCATCCAGCCGCGCCGCCTGCGCCTCGGCCCCGCTCAAACCCGTCCGCGCCACCTCGAGCCCAAACACCTTGACGGCCGCCGTCCCCACGATGCCCGCAAACCGCGCCCGCCCCCCGGCGGCGTTCTCC